>JBFJZW010000042.1:0-21385 GCA_041621875.1 Pseudomonas sp. | reverse complement strand
TTCGACGTCCTGCACGGTGAGGTTGTGCGCGGCGAGTTTTTCCGGGTCGAGCCAGATGCGCATGGCCAGGGTGCGGCCGCCGCGAATCTGCACCTCGGCGACGCCGGGGATGGTCTGCAGGCGATCCTTGATCACCCGCTCCAGCACATCGGTGATCTCCATGGCGTTGAAGCGTTCGCTGTAGGACGCCAGCCAGATCACCGGCTGGGCATCGGCCTCGACCTTCTGCACGATGGGCTCGTCGATCTCGTCCGGCAGCAGCCCACGCACCCGGCCCAGGCGGTCGCGGACGTCGTTGGCCGCCTCGTCGCTGCTGGTGCCCAGCTTGAACTGGGCCGTGATCTGGGTGTTTTCCGAACGACTGATGGAACTGACGAAATCCAGCCCCTCGATGCCCGAGAGCACATCCTCGATCGGCTGGGCGACCTGGGACTCCATGATCTCCGGACTGGCTCCGGGATAGCCGACGTTGACCGTGACGATGGGCACGTCGATGTTCGGGTATTCGCGTACGCTCAGGCGCTGATAGGCCATCAGGCCGAGCAGCACCACGATCAGCGACAGCACGGTGGCGAACACCGGTCGGCGGATACAGATATCCGACAGCGTCATTGGCCGCTCTCCGTCGGGCGGGGCTCCACCACCTTAGTGCGCACCGCCATGCCCTCGCGCACCTTCTGCCAGCCAGCGCTGATCAATACTTCGCCGCCGACCAAACCTTCGCGTACCTCGACCTTGCCGTCAAAACGCTTGCCCAGCTTGACCTCGCGCAGCTCGACCTTGCCGTCCACCACCAGGTTGACCAGCAGGCGTTCGCCCACCGGCATCACCGCTTCCTCGGGGATCACCAGGGCCTCGGGGCGTTCGGCGAGAATCACCGAGACCTTGACGAACTGACCGGGGCTTAGACGCCCATCGGCATTATCGATATAGGCACGGATCGCCTGGCTGCGCCCGGCCTCGTCCAGGCGCGGGTTGATGGCGAAGATCTCGCCGACAAAACGCTCGCCGGGGTAGGCATCCAGGCCGATCTCGATGGGCTGGCCGAGGTGGATCTGGCTGACCGCCTTTTGCGGAATACGGAACTCCACCTTGAGCGGATCGAGCACCTCCAGGTTGACGATGTCCTGGCCTTCGCTCAGGTAATCGCCGGGGCTGACATGGCGCAGGCCCAACACCCCGGTATGGGGCGCAAGAATCCGCGTCTTGTCCAGGCGCGCCTGGGACAGCGCCAGGGTCGCGCGGGCCGCCTGCTGCTGGGCGCTGGCTTCATCCAGAGCCTGGGCATTGCTGGCCCCGCGCTTGAACAGCATCTGCGCGCGCTGGAAGTTGCTTTCCGCCAGGTTCAGGTTGGCCCTGGCCTGGGCCAGTTCGGCGCGGGTGATGGCATCGTCCAGGCTGACCAGCAGGGTACCGGCCTCGACGCTCTGGCCTTCGCGAAAATGCAGGGTGGCCAGGCGACCGGCGATTTCCGGGCGGATCATCACCGACTCGTCCGAACGCAGGGAGCCGAAGGTGATCAGCTCGTTGCGCACCAGGATTTTTTCTGCCTGAACCACTTCAACCAGGGGGGCCTGATTGGCCAGTACCGGCGCAGCGGCCACGACGAGCAACCACAAGGCCGAACAGAGAAACGCCTGCGGACGGGAAAACATATACAACCCCTATTATTTTGTAGAGGCCGAGTCTAATGGCCGGGCCGCGACAATCAGCCGTTAAAAATGTTTCCCGATATTAGGGTCTGTTGCCGTTTTATTCGCGCTCACAATAAGACGAGAACAGCCCCCGGACAGCCCGCCTTACTGACGCATGCCACGACCGCTGACCAGCAGACGGATGCACACGCCATACAGCAACGCGGCGGCCACCAGCATAAAGCCGATGGCCACGCCGATACGAATATCCGAGACGCCGAGAATGCCGTAACGGAAGGCGTTGACCATATGCAGCACCGGGTTGGCCAGGGACACCGTTTGCCAGAACGGCGGCAGCAGGCTGATCGAATAGAACACCCCGCCCAGGTAGGTCAGCGGCGTGAGCACGAAGGTCGGGATAATCGAAATATCGTCGAAGTTGCGTGCAAACACCGCGTTGATAAACCCGCCCAGGGAAAAAATGGTCGCGGTCAGCAACACCACCAGCACGGTCACGCCCAGGTGGTGGACCTGCAGCTTGGTGAAGAACAGCGACAGCAAGGTGACGATAAAGCCCACCGCCAGGCCGCGCAGCACGCCGCCGATGACATAGCCGGTGAGGATGATATGCGGCGATACCGGCGAGACCATCAGTTCCTCGATGGAACGCTGGAACTTGCTGCCGAAGAAGCTCGACACCACGTTGCCATAGGAGTTGGTGATCACCGACATCATGATCAGCCCGGGCACGATGTATTCCATATAGCTGAAGCCGCCCATATCGCCGATCTGCCGGCCGATCAGGTTGCCGAAGATGACGAAGTACAGAACCATGGTGATCGCCGGCGGCAGCAAGGTTTGCGGCCAGATGCGGGTAAAGCGGCGGATCTCGCGATAAACGATGGTGCGCAGGGCCACCATATTGGCGGCGAATTCGGAATTCAGATAAGCCGTGCTCATACCGCCTCCTTGACCAGGTTCTTCTCGACCAGGGAGACGAACAACTCCTCCAGACGGTTGCTCTTGTTACGCAAACTGAGCACCTCGATATTCTGCTGGGCCAACTGGCGGAACAGCTCGGTAATGCCCTGGCTCTTGTCGACCTGCACCTCCAGGGTGTGGTGGTCGAGCAGCTGCGCCGGGTAACCGATCAGCTGCGGCGGCACCAGCATGGACTCCTTGAGGTCGAGCAGGAAGGTCTCCACATGCAGGGTCTTCAGCAGCGTCTTCATGCTGGTGTTTTCGACGATGCGGCCGTGATCGATGATGCCGATGTTGCGGCACAGCTGCTCGGCCTCTTCCAGGTAGTGGGTGGTCAGGATGATGGTGATGCCCTGCTGGTTGAGTTCGGTGAGGAAGCTCCACATCGAGCGGCGCAACTCGATATCGACCCCGGCGGTGGGCTCGTCGAGGATCAGCAGGCGCGGCTGATGGACCAGGGCACGGGCGATCATCAGGCGGCGCTTCATGCCGCCGGACAGTTCGCGCGAGGGCACATTGTGCTTGCCCCACAGGCCGAGCTGGTTGAGGTACTGCTCGGCGCGCTCCTTGGCGATGCGCGCCGGTATGCCGTAGTAGCCGGCCTGGGTCACGACGATGTCGAAGGCCTTCTCGAACTGGTTGAAGTTGAACTCCTGGGGTACCACGCCCAGGCAACGCTTGAGCGCCGAGGGCTCCCGGTCCAGATCATGACCGAACACATTGACCGTGCCGCTGGTCTTGGTCACCAGGGTGGAAAGAATGCCGATGGTGGTGGACTTGCCGGCACCGTTGGGGCCGAGCAAGGCGAAGAAGTCGCCCTCGGCGACATCCAGATCGATGCCGTGCAGGGCCTGGAAGCCGTTGCCATAGGTCTTGCTCAACTGGCGAATGGACAGAGCGGTACTCATAAAAATGTGCGCACCCGATAAGAAGAGGATTCGAGAAGAAGCCGCGCCCCCGACGCCAGCGCATGGCCCTGCCAAGTCTAGCGTCTGCACGGCGGCCGCCGCAGCCCTTTGAGGGTAAAAACCGCGGTTGCGGCCCGGCTAATGACAGGGCCGCAGCCTAACAGCGCCAGGGAAAGAAGAAACCCCGCTGTCTCGATGGTGCCTATCGAAGCCATCAATACAACGCCCCAGAGGCTGCCGGCAAGCCGCACGTCTGTGACCCCGACAGGCCACAGGCGCAATCGAAAACCGCCCGGAACCTTGTCGGCTCAGGTACCGGCCTCCGCCTGAAAATCCCCCATCAGCGCTGGCGCACCGTCGGCAAACAGGTGCGGGTAGCAGCGCGCGAGATGGCCGAAGAACAACTGCTCCGGCACATCGGCAAACTGGCCATGGTCGTGCAGGTACTCCATATAACGCTCGCCCTTCTGGTTGAAGGGGTGGAATACGCTGTCCGTCAGGCCATCGAACTCCAGCGGAGCAACCCCGAACACCCGGCAAAGCGCCTCGTTGAAGGCCGGCGTGGCCTTGACCCAACGCCCTTCGAGGTACAGTTCGGTGTAGCCGTGCATGGCGAACACCTCGCTGCGCAGCAACTCGAGCAGGCGCGCAGTGGCCAGGTGGTTGCGCACATCGGCCAGGCCGATCCGCGCCGGGATGCCGCAATGTCGGGCACAGGCGGCGAGCAGCGCGGCCTTGGGCACGCAGTAGCTCTCCCCGGCCAGCAACGCCTGACTGGCCTTCAGGCTCTCCGGGTCGCGGCTGAATACATAGGGGTTGTAGCGGATCCGGTCACGCACCGCCTGGTACAGGCTGATCGCCTGCTGGCGCGGGTCGCGACTGGCCCCCCGAGTATTTTCGGCGAACTCCACCAGCGCGGGGTGGTCACTATCGATGAAGCGGCCGGGCTCGAGGTATTCACGCATCAGACTTCCTCCATGACTGTGGCTGCAGTCTAAGACGGCTGATCGTGCCCATGTCACGACGATTCGGCCAAGCTCACCGCTCTTGTCGCCACACGCGGCGACTAAGCTTGTTAAGGTGTTATTCGGCACCTTGTCATCACGGAGGATTCTCATGCTCGTTATCTGGTTACTCGTCCTGGTCCTTGGCACGGCCTACCTGGCCCACCGCCGCACGCCGCCCTGGAGCGCCCTCGGTGTAACAGCCGGCTACCTGCTGCTGATGGGCATATTCAGTCATGCTCCCGTCTGGCTGATGGCCGTGCTCTGGCTGGTCCTGCTGGCCGTGGCCCTGCCCCTGGCCCTGCCGGAGCAACGCCGCCGCCTGTTCAGCGCACCACTGTTCGCCTGGTTCAAGCGGGTGCTGCCGCCGATGTCGGCCACCGAACGCGATGCCATCGAAGCCGGCACAGTCTGGTGGGATGGCGAACTGTTCAGCGGCCGACCGAATTGGGACACCCTGCTCGCCTACCCCAAGGCACAACTCAGCGAAGAAGAACAGGCCTTTATCGACGGCCCCACCGGAGACCTCTGCGCCATGGTCAGCGACTGGCAGATCGGCCAGCAGATGGACCTGCCCGCCGAGGCCTGGGCGCATATCAAGCAGCACGGCTTCTTCGCCCTGATCATCCCCAAGCAGTACGGCGGCAAGGGCTTTTCCGCCTACGCCCACTCCCAGGTAGCGATGAAGCTGGCCACCCGCTCCGGCGACCTGGCCTCCACCGTGATGGTGCCCAACTCCCTGGGCCCGGCCGAGCTGCTGCTGCACTATGGCACCGACACCCAGCGCGAGCATTACCTGCCGCGCCTGGCGCGCGGTGAAGACATCCCCTGCTTCGCCCTCACCGGCCCTCTGGCCGGCTCCGACGCCGGTGCCATGCCGGACACCGGGATCATCTGCAAGGGCCAATGGCAAGGCGAAGAAGTGATCGGCCTGCGCCTGAACTGGGAAAAGCGCTATATCACCCTTGGCCCCGTCGCCACCCTGCTCGGTCTGGCCTTCAAGGCCTACGACCCCGAGCATCTGCTGGGTGAAGAGGAAGACCTGGGCATCAGCCTGGCCCTGGTACCCACCGAAACGCCCGGGGTCGAGATCGGCCGTCGCCATCTGCCCCTCGGCGCGGCCTTTATGAACGGTCCCAACTCCGGCAAGGATGTGTTTATCCCGCTGGAGTACCTGATCGGCGGCCAGGAGATGCTCGGCAAGGGCTGGATGATGCTGATGAACTGCCTGTCCGTGGGCCGCTCGATCTCCCTGCCGGCAGTCGGTACCGGCGCGGCCAAGTTCACCAGCCTGACCACCGGCCAGTACAGCCAGATCCGCGAGCAGTTCAACGTGCCGCTGGCCGCCTTCGAAGGCATCCAGGAAGCTCTGGCGCGTATCGGCGGCAACGCCTGGCTGATGGACAGCGCGCGCATTCTCACCGCCAACGCAGTGGACCTGGGCGAGAAACCCTCGGTGCTCTCGGCGATCCTCAAGTACCACCTCACCGAACGCGGCCGCGACTGCATCAGTCACGCCATGGACGTGCACGGCGGCAAGGGCATCGTCATGGGCCCCAACAACTACCTGGCCCGCTCCTGGCAGGGTGCGCCGATCTTTATCACCGTGGAGGGGGCCAATATCCTCTCGCGCAACCTGATGATCTTTGGTCAGGGGGCGATTCGCTGCCACCCCTATGTACTCAAGGAAATGGCCCTGGCCGGCCGCGAAGACCAGGACCAGGCGCTGCAGGAGTTCGACCAACTGCTGCTGCAACATATCGGCTTCGCCGTCAGCAACGCCGCCAGCAGCCTGGTGCTCAGCCTCGGGCTGGGCGTCTTCAGCCAGGTGCCGGGCGACCGCATCAGCCGTCCCTACTTCCGCGCCCTCAATCGTCTGGCCGCGGCCTTCGCCCTGCTCGCCGACACCAGCATGATGCTGCTGGGCGGCGAACTGAAACGCCGCGAGCGCCTGTCCGCGCGCCTGGGCGATGTCCTCAGCCACCTGTATCTGGCCTCGGCGGCGCTCAAGCGCTACCACGACCTGGGCTACCCGGAACATTCCCAGCCGCTGTTGCGTTGGGCCGTGGAAGAAAGCCTGGGCAAGGCCGAACAGGCCCTGGAAGAGCTGCTCGGCAACTTCCCCAACAAAATCCTTGGCTGCGCCCTGCGCGTGCTGGTCCTGCCCTTCGGCCGTCGCCATAAAGGCCCCAGCGACGAACTGGACGCGCAAATCGCCGAGATCATCGGCCGCAACAGCGACGACCCAGCCCTGGAGGAACTGCTCGAAGGCTGCTACCGCCCGCAAGGCGAACAGGATCCGGTGGGTGCCCTGCAATACGCCATGAACCTGCTGCGCGAGGTACAACCGCTGCAGAAAAAGCTGCACAAGGCCGTCAAGGCGGACCAGGTACAGCCGCTGCCAGGGCAAAGCCTGATCGAAGCCGCGGTTAGCGCCGGGGTATTGAGCGAGGAGGAAGGCCACGCGCTGCAGCAGGCCGAGGCGGCGCGCCGAGTGGTGATCGATGTCGACGATTTCGCCAAAGACGAACTGACCCTGGGTGCCGGCAAGGTCCGTTAAGCAGACAGGACAGCGGGCGACGCGAGCCTTATACTTGCGCGCCCGTTTTACCTACAGGATTGCCCCATGGCCAACGCCCACATCGACCACCACCTCGCCCTGCTCAACCATTTGCGCACCATTCTGGTGGCCCTGGGCGAAGCCGAGCAGATTCTCGATGACAGCCATGCCATGTATCTGGAGCGCTACGACGAACTGCTCGCCGACCTGCCCAGCGATCCGGAAGCCAGCCTCTACCTGGGCCAGGACCTGATCAGCCAGATCTTCCAGCGTTACCCGCAGATCGCCCACCTGGTCCCCCGCGACCTGCTGTGGTTCTTCGGTGGTGACTGCCTGCACTTTATGCCCGACGAAGAAATCGAGATGTACCAGGCCCTCGAGGAGCGCCGCTTCTACGCCCAGGAGAACGACGAACCCTTCGACTGGAATCAGGAAAAGCAGTTGCTGGCGATGCCCGCCCAAGGCAGCAAACACTGAGCGGCAGCCAGAAACGCCAAAGCCCGCACGGCATAACCGGCGGGCTTTTTTTAAAAAACCAAGCCCCGAGACGATGATTCGCAGAGTGTTTTGCGGGCGAGCGATGATCGACATCCCCCCTACGTGCTCGACCGATTCTGGACGGGCGTTATTCTTGACGACTCAAACAAAACGGGCGAGACCTAAGTCCCGCCCGCTATGCAGGGGATTGAGCGTTTGTGAAACACGCTCGCTTGCTGCGATCGCCGCCACATACCCGTTGCGCTGTTGCGCTATTTTTTACAAACCCTGACTTTACAAGCTTTGAATCTAGCTGGGCAGGAACTCCTTGGCCCAGCCAAGGCTGGCGATGTTGCGCTCGATCATCGACTCGATCTGCGCCGCGCTGTAACCAGCATCGGCCAGGACTTCGCGGGTGGAATGCCCCCAGCGCTCAGGCAGGGAAACAGCCTTGATGCTGGCCTCGGCCGGGCGGATCGCCAAGTGGTCGATCTGCGTCAGGCAGTGGCCGCTTGGGTGGTTGTGGTGGATCGAGAAGGCGAAACTGCCCTTGTCGATACCCACGCTACCATCGCCCTCACGGCTGTACTGGGCGCGCAGCGACTCGATGGACTGTGGAACGGCGGCGGCAATGTCGGCTGCCTGCAGCTTCTCTGCCCAGTAACCGGCTGGTGCGGCCTGCAGCGCACTCTCCAGAAAGACGCCGACATCCGCGGCTTGACTGATACCTTCCAGCCCCTCGACCCGCTCCAGCTGGGGCAGTTCGGACGCCTTGGAGTCAAGGTAGAGCCAACCCTCGGCTGTTTTATAGAAGTGCGACAGCGCGTTGTGGCCCAGGACTTCACGGCCGGATGGCTCGTTGAAGGGCGCGCGGCCGGCGTAGTCGAAGGCAAACGACAGCTGCGCCAAGTTGGTGACGGCCGACAGCGAGGTGCGCGAACGGGTCGGCTGGCCGGTCTTGAGCTTGTGGTAGATCGACACCGCCATGCCCAGGCCGGCGGCGAAGCCGCAGTTGACGTCCAAAGTGCCGAGGTGGGCGTGCTCTTCCGGGGTTTGCGGCCCGCCGAAACGGCTCATGATCCCGCTGTGCGCCTGGATGATGTCGTCGTAGCCGATGTAGTCGCTCTTCGGGCCGGGCAAAGGGCCGCCCAGGCAATCGAGACGGCAGAACAATACGCCCGGGTTGACCGCCTGCAGGCTGGCGTGGTCCAGCCCCAGGGACTTGAGCTGACGCTCGGGGGCGTTGATCACCACCATGTCCATCGAACGCACCAGGCGGTTGAATACCTCGCGGCCCTCCTCGCTCATGATGTCGACCAAGGCGCTACGCTTGCCCATGCCCGTCTGGAAGGTGAACAGGGTGCCGATCAGCGGATCGTACAGCGGCTTGACCGGGTCGAGCTTGATCACCTCGGCACCGAAGCGGGCGAGAAACGCGGAGGAGTGCGGGCCGGCGATCACGTTGGTCAGGTCGAGGATACGCAGGCCGTCGAGCCAGCCGGCGTTGCTGGCGGGCCGCACGGCAGCGCCGAGCGGATAGGTGGCCGGGTGTGCGGCGGCCACTGCGCTCAGCTCGGCAAGGGCCTGCTCGAAGCTGACGTTGCGGCGCGGGCGTGGCGTGATCATCTGCGCGGCGCACTCTTCCAGCCAGGCGAACGGGCCGGGCTGCTTCATCAGGCCGTACTCCGGGTCATCGACTTCGACGATCAGGCCCGCGGCGTTGGTGTGCTCATGGTTGATCCACTCCTGGGTGGTACGGTGAGGTGCGCCGGGAATCTGGCCTTCGCCGAAGATCGTGCCCCACTCCTCGGAGGTCTTGGTCAGGAAGGCTTGCTTCATCTTCGCCGAGATAATATCGGCCCACTTCTTCGGCAGTGGGTAGACACCGATGGAGGTTTCGCCGTCCCACTCGCTGATAGGTGCATGCAGGTCGTTAACTTCTGGCAAGCCTTCGGCGACCAGTTCGTCGTAGATGCCCAGCGCGATCAGGGCGCGCTTGGCATGGTTGCGGTGCGAGGGACAGACGCAATAGAACATACGCCCGTCCGCGCATTTGTAGGTGCGGTAGAACGGATCCAGGTACTCCTGCAGGTCGGCGTAGCTGAGGTCCATTGCGATGTTGTTGGCCTTGCGGTGCTCGATCTCCAGCTCGCGCATGGTCTTGTAGCGCTCGGGCAGGCCTTCGATGACGTAGGAGTTGTACGACAGACCTTCCATCAGGGCGGAAATGACCGGCACCTCGATGGCATCGCCACGGCCGGTGCGCTCGCGGGCCTGCAGGGCCAGGGCGACGGAGGCGGCGGCCAGGGTGGTGGCGTAGGCCGAGCCCAGCGGCAGCGGCGAGAAGCTCGGGTTCAGGCCCAGCAGCACGCGGTTGAAGCCCATGTCGGTGAAGGCACCGGCGGTGGCGGCGACCACGGCCTCGCTGGCCTTCCAGTCGCGGCGCAGCTCGTCGTTGCTGGCGAAGCCTGGCACCGACAGGGTGATCAGCTCGGGACGGGCCTCGCGCAGCTTGGCAAAGTCGATGCCCAACCGCTGCATGACCCCGGGGCGGAAGCTCTCGATGACGATGTCGGCCTGGTCGATCAGTGCCTGGGCCTGGGCCAGCCCGGTTTCGCTCTTGAGGTCCAGGCGCAGGCAGCTCTTGTTGCGGTTGAGCACGGCATTGGCCGGATGATCCCACTGCGGGCCTTCGGGCGGGTCGATGTGCACCACGGTGGCACCCAGGTCAGCCAGGGTCATGGCCACGGCCGGGCCGGCGATCTGCTGACCGAAATCAACTACGCGGACACCCGTTAAAGGCAATTGATTGTTGTTGTTCATTGCAGTTTATCCCTCTGAGAGCGATCCAGTCGGTTGCAGTTAAACAGCCGAGTGGCGATTGTTTAGTTCGTAATCTATTGCCCAGTTCCCGGTTCACCATGGGTGAGCCTGAACGCCTTGCCGAAGTACTTTGATTTGCGCAGAACCTTTGCCTTGCCCTTGTCTATTCGCAGTGAAACAAATCGGCTGGCTGTCGAGCGCGGTCTGGTCGACTTCGTTGATGCCGATTCTAGAAATGAAAAAACAGTGCAGCCAGCAATAAAAAATTGGTCTTAGACGGGCTTTTCCTTATGGCTGTATACCCCCCTTTTGGTTAGGCGAATGGCCGGCGAAGAATTACCCGCCAGCGGTTCCAGTGGCTGTAGCCAGGTGTCGATTTGGCTGGTCGAGCCATAAAAAATAGCGGGGCATAGGCTGGCAATTTATTGCTTCTCATCGATTTCCATCTTCATAACAATAGGTTTCGTATCGTTTTCATGGGTTTCGACTGCTGGACGATACTGTTGGCGCAGCTAATAAGAGCCACCTGCGCCGCCCGCTCATGCGGTGTCGGCGCTCGTGTGGATAAGGCTATCCCCCATGTCGAGGTTGGTTTTTCTCACAGGGTCAACTTAGCCCTCACTGGCCCGAGGGTTAACCAACAGCTGAAAGGTGAAAGATGAAAACAAATATAAAAAAGTTTGCCCTAAGTCGCTCATGCAGAGGGACAGATAATGACTAATAGAATAAAAGGCATGCCCGCTGGCGGCTTGCTCGCTGGCGCCAATCCGATCATGTCAATCGGTGCGGCGCTATTGGCTATTGCCTTTGTCCTGTTTACCGTGATAGATCCCGAATATGCGGGAGGTATCTACAGCGCGGCGAAAGGCTTTATTGCTTCTAACTTGGCGTGGTACTACATCGGCGTGATGAGTTTCTTTCTATTCTTCGCGGTGTGGTTGAGTTTCAGTCGATTTGGCAATATCCGCTTGGGCAATGATGGCGACAGGCCAGAGTTCAGCAATTTCTCTTGGTTTTCCATGCTGTTTGGCGCCGGTATCGGCATCGGCATCCTGTTCTGGAGTATTGCCGAACCCATCTATCACTTTCAGGGCACGCCATTTTTCGGCGAAGAGCAGAAGCTGACCGCGGAAGCGGCGCAAGTGGCCATGCGTATCTCGATCTTCCACTGGGGGCTGCACGGCTGGGGCTTGTTTGCCGTATTTGGCCTGATGCTGGCGTACTTCGCCTACCGCAAGGGCCTGCCGCTGTCGATTCGCTCCAGTCTCTATCCACTGCTGGGCGAGCGCATCTATGGCCCGTGGGGGCATGCGGCCGATCTGCTGGCGGTGTTCGGCACCGTGTTCGGTATTGCCACATCCCTTGGCTTGGGCGCCCAGCAGATGAACGCGGGGCTGCAGTACCTGATGGGGGTTGAGGTATCGATCACCAATCAAGTGATCCTGATTGCGGTGATCTCGGTGATCGCTACCGCCTCGGTACTCAGTGGTGTGAAAAAGGGCATTCGCCTGCTCAGCGAGCTGAATATGCACCTGACCATCGTGATCCTGACGCTGTTCGTGGTGTTCGGTCCTACGGCCTACTTGCTCGGCGCATTTGCGTCCAATATTGGCGACTACCTGGCCAATGCCGTGCAGTTGGGTTTCTGGGTCGACCCCGATCCTGAAGGTCAGTGGCAGGGCTGGTGGACCATCTTCTACTGGGGCTGGTGGATCGCCTGGGCTCCCTTCGTTGGCATGTTCATCGCGCGCATCTCCAAGGGCCGCACCATTCGCGAGTTCGTCCTCGGCGTGCTGATCGCACCCACCGTACTGTCCGCCTTCTGGATCACCATCTTCGGCAACAGCGCGATCTTCATCGAGCTGTTCGGCGCCGGTGGCGTGACCGCGGCGGTCAATGAAGACATCACCATGGCGCTGTTCAAGACCATCGAGTTTATGGATCTGGGCCAGTGGCTGACCCTGCTGATGTCGGGCATCTGCACCATCATGCTGGTGACCTACTTTGTTACCTCGGCCGACTCGGCGACCCTGGTGATCTGCACCCTGATCTGCATGGGCGATGAGCACCCGCCGGCTCGCTACCGGGTGTTCTGGGGCATGGTCATCGGTGCCGTGGCTGCGGTGCTGTTGTTTGCCGGCGGGCTCAAGGCCCTGCAGACAGCCTCGATCGTGGCGGCCTTGCCGTTCTCGGTGGTGGCGCTGCTGGCCACCTACGGCTTCTACAAGGCCCTGAGTCAAGAACCCAGGGATGGTCATGCCGTCGTTCCGGCTGCGACTACAACGGCGCCCGGGCTAGCGGCTTCCCGCCAGGCCCCGGTAGTCGAGGCCAGCGGCATCTGAATTGCACCGGGCCGCGAGTTCAGCTTCGCGGCAGCCCCCTTACTCAACAAACCAGCATGGGCGTGCAGCACGCATGCCCCGCTGCTTGTCATCTGGAAATAGCGGAGTCGCCATGTCTACTCAAGTGATACTTCCTCGCATCATGCAGATCGGCGAGAACGCCAGTCAGGACATTCCGGTCGTACTGGCCAACCTGGGCTGCAAACGGCCGCTGATCATCACCGACAAGATGATGGTCAAGCTGGGCTACGCCGCCGCCATCCAGGCGCGCCTCGCCAGCCAGGACATCAAGGCCGAAGTGTTCGACGAGACGGTGCCGGAACCGACCGTGGCCTCCATCCAGGCCGGTGTCGAAAAAGCGCGCAACGGTGACTATGACTGCATCATCGCCCTCGGTGGCGGCAGCCCGATCGACAGCGCCAAGGCCATCGCCATTCTCGCCAAGCATGGCGGCGAGATGCGCGACTACAAGTTCCCACGCATCGTCATCGAGTCCGGCCTGCCGATCATCGCCGTACCGACGACTGCGGGTACCGGTTCGGAGGTCACCCGGGTGACCATCATCGCCGACGAGAAGACCGACGAGAAAATGCTCTGTGTCGGCATCGGCTTTATGCCGGTGGCGGCGCTGATCGATTTCAGCCTGACCCTCAGCCTGCCGGCGCGTATCACCGCCGACACCGGCATCGATGCCCTGACCCACGCCATGGAGGCCTACGTCAGCAAGAAGGCCAGCCTGTACAGCGATTGCCAGGCCCTGGCGGCCATGCGCCTGATCGGCCCGAACCTGCGCCGCGCCTACCACGACGGTGCGGACAAGGCCGCCCGCGAGGCGATGATGCTCGGCTCGACCCTGGCAGGGGTGGCCTTCTCCAATGCCTCGGTGGCACTGGTGCATGGCATGAGTCGTCCCATCGGCGCGCACTTCCATGTGCCCCACGGCCTGTCCAACGCCATGCTGCTGCCCACCGTCACCGAGTTCTCCATCCCGGCCGCCGCCGCGCGTTATGCCGACTGTGCCCGCGCCATGGGCGTGGCCAGTGCCCAGGACAGCACCGAGGAGGCCAACGCCAAGCTGCTCGCCGAGCTGCGCGCCCTCAACGACGAGCTGCAGGTGCCGACGCCTGCGCAGTTCGGCATCGACCGCCAGCAGTTCTTCGACCAGTTGCAGGTCATGGCCGAGCAGGCCTTGGCCTCCGGTTCGCCGAACAACAACCCGCGCGGGCCGAGCGCCGAAGAGATCGTCGAGCTGTACAAGCAGCTCTGGTAAGCCCCTTTTTGTCAGCCACTAGTGGTGGCGAGCCCGCCGCCTGAATTACTTTCGAGGAACAGTTGCGATGAACACAGTAGGACACCTGATCAACGGCCAGATCGTCAGTGACACCGCGCGCCTGCAGGACGTGTACAACCCCTCCACCGGCGCCGTCAGTAAGCAGGTGGCCCTGGCCTCCAAGGCCACCGTCGAGCAGGCCATCGCCGCCGCCGAAGCCGCCTTCCCCGAGTGGCGCAACACCCCGCCGATCAAGCGCGCGCGGGTGATGTTCCGCTTCAAGGAGCTGCTCGAACAGAACGCCGAGCGCATCGCGCAGATGATCGGCGAAGAGCATGGCAAGATTTCCCACGACGCCCTGGGCGAGCTGCAGCGCGGCATCGAGAACGTCGAATACGCCTGCGGTGCCCCCGAGCTGCTCAAGGGCGAGCACAGCAAGAACGTCGGCCCGAACATCGACTCCTGGAGCGAGTTCCAGCCGCTGGGCGTGGTCGCCGGCATCACCCCGTTCAACTTCCCAGCGATGGTGCCGCTGTGGATGTTCCCCATGGCCATCGTCTGCGGCAACTGCTTCATCCTCAAGCCGTCCGAACGTGACCCCAGCTCCACCCTGTTCATCGCCCAGCTGCTGCAGGAAGCCGGTCTACCCGATGGCGTGATGAACGTGGTCAACGGCGACAAGGAAGCGGTGGACGTGCTGCTCAGCGACGAACGCATCCAGGCCGTCAGCTTCGTCGGCTCGACGCCGATCGCCGAGTACATCTACAAGACCGCCAATGCCAACGGCAAGCGCTGCCAGGCCTTGGGCGGGGCGAAGAACCACGCCATCGTGATGCCCGATGCCGACATGGACAACGCGGTCAACCAGCTGTTGGGTGCCGCCTTTGGCTCCTCCGGCGAGCGCTGCATGGCGCTGTCGGTGGCCGTCGCCGTGGGCGATGCGGCCGCCGATGCGCTGATCGAGAAGATGCAGCAGGCCATGCAGTCGCTCAAGGTTGGTGCCTACTCGGAGAAGAGCAACGACTTCGGCCCGGTGATCACCAGAGCCCATCAGCAGAAGGTGGTCGGCTACATCGACAGCGCCGAGGAGCAAGGCGCCCGGATCGTGGTCGACGGCCGCAATCCGCAGGTGGCCGGGCACGAGAACGGCTTCTTCGTCGGCGGCACGCTGATCGACAACGTCAACCCGGAGATGCTCAGCTACCAGGAAGAAATCTTCGGCCCGGTGCTGCAGGTGGTGCGGGTGAACAGCATGCAGGAAGCGATGGACCTGATCGACGCCCACGAATACGGCAACGGTACCTGCATCTTCACCCGTGACGGCGAGGCGGCGCGCTACTTCTCCGACCACATCAAGGTCGGCATGGTCGGCATCAACGTGCCGCTGCCGGTGCCGGTGGCCTACCATAGCTTCGGCGGCTGGAAGCGTTCGCTGTTCGGTGATCTGCACGCCTACGGCCCGGATGCCGTGCGCTTCTACACCAAGCGCAAGACCATCACTCAGCGCTGGCCGTCGGCTGGGATACGGGAAGGTGCCGAGTTTTCCATGCCGACTATGAAGTAGCTGGTAGCCAGCCCAGAGCTGCACGAGGCCACGTCCACCCAGAGGGCGTGGCCTTTGCCGTTCTGCTCAGCACTTGCCCTTCATACAGTGGAGACAGCACGTGAACACCACAACGCGAGAGAAAGGCTCTTCGATCGGCCGGGTACTGGAGATCATCGAGGCTGTATCCAAGGCCGAGCGGCCCCTGTCTCCGGCCGACCTCGCCTATCAGCTGGATATTCCCAAGCCCAGTATCCACCGCCTGTTGGCTGTTCTAGAGAGCGATGGCTACCTGCAAATCAATATGCGCGGCTTGATAGTGCCGGGCGACCGCATGCTCGATATCGCCCTGGGCGTGCTGTACAGCGGGCGCTTCAAGGCACCGCGCCAGGCCATCCTCAAGCGCCTGACCGCAGAAATCGGCGAGACCTGTGGCATCGCCATCCCCAATGGCTGCGAGATGATTTATTACGACCGGGTGCAGAGCGAACGGCCGTTGCAGATACACCTGCCGGTCGGCAGCCATACGCCGATCTGGTGCACCGCCAGCGGCAAACTCTACCTCAGCTCGCTACCCAAGGAGCGACGCCAGCGGATCATCAACAACCTGCCGTTGCGTCGCTATGCACGCAATACCCTGACCTGCACTGCTGCTCTTGAAGCCGCCTTGCTGAAAACGCGAGCAGACGACCTGGGCACCGACAATGAAGAGTTCGTCGATGGCCTGGTGGCCTGCGCCGTACCGATCACCGGCCGCGACGGAAGGCTGTTCGCCTGCCTGTTTACCCATGCGCCGTTGATCAGCAAGAGCCTGGACGAGCTGCTGACCTATACTCCGCTGCTACGCGAGGCCGCCGCTGAGTTGGGCCAATTGATAAATGACATGGAAGTCGCAGGGACCTGAATCCGAGTGTTTACGATGAAAAAAAGGCTTCCACCCCTGAACTGGCTGCGCTCATTTGAAGCCTCGGCTCGCCACCTGAACTTCACCCAGGCGGCAACCGAGCTGAATCTCACTCAGGCGGCGATCAGTCAGCAAGTCAAGGGGCTGGAATCGCAGCTTGGGGTTGGCCTGTTCAAGCGTCTACCGCGGGGCCTCGAGCTGACTGAAGCGGGCCAGGCCTATATGCCGGTGGTGCACGAAGCGGTCGAGCGCCTCGCGGCTGCGACGGACGAACTGTTCGGCCAGGGGCGCAAGCGCCTGCTGACGGTGCGGGTCAACCTGGTGTTCTTCACCACCTGGCTCGCGCCCCGGCTTGCCCGCTTTCGCGCGCGTTATCCCGAGATCGGCCTGCGCTTCACCAGCAATATCTGGCGGGATGAGCGGAGCAAGGATGCGGACTTGGAGATCCGCTATGGCCAGGGCGTCTGGCCAGGCTTGAAGTCCAGCCGCCTGACCTGGGACGAACTGTTCCCGGTGTGCAGCCCGCGGCTGAGCAATGGCGAGAAGCCGCCCGAGTCGCCTGAAGCGCTGGAGGCCTACACCTTGCTGCATGTGATCGGTTACGAGGAGGGCTGGGGCTACTGGCTCAATCAAACCGGTTTCCACCACGTCGACCCCTCCCAAGGCATGCAGTTCGACACTCTGATCACGGCGCTGGAAATGGCGACGCTTGGCCATGGACTGGCACTAGGGCGCACTTCCCTGGTCGCCGGGATGATTGCCAACGGGCACCTGGTGGCCCCCTTCGCGCAGCGCGTCCCGACTTCGGAGGCTTTTTACCTGGCCCGCCCTGCCCATCAATACATGTCCGCCCATGCCGAGGCGTTCTGGTCATGGTTGGTCGAGCAGGCCGAACTGGAGCGCGACGCGCCTGGGCCGGACTTCGCATCGCCACCATAGCTGGATCACGGTATAGATAGTGTCTAGTCCTGAAATAGGTTTACACCTTTTCAGGTAGATCGACAGACCTCAAAACGCCCGATGCACAGCATCGGGCGTTTTGTTTTTCAGGGCCATGTGAGGCCGCTCCGTGTTGTAAATCAGCACCGCCTCTCCCACCATTTCCCGAGCTTGTTTCAGGTCTTCTGGGCCACTCAATAGAGGATTCCGTTGATTCGCTCAGCTAGCGCGTTCTGGTAGCAATCGTCCCCATCGGTCATTGAACACCTGACGCCATGGCGCTCATGCAGCGACTGGTAAAGCGCTGAACAGTATTGGATGCCACGATCCGAGTGATGAACCAAGGTATGGCTCCGGCACTGCTTTCGAAGTGCCTACTTGAAGGCCGTTGCTACAGATTCAGCATGCATGCCTTCGTGTACATGGTGGCCAACGATCTTTCGAGAGTAGACATCCGTTACCAGGCTCAGATACAGCGGGCCGCTACGAGCAGGAAGGTAGATAGACGTGTTTGCGCCTCGGAAAACCGAGATGCTCTGGCGGACTAAATCCTGGCCATAAAATCTAAAACAGTAACGACCAGTACAACACAGTGCGCACCCCTCCGCGCCAGTCGCATCGCTCACCACGACATTAGTAAATCTAATCCTACTCATTAGCCTACGCCCGGTTTACAGCGCCTGATAGCGCTGGGCATCATCACTTTCGTAGCACCCGTAGACATAAAAAAAACCAATGGCACTACCTACCTGCCCTGAGCCGGAACGATTGCAACAATAGAATTCCTGCCCTAACCCGAAACAACGTTCTAACTCAGGAAACGCCCGATACCCAACGAGCAGTACCCCCATCAGGGCGGATGGAGGGATATTTCCAGCGCCGGACTGAGGAACGTAAAACTGAAGTCCCACAGAGGACAAGAAGTCGCTGCAGGCGGCATCGATCGCCGGCGCTCTGCCCTTCACTTTCGTGAAGCTGGCCATGTGGTGGGACTTCTCAAGTCGCTGCGCAAGGACAGCGAGGAACACATCAAACGCATGATCGAGCGGGAAATCACCGACCTGTAATAGGGGGGCAAGCACGCAGTTCTGGAGGACCGCAATTCGCTGTTTTCACACAGCCAGGGGCGACTCCGGCCAGAGCTGGCAGGCGATGCTACGCTCCAAAAGTCCTTCACTGAAAGCGGCAGGCCTCATTTCAGCACTCGACCGGACCGTGTCCACAAGAACTACTGATTGAAAAGCGTCTCCGATATCCCAGACTTAAATATGGAGGATAAAAAAGCCCATGAGCTTCCCAAAGAAATCGGCGTCTTTCGCCAGCGACATGGAAACGGATTACACGATCGGCCAGGACAATATTAAGGGGACACTGGGTCCCATAGGCTTCGATATCCACAACCGGGTCTTTGCCATATCGGCACTCGCTTCTATTATTTTCATCGTGCTCACTCTGGCGTTTCCCGAGAGTGCGGGCAGCGTCTTCCAGGCCATCGTCAGCTTCTCAACAGGCACCCTGGACTGGTATTTCATTATCGTGGTGAATATCTTCGTCCTGTTCTCGCTGGCGCTCATTGTGCTGCCCCACGGGTCAGTCAGGCTGGGCGGGCCCGATGCCCGACCGGATTATGGCTATCTGTCCTGGTTCGCCATGCTGTTCACCGCTGGCATCGGCATCGGCCTGCTTTTCTTCAGTGTTCTGGAGCCGGTCTACCATGCCAATGTTTCCCTACCTCTGGGCGTACTGTCGCCTTTCGGGGCTGATGGCACGCTGAACCCGGAGGCTATCGCACAAGCCAGCGCCATGGGACTGGCCGGCACCTTTCTTCATTGGGGCATCCACGGCTGGGCGGTCTATGTGGTCATGGCCTTGGCACTGTCCCTGTTCACCTATAACAAGGGGCTGCCCTTTTCCATTCGCTCGGTGTTCTTTCCGGTTCTTGGCGACCGCGTCTGGGGCTGGTGGGGCGATGTGATCGACATTCTCGCAGTCTTCTCTACCCTGTTTGGGCTTGCCACGGCACTCGGGCTGGGGGCACAACAAGCCAATGCGGGGATGAATTTCGTCTTCGGCCTGGCCGTCTCCACCACCACACAGGTCATCGTGATCGTGCTGGTGACGGCTGTGGCACTGGTATCGGTGTGGCGCGGGCTCGACGGAGGCGTGAAGAAGCTCTCCGAAATCAACATGTTCATGGCCGTGCTGTTCTTCTTATTTGTATTGCTCGCCGGCCCCACCCTCGTAGGCCTGGACGGGTTCTGGACTGGTCTGGTGACCTATACAAGGGAGTTGATTCCCCTCTCGGCCCCTTTCGGTCGTGACGATGACTCCTATCGCCAAGGCTGGACCGTCTTCTATTGGGCCTGGTGGATCAGTTGGGCACCGTTCGTCGGGATGTTCATCGCCCGGGTGTCGCGCGGGCGCACGGTCAGGGAGTTCGTGATTTGCGTACTGCTGATTCCCAGCCTGTTCATTTTTATCTGGATGGGCGTTTTTGGCGGCATCGCATTGGATCAACTCTATGCCGACCCCAGCGCCAGTCTGGTCAAGGACTATGTCATCGACAATTACCGCCCCGAGTTGTCGGTGTTCGGTATGCTGAATGAGCTGCCACTGTCAGGCCTGACCTCGACTTGTGCAATCATTCTGGCCTTGACCTTCTTCGTCACCTCCTCCGACTCCGGTTCCCTGGTAGTCGATACCATCACGGCTGGCGGCAAGATAGACGCCCCCCGCCCCCAACGCATGTTCTGGGCAACGGTGGAAGGCTTGATTGCGATCGTACTGCTTATCGGTGGCGGACTGTCGGCACTTCAGGCGGGAGTGACC
The DNA here is from genome assembly GCA_041621875.1 of Pseudomonas sp. Lineage (GTDB taxonomy): Bacteria > Pseudomonadota > Gammaproteobacteria > Pseudomonadales > Pseudomonadaceae > Aquipseudomonas. The sequence continues at coordinate 1,171 of JBFJZW010000042.1, read as the reverse complement.
GCCACGGCGATTCCATTCTCCATCGTGATGCTGGTGATGTGCTACACGATTATCAAAGCCCTGAACGGGGAGCTCCGTCGTATGCGCGCCTGACAGTAGTGCTGTGGAGAGCGTGCCACGAATGCCATTGCGTATGCCGTCCTGCAGTTGCTTGACCACTTCAGGAGGAATGATCCGCAAGCCACGCTCAAGGTCGAATTGATCCGGGGTCGTCAGGCTCAGTTCGCCTGTGCGCACGCCAGTCAACAGCAGCAGACGAATACCCAGTTGCGTGGTGATCGTGCCTCCATAGCGGCGTAGCTTGCGCAGCAGCTCGGGCAATCGCAGGAACGGGTTATAAGCAACGGGTGGCTTGGGGGGCTGCAACCACATCCAGATTCGACGCTGGGTTGCGCTCCAGCCCTTCGACTTTCACCATGGCGAAGCGGAACAACTGCCGAAACCAGGTGCGTACCTTCTCCGCAGTCGTGAATGACCTACGCTGCTCGATGCGAGCAAGCACTGCCAGTAGATCGGGACGACGGACGTCGTAAATGGACATAGTGCCCAAGGTAGGCAGCACGTCTTTATCGAAGATGCGCTGGATCTGCGACAGCGTGCTCGCCGCCCCTCCTTGAGCTCCAGCCTCCGGTGTGCAAACCACTGCAGATAAACTGCCTTGAAGCTGTTCTCCGTCGCCAGGCGGACAGCGCGGAGCTTTTGCTTAGGGTCGATCTCGGGGTTGATGCCCTTCGCCAACAAAGCACGAGTCTCATCGCGTAGTGCACGGGCTTCCCGGAGACTGACGGCCGGATAGGTGTCCAAGGACATCCGCTTCTGCTTGGCCGCCCAGTAGTACCTGAAGTGCCAAGACCTACCGTCGGTGGCGGACACCGCCAATGAAAGGCCATCAAAGTCAGGGAGGGTGCAGCCTTTACCGGTCGGGCGAGCCTGCCGGACGGCGACGTCTGGTAAGTGCCATGAGCGAACTCCGGAACAAGAGTCAGAACCCGATGCCTGTCTCGCAGACTGCGCTCCTCCAGTGACAACCCAGAAAGCGCATCCCCCGTAAAGATGGATTGAAAAGCCATGGCCGGGGGGTAGACTTCAGTAAGATTTCACTGGAACGAAAAAAGGGCCTTACGGCCCTTTTTCAATGATTTACAGACCCCACTGGACGTCTGTAACCATA
>JBFJZW010000041.1:0-21527 GCA_041621875.1 Pseudomonas sp. | reverse complement strand
GGGGAAGGGGGAAGGGGGGGAGGGGGACTTCGCGATGCACCGCGACGGCATCCCGACCATCGACCCGGACACCCTCAGCGGCCGCATGGCCTATTCCAGCAGGCTTTCGCGGCTCCATTGTTCCAGCGCCTGGGCCAGCGGCAGCACCTCGCCGGGACGGCTCAGGGCATAGCCGGGCAGCTGGCTGATACGCGCCTGGAAGTCCGGGTGTTGCAGCACTTCGAGCAGGGCCCCCATGGCCGGCAGGGCCAGGCTGTCCTGATGGCAGAGCAAGCAGTAGTGCTCGCGGGCCATGGGAATAAAGGCCAGGCCGAACATCCGCGCCGCCGCCTCGACGCCGAAGCCGACATCGGCCATGCCGCTGGCGACGTAGGCGGCGACCGCCGCGTGGGTGTATTCCTCGTTGTGGAAGCCGCCGATGCCGACGCTGTCGATCTGCGCCTGTTGCAGCAGGCTTTCCAGCAGCATGCGTGTGCCCGAGCCCTGTTCGCGGTTGACCAGGCGCAAGCCGCTGCGCTGCAGGTCGGCCAGCCCGGTAATGGCCAGCGGGTTGCCGGGGGCGAGGATCAGGCCCTGGGTGCGCACGACGAAGGTGATCACCCGGTGCTCGGCGCGCAGCCAGGGCTGGATGCGCGCCATGCTCAGATTGCCCAGCGGCCCGGCCGGTACGTGCAGGCCGGCCAGGTCGCAGTCGCGGCGCTGCAGCGAGAGCATCGCCTCGGCTCCGCTGCGAAACTGCAGCTCCCACTGCCAGCGGTCGTCCTGCTCCAGCCATTCGCGCAGCGCCGCCACGGCGAAGCCATGGCTGGCATGGATGCGCAGGCCGGGGCGGGTTTCCTGTAGCGCGCGGTTGAGTTCGACCTCCAGCTCGCCGGCCAGGTTGTCCAGTTGCGGTGCCAGGCGCGCGCGGATCCGCTGGTCGGCGCGCAGCAGTTTTTCCCCTAGGCTGGTCAGGCGCGCACCCTTGCCGCGCTGCAGCTCGATCAGTGGGCTGCCGAAGAACTCCTGCCACTTGCCCAGCAGGTTCCAGGCATGCCGGTAGGAGTAGCCGCTGCGGGCGGCGGCCTCGGTCAACTTGCCGCAGTCGTGGACGTTCTGCAGCAGGCTCAGACCCTGGGGGTCGAGGCTGCTGCCGTCTATCTGGTGAAAGCGCCAGCGCGGTTGAATCTCGATGCGGATCATATGTCCTCTGCTTCATATTTGATCGCGGAATGGCCCATGCTAACGTGCGGCATCTGGCGGTTTTACGCCTGAGTATAAGAACATTACTTCATATATGGCGACCCTCAGCGGAACGCCAGAGATAACTGGACCAGCAGCCGTGACTGGCCCCGTCTATCTCCCCGACAGCACCGGCTTAGCCCGCCGGCTGGAGCATCGAACATGGCCACTCTTCCCCAGCGCTTCGACCCCGAACAGTACCAGGCCGTCACCCGCGAGGTGCTGGCGGCGCACCGCGACGAACCCGGCGCCCTGCTGCCGATTCTTCACGACATCCAGGATCGTCTCGGCGCGGTGCCGCCCGAGGTGCTGCCGCTGATCGCCGAGGACCTGTGCCTGTCGCGCGCCGAGGTGCATGGGGTGGTCAGTTTCTACCATGATTTTCGCGCCAGCCCGCCGGGGCGTGTGCACCTCAAGCTGTGCCAGGCCGAGGCCTGCCAGTCGATGGGGGCCAAGGCCCTGACCGCCGAGCTGCAGGAAAAACTCGGCCTGCAACTGGGTGAGACCCGCGCCGATGGCAGCCTGACCCTGGAAGCGGTGTATTGCCTGGGTAACTGCGCCTGCGCGCCGAACGCCATGCTCAACGGCGAACTGCACGGTCGCGTCGATGCCGAGGATCTGCTGGATTTGTTGGAAGAACAGGAGGCGCGGGTATGAATTCGCCCATTACCGTTTATGTGCCGCGTGATGCCAGCGCCCTGAGCCTGGGTGCCGACAAGGTGGCCCGGGCCATCGTCGCCGAAGCCAAGGCGCGCAATCTGGACGTGCAGCTGGTACGCAACGGCTCGCGTGGGCTGTTCTGGCTCGAGCCGCTGGTCGAGGTCGCCACCCCGGCCGGGCGTGTCGCCTATGGTCCGGTCAAGGCGCGCGACGTTGCCGGGCTGTTCGACGCTGGCTTCCTCGACGCCGGCGAGCATCCGCTGGCGCTCGGCCTGACCGATGAGATCGACTACCTCAAGCGCCAACAGCGCCTGACCTTCGCCCGCGCCGGGATCACCGATCCGCTGTCGCTGGCCGACTATATCGCCCATGACGGCTATCGCGGCCTCAAGCGCGCACTGCAAATCGGCTCCGAGGCGATCATCGCCGAGGTGCTCGAGTCCGGCCTGCGCGGGCGCGGCGGCGCGGCCTTTCCCACCGGCATCAAGTGGCGCACCGTGGCCGGCTGCGAGGCTGTGCAGAAGTACATCGTCTGCAACGCCGACGAGGGCGACTCGGGTACCTTCTCCGACCGTATGGTGATGGAGGACGACCCCTTCGTGCTGATCGAGGGCATGACCATCGCTGCCCTGGCCGTCGGCGCGACCGAAGGCTATATCTACCTGCGCTCGGAATACCCGCATGCCGAGGCGGCGCTCCTGGCGACCATCGCCACGGCCAATGCCGAGGGCTATCTGGGTGACGACATTCTCGGCAGCGGCAAGGCTTTCCATCTGCACCTGCGTCGCGGTGCCGGTGCCTATGTCTGCGGTGAGGAGACCTCGCTGCTGGAGAGCCTCGAAGGCAAGCGCGGCGAAGTGCGGCCCAAGCCGCCGTTGCCGGCGATCGAAGGCCTGTTCGGTCAACCGACGGTGATCAACAACGTGATCTCCCTGGCTTCGGTGCCGATCATCCTCGACAAGGGCGGTGCCTATTACAAGGATTACGGCATGGGCCGCTCGCTCGGCACCCTGCCGATCCAGCTGACCGGCAACATCGCCCGCGGCGGCCTGATCGAACTGGCCTTCGGTATCACCCTGCGCGAACTGCTCTATGACTACGGCGGCGGTTCGGCCACCGGCCGGCCGATTCGCGCGGTGCAGGTCGGCGGCCCGCTGGGTGCCTACCTGCCGGAAGCGCAATTCGATACGCCGCTGGACTATGAGGCCTTCGCCGCCCTCGGCGCGGTACTCGGCCACGGTGGCATCGTGGTGTTCGACGACACGGTCGACATGGCCGACATGGCACGCTACGCCATGGAATTCTGCGCGATCGAATCCTGCGGCAAGTGCACGCCCTGCCGGATCGGCTCGACCCGTGGCGAAGAATTGCTCGATCAGATCATCGTCGCCCGCTCGGAAGGCCCGCAGCCGGGACGCATCGAACTGCTCAAGAGCCTGTGCGACACCATGCTCGGTGCCTCGCTCTGCGCCCTCGGCGGGATGACCCCCTATCCGGTGCTGAGCGCCCTCAATCACTTTCCCGAAGACTTCGGCGTGTCGCAAGACGCAGCCGAAGCTCGCTGATCCGGAGACGCCCCCATGGCCCTGTTTCGTGAACTCGACTACGGAACCCCCGCCCGCACCGGCGCTCCGGTAACGGTGGAAATCGATGGCACGTCAATCACCGTACCGGCCGGTACTTCGGTGATGCGCGCCGCCCAGGAAGCTGGCATTTCCGTGCCCAAGCTGTGCGCCAGCGACAGCCTCGAGCCGTTCGGCTCCTGCCGCCTGTGCACCGTTGAAATCGAAGGTCGCCGCGGTTTTCCGGCGTCCTGCACCACCCCGGTAGAAGCCGGCATGAAGGTCAGCACGCAGAGCCCGAAACTGGCCGAACTGCGCCGCGGCACCATGGAGCTGTATATCTCCGACCACCCGCTGGACTGCCTGACCTGTTCGGCCAACGGCAACTGCGAACTGCAGGACATGGCCGGCGTGGTCGGCCTGCGCGAGGTGCGCTACGACCCGGTGAAGACTCACCTGGCCGAGCCAAAAGACGAGTCCAACCCCTATTTCACCTTCGATCCGGCCAAGTGCATCGTCTGCAACCGTTGCGTGCGCGCCTGTGAGGAAGTGCAGGGCACCTTCGCCCTGACCATCACCGGCCGTGGCTTCGATTCGCAGGTCAGTGCCGGGCAGAACGAAGACTTCCTCGACTCCGAGTGCGTGTCCTGCGGAGCCTGCGTGCAGGCCTGCCCGACCGCCACGCTGATGGAAAAAACCGTGGTCGAGAAGGGCCAGGCCGAACGCAGCGTCACCACCACCTGCGCCTATTGCGGTGTCGGTTGCTCGTTCAAGGCCGAGATCAAAGGCAATGAAGTGGTGCGCATGGTGCCGAACAAGGATGGCCACGCCAACCACGGCCATGCCTGCGTCAAGGGCCGCTTCGCCTGGGGTTACGCCACCCACCCGGACCGCATCGCCGCGCCGATGATTCGCGAAAGCATTCAGGATGCCTGGCGCACCGTCAGTTGGGACGAGGCGATCGCCTATACCGCCCAGCGTTTCAAGGACATCCAGGCGCAGTACGGCCGCGGTTCGGTCGGTGGCCTGACCTCTTCGCGTTGCACCAACGAAGAAGCCTATCTGGTGCAGAAGCTGGTGCGCGCCGCATTCGGCAACAACAACGTCGACACCTGTGCACGGGTCTGCCATTCGCCGACCGGCTACGGCCTCAAGGTCACCCTCGGCGAGTCCGCCGGGACCCAGGATTTCGACTCGGTGCTGGCCTCCGACGTGGTGCTGGTGATCGGTGCCAACCCCACCGACGGTCACCCGGTGTTCGGCTCGCAGCTCAAGCGTCGTCTGCGCCAGGGGGCCAGGCTGATCGTCGCCGACCCGCGCGGCATCGACCTGGTGCGCGGCCCGCACGTCAAGGCCGACCATCACCTGCAGCTGCGTCCGGGCAGCAACGTCGCCCTGCTCAACAGCCTGGCTCACGTCATCGTTACTGAAAATCTGGTGGACGAGGCCTTCGTCGCCGAGCGTTGCGAGGTCGAGGCCTTCGAACAATGGCGCGCCTTCGTCGCCGATCCGCGGCACAGCCCCGAGACCATGGCGGAGTTGACCGGCGTGCCGGCCGCCAGCGTGCGCGCCGCTGCGCGTCTGTATGCCACCGGCGGCAACGCGGCGATCTACTACGGCCTGGGCGTGACCGAGCACAGCCAGGGTTCTTCGACCGTGATGGCGATCGCCAACCTGGCCATGGCCACCGGTAACATCGGTCGTACCGGCGTCGGGGTTAACCCGCTGCGCGGGCAGAACAACGTGCAGGGCTCCTGCGACATGGGCTCCTTCCCCCATGAGCTGCCCGGCTACCGCCACGTCTCCGACCCGCAGGCGCGGGCGCAGTTCGAACAATCCTGGGGCGTCAGTCTGCTCGATGAGCCGGGCCTGCGCATTCCCAACATGCTGGCGGCGGCCCATGCCGGCACCTTCAAGGGCATCTACATCCAGGGCGAAGACCCGGCGCAATCCGACCCGGACACCCAGCACGTCACCGATGCGCTCAAGGCCATGGAGTGCGTGGTGGTGCAGGACCTGTTCCTCAACGAAACTGCCAAGTTCGCCCATGTGTTCCTGCCGGGCGCTTCGTTCCTGGAGAAAAACGGCACCTTCACCAACGCCGAGCGACGCATCTCGCCGGTGCGCAAGGTGATGCCGGCGCTGGCCGGCAAGGAAGACTGGGAAGTGACGGTGGCGCTGTCCAACGCCCTCGGCTATCCGATGAACTACACGCACCCGTCGCAGATCATGGACGAGATCGCCAGCCTGACCCCGACCTTCACCGGCGTCAGCTACGCCAAGCTCGATCGTCTGGGCAGTATCCAGTGGCCGTGCAACGACGAGGCACCGGAAGGTACGCCGATCATGCACGAGGACGCCTTCGTGCGCGGCAAGGGCCGCTTTATGATCACCGAGTACATCCCCACCGAGGAGCGCACCTCGCGCAAGCGCCCGCTGATCCTCACCACCGGACGGATTCTTTCGCAGTACAACGTCGGCGCGCAGACCCGGCGCACCGCCAATGGTGCCTGGCACGCCGAGGACCGTCTGGAAATCCACCCGGTGGATGCCGAGGACCGCGGGATCAACGACGGCGACTGGGTGGCGATCAACAGCCGCGCCGGTGAGACGGCGATGCGCGCGATTATCACCGAGCGGGTGCAACCGGGGATTGTGTACACCACTTTCCACCACCCGGAATCCGGTGCCAACGTGATCACCACCGATAACTCCGACTGGGCCACCAACTGCCCGGAGTACAAGGTCACCGCCGTGCAGATCAGCAAAGTCGAGGCTCCGTCGCAATGGCAGGCCGAGTTCCAGGCCTTCACCCACGAACAGCTCGATCTGCTGCCGCAGATCAAGGTGGTGCAGCTATGACCGGGCGGCAAACCGTGCGCCCGGCCGCAGTCTGCGCCGACCGATCCATCCTGCCTTGGAGGACTGCCCGATGGGTATGAATGCCACGCACCTGATCAAGATGGCCAATCAGATCGGCGACTTCTTCGCTTCTCAGCCTGATCCGCAGCAGAGCCGCGACGATTTCGCCCAGCACCTCAAGCGCCAATGGGACCCGCAGATGCGCATCGCGCTCTACGCCCATCTCGACGCCAGTGGCGGCGAAGGGCTGAGCGCCTTCGTGGTCGATGCCATGCGCGCCCAGCGCGAACAGGTCGAGCCGTTGGCCCGGCCGGCTTAACGCTAGCCCATGGTCAGGGAGTCTTCGAGCATGCCGCCCAGCGCCGCCAGCGTCATTACGGACGCCCCCGAGGCGCAGGATGCCTACGCCTATGTCGAGCTGGATGACGCGGCAGTGTGCGGCAGCGCCGTGCTGGCCGAGGAGTGCGCCCTGGCGATCGCCTACAACGGCATCGGCCATGCGGTGATGATGGTCTCGCCCTCGGCTATCGAGGACTTTGTGATCGGCTTTAGCCTGAGCAGCGCGGTGGTCGAGAGCGTCGAGGAGATCTATGACGTGCGCGTCACGCGCAACGGTGACGCCCTTAATGCCGAGGTGCAGATCAGCAATCGCGCGTTCTGGGCGCTCAAGCAGCAACGTCGGCAACTGGCCGGCACCAGCGGCTGTGGCCTGTGTGGCGTGGCGGCGCTGGAGCAGGCGTTGCCGCACCTCACCCCGTTGCCGGGCAGCCCGTTGCCGCCTGCCGAACACCTGGATGATCTGCGTACGCGCATCGCCAGTGCGCAAAGCCTGGCGCGCCACAGTGGTGCGCTGCATGCCGCGCTGTTCGTCGACCAGCACGGCGACGTCAGCCTGTGCCGCGAGGATATCGGCCGGCACAACGCGCTGGACAAGCTGATCGGCGCGCTGCGTCGGCAAGGTCACAGCGCTCGCCAGGGTTTCGTGGTGATCACCAGCCGCTGCAGCCTGGAGCTGATCCACAAGGCCGTGCGCGGCGAATTCGCCACCCTGGTCAGCCTTTCGGCACCGACCAACCTCACCGTGCGCTGGGCGCGCGAGCACCGACTTAACCTGATCCACCTGCCGCATCGCAGTGCGCCGCGGGTCTACAGCCCGGCACCGGACATACGCTAGCAGGGAGCCATAGCCGCTGGCGGCTTGACGGACCCCTGTAGTTACGGCCATGCCCGCGACGGCTTGCGCCGCATCCGCGCAGCTCCTGCATTCTCCGAAAGGCCCTACCGACTCGTATTGTGCGGCTGGCGCTGCTGCGCGTTGCGCACCCGATGGGGGCTGAGCTAAGGCGCATCAGCAGGCCCAGCGCCTCTTTCAGGGCGCGCAACCCCATGGCCAGGGTGGCTAGCGCTCTCCGTGGCGGTTGCGGCTGGCCTGGACGATACGCTGGGCCGGCACCCGCAACTGGGTCAGCAGGTAGTCGGCGAAGTCCGCTGCGTAGGGCTGCAGGGCAATGGCCTGGGCCATGCAGCTCAGCCAGAGTTCGCTGAGGCGTTCGTCTATGGGCCACTGGGCGTGGAAGGACGGGATGGCGATGCTGCCGTACTTTTCCTGGAACAACTTGGGGCCGCCGAGCCAGCCGCTCAGGAAGCAGGCCAGCTTGTCGGCGGCCAGCTCCAGGCTGTCGCCGTGCAGGCGGCGTAGGTCGGCGGCTTGCGGCTGCTGATCCATCAATCGATAGAAATCGCCAGTCAGGCGCTGCAGGCCGTCGATGCCGCCAGCGGCCTGGTAGGAGGCGTCGCCGACGCCGTAGGCAGGGGCAGGGGTCATGGCTGGCTTTCCGGGAAAAGACGTCATTGTAAGGGGCCAGGGCCGCATGGGAGTGCCGTTTGTCCACGGCCTGGAGGCATTGCCTACAAAAGCGGTCTGCCCTCAGCTTGTGCGGCAAATGCATAGCCGTGGATTATGCATAACATAATAAATATACATTTGATAAATGCGAGGTGCGGGCGGATTCTTGCTTCGCGGCGGTGACCGGTTGGTCATCCAGTGCGATGTGAAGCGGGCTTGCGGGTGACGGCCGGCTTCACGGCGAATCACGATTCCAGAGGAAAATAAAATGAATAAGACTCTCCGCTCCCTGTTGCTCTGCGCCAGCCTCGGTGCACTGCCGTTCGCGGCCGCCCAAGCCGCCGAAGGCCCGACTCTGCGCCTCGCCACCGAAGGTGCCTACCCGCCCTTCAACTACTACACCGCCGACGGCCAGCTGGCCGGCTTCGATATCGAGATCGGCAAGGCCCTGTGCGAGCGCATGCAGGCCAAGTGCAGCCTGGTGGCTCAGGACTGGGACGGCATCATCCCCGCGCTGCTGGGGCGCAAGTACGACGTGGTGATCGCCTCCATGTTTATTACCGAGGAGCGCCGGCAGAAGGTCGCCTTCAGTGACCCCTACCAGAAGTCGGCGATGACCTTTGTGGTGGCCAAGGATTCCGAAATCACCGATTTCAGCCCGGCTGCCATGGCCGGCAAGACCATCGGTGCCCAGGGCGCAACCACCCAGGCCGATTTCCTGATGGCGATGTTCCCCGACTCCGACGTGCGTCTGTATCCGACCCAGGATGCGGTGAACCTGGACCTGGTGTCCGGACGCCTGGATGCCCAGGTCGGCGACATGATCCCGATGCTCGACTGGACCCTGAAGTCCGAGGATGGCAGCTGCTGCCGTCTGGCCGGCGCGCCGATCAGCGACCCGAAATATGTCGGCGAGGGCGTCGGCATGGCGCTGCGCAAGGAGGACGAAGCGCTGCGTCAGCAGCTCAACCAGGCCCTGGCGTCGATCATCGCCGATGGCACCTATCAGGCCATCAACGACAAGTTCTTCTCGGTCAATCTGCTGACCCTGGAGCAGTAAGCCACGCGCTGCTGACCTGCTGAGCGAGAAGAGGATCTGTTATGGACTGGCTCATCTACCTGAGCTTCGGTGACGCCGGCTGGGGCGACGAATTGCTGCAGGGCCTCGGGGTGACCCTGGCCCTGGCGCTGACGACCCTGCCGGTCGGCCTGCTGCTGGGCCTGCTGGTGGCGGCGCTGGCGCTGTTCGGTGCGCGCCCGGCGCGGGCCCTGGCCCTGGCGTTCAGCACCACATTGCGCGGCCTGCCCGAGCTGCTCACCCTGTTTATCATCTACCACGGCGTAGGCATGGGCCTGAACGCCCTGCTGCGCTGGTACGACCCGGCTGCCGGCTATCTCGAGCTGAGCCCCTTTATCGCCGGGGTGCTGGCCCTGGGCCTGGTCTTCGCCGCCTATTCCAGCGAAGTCTGGCGCGGTGCCTGGCAGGCCCTGGACGGCGGTCAGCGCGAGGCGGGGCAGGCCATGGGCCTGCGCCGGCTGACCATCTTCCGCGTGATCGAGCTGCCGCAGCTGCTGCGCCTGGCCCTGCCGGGGCTGGGCAACCTGTGGGTCAACCTGCTCAAGGACACCGCGCTGGTCTCGGTGATCGCGTTGAGCGACCTGATGCGCATGGCCAATATCGCCGTGGGCACCACCAAGAAGCCGTTTCTGTTCTTCCTCGTGGTGTGCCTGGCCTACTGGCTGGTGTGCCTGCTCTGCGAGTGCCTGCTGGCACGCATGGAGCGCCGCGCCAACCGCGGCTACCGCACGGGAGGTGCCACGGCATGATGGAACTCCTCACGCGCTTCTCCGGCCAGCTGTTGGCCGGTGTCGGCCTGACTCTGCAGCTCACCGCCATCGCCGCGCTACTGGCCTGCGCCCTGGCGCTACCCCTGGCCATTGCCCGCTGCAGCGAACGCGGCCTGCTGCGCTGGCCGATTCGTCTGTTCGTCTCGTTCTTTCGCGGCACGCCGCTGCTGGCCCAGTTGTTTCTGGTCTATTACGGCTCGGGCCAGTTCCGCGCCGAGCTGAGCCAGCTGGGGTTGTGGTGGTTCTTCCGCGATCCCTACTACTGCGCGCTGCTGACCTTCGTTCTCAACTCCACGGCCTACCAGGTGGAAATCCTCCGCGGCGGCCTGCGCGCCGTGCCCTATGGGCAGATCGAGGCGGGCGTGGCCATGGGGCTGTCGCGCTTTAACCAGTACCGCAAGATCATCCTGCCCAATGCCTACCGCATTGCCTTTCCGGCCCTGGGCAACGAGATCATCCTGCTGCTCAAGGGCAGCGCGGTGGTCAGCGTGATCACCCTGTTCGATGTGATGGGCCAGACCCGGCGCATCTTCTCGCAGACCTTCGATTTGTCCGTGTACCTCTGGGCGGCACTGCTCTACCTGCTGATGACCAGCGCCTTCGTCTGGCTCTGGCACCGCCTGGAGCTGTGCCTGACTCGCCACCAGCGTGTACGCCAGGCTCCATCCACTGCCACTTCACTCGCCGCAAAGCGGGTATCCGCCGGAGTGTCGCCATGACCGCCAGCATCCCCCAGACCACCGCCCTGCAGGTGGAGAACCTGTACAAATCCTTCGCCGGTATCGAGGTGCTCAAGGGCGTTTCGCTGACCGCCGAGAAGCACGACGTGATCAGCATCATCGGCTCCAGCGGCTCGGGCAAAAGCACCTTGCTGCGCTGCATGAACCTGCTGGAGTTCCCCGACAGTGGCCGCCTGCGCGTGCACGGCGAGGAGCTGGAGCTGGGCACCAACCGCCGTGGTGTGCGCTCGCGGCGCTGCCAGCGGCAGATCGAGCGGGTGCGGACGCGCCTGGCCATGGTCTTCCAGTCGTTCAACCTGTGGTCGCACATGACCGTGCTGGAGAATCTGATGCTCGGCCCCTGCCTGGTGCTTAAACGTAACCGTGTCGATGCGCAGGCCCAGGCGAAGAAGCTGCTGGCCCGGGTCGGCATGCTGGAGAAGTGCCAGATGTACCCCGACTGCCTGTCCGGCGGGCAGAAGCAGCGGGTGGCCATCGCCCGCGCCCTGGCCATGGACCCCGAGGTGATGCTGTTCGACGAGCCCACGTCGGCCCTGGACCCGGAGCTGGTGGGCGAGGTGCTGCTGGTGATCCGCGAACTGGCCGAAGAAGGCCGCACCATGATCATGGTCACCCACGAGATGCGCTTCGCCCGCGAGGTGTCATCCAAGTTGGTGTACCTGCACCAGGGGCGCATCGAGGAGCAGGGCAGCCCGGAACAGCTGTTCAACGCCCCGCAATCGGACAACCTGCGCCGCCTGCTGGCGAGCCAGTACTGATAGAACCGCTTATGTCGTCGATCGTATCGGTTGGCGACGCTGCCTTTGTAGGGTGCGCTGCGCGCACCGTGGCAAAACCCAATTAACGCAATGGTGCGCACGGCGCACCCTACTAGTGAGCAATCCCATGAGCCAAGTCGTCTCCCTGCACCCCTGGAATCGAGCGCAGCATCTTGAAAGCGCCCACAATCAGCTGCTGATCGACGGGGTCGGCACCGTCGAACTGGTCGAGCGTTATGGCTCGCCGCTGTTCGTCTACTCGGAAGCCAAGCTGCGGGAAAACGCCCGGGATATCCTGGAGAGCTTCCGCCGCGTGCACGGCAAAACCCGGGTCTGCTTCGCCAGCAAGGCCTGCGCCAACCTGGCGGTGCTCAAGGTATTCAAGGACTGCGGCCTGGACCTGGAGGTCAACTCCGGCGGCGAGTTCTACAAGGCGCAGATCGCCGGTTTCGCCCCGACGCAGATGGTGTTCAACGGCGTGGCCAAACAGCTGGGCGAGCTGCGCGAGGTGATTGCCGCCGGAATCAAGGCGATCAATGTCGATTCGCTGTCGGAGCTGGCGCGCATTCTCGCGGTAGCCGGCGAACTGGGCCTGCAGGCCCGGGTCAGCCTGCGCATCATTCCGGAGATCCAGGGTGGTGCCGCCGCCGGCTGGCAAACCGGCACCTCGACCTCCAAGTTCGGCATGACCGCCGCCGAGCAGAATGATGCCATCGAGCTGATCCTGGCCCATACGGACGCGCTGAAGCTGGTGGGCGTGCACGCCCATATCGGCACCCAGATCACCGACATCGGCGTGTACCAGGCCGAGGCCAACTTCCTCATCGACTACGTGCGTCAGGTCAGCGAGCGCCTGCCTTACCCGCTGGAGCATGTGAACCTGGGCGGCGGCTTCCCCAAGAACTACAGCAGCGCCCAGGAGAATTTCGACTCGGTGGCCCCGCACTACTGCGCCAATTATCGCACCGAGATCGACTTCGCCAGGCTCGCCGAGCACCTGATCAAACCTGTGTCCCAGGCTTTGGGCGAGCAGATCGAACTGATCGTCGAGCCGGGGCGCAGCATGGTCAGCGACACCGCCATCCTGCTGACCCGTATCGAGGCTCACAAGGAGCGCCAGGGCCGCCCGGTGTTCTATCTGGACGCCGGCTACAGCGTGCTGTTCGACCTGTATAACGGCTGGTACTTCCATATGCTCAACGCCTCCCGCGCCGACGATCGGGACACCCAGCACTGCCGCATGGCCGGGCCGCTGTGTGACAGCAGCGACACCTACTACGACATCGAAGGCGAGGGCGCGGTGGCGGACCTGATCGCCGAGGAACCGGCCCTGGGCGCATACCGGGCGGTGCTGGAGCAGGTGCTGGTGCACCAGCCGAACCTGCGCGAACTGCCGGCAGCCACCGCCATGGGCGATGTGATTGCTCTGCTGGACGTGGGGGCCTACGCCCTGGAGATGATGAGCCAGTACTGCGGCCGGCAGTCCGCCGCCGCGGTGCTGGTGGATCTGCAGCAGGGTAGCCGGCTGATCCGCCGGCGTGGCGAATACCGCGACCTGCTGGCCCATGATCTGGATTGAATGCCGTAGGGGGCGCTGTGCGCACCAGCGCCGACCGCAGATTGCCGGTGCGCATGGCGCACCCTACGCAAGCCTTGCGCCAGAGACGGTGTGCGGTGCACTGTTGCCCAAGTGGCCGATATGACGGCCTGTCTGGGAGAACCACCGATCATGCTGTCGCCCCGCGAGCGTTTGCTGCGCAACCTGGACTGGAACCTGCTGTACACCTTCCTGGTCATCGTCGAGGAGAGCAGCATCACCGGCGCGGCGCGCAAGCTGTCGCTCAGCCAGCCCAGCGTCAGCAATGCCCTCAAGCGCCTGGAAGAACACCTGGGCATGCGCCTGATCCAGCGCAAGAAGGGCATGTTCTCCCTGACCGAGCAGGGTTTGCGGGTGTACGAGTACATTTCCTCGGCCGGCAGCATCATCGACAAGATGGCCGAGCAGTACGCCGGCGAGGCCGGCGCGGTGCTCGGCGAGCTGCATATCCAGGTCGCCAGCCATGTCAGCTGTCAGCCCTTCGACGACAGCCTGGCGCAGTTCCACCGCCTCTATCCCAATGTGCTGATCAGCCTCAGCTCCCAGCCCAGTGCCGACATCGTCGACGCGGTGGCCAGAGACAGCCTGCATATCGGCATCAGCAACAAGAAGACCGCTCAGACCGGTCTGCACTTCGACCTGATTGGCTACGAGCAGATGGCCTTCTACTGCGGCCCGCGCCACCCGTTGTTCGGCCGCGCGGACCTGACCGCCGCGGACCTGCGCGGTCTGGCCTATGTCTCCTTCGAGAGCGACCAGCCCGGCGAGGGCCTTAGCGCGGTCAACTCGGTGCGCACCGAACAGCAGTTCTGGGGCCGCCTGGTGGCTGTGTCGCCCAACGAGGAGGAGGTACGCCGGCTGATCCTCGCCGGCCTCGGCTTCGGTGCCCTGACGGTGGAAGGGGCCAAGCCCTGCGTGGCGCAGAAGCTGCTGTTCCAGCTGCCGCCCTACGACGAGCTGCCGGTCAACGAGGTGTACCTGGTGACTCCGGAAAACCAGCTGCTGACGGATGTGGAACAGCTGTTTATCGGCCTGCTGCGCGAGGCCACGGTGGCGGCGGTGCGGGCGCGCTATTTCAGGTAGGGTGCGAGGCAGAACATAGGAGGCCGGTGCGCACGGCGCACCCTACGGGATAGGCGCAGCGATACAAACCAGTGGTGGCTGCAACGCAAAAGGCGAAGCCCATGGGCTTCGCCTTTTGTTTATCCACCGCGAGCTTAGTGCTTGCGCGGTACCGGCTTGAGCAGTTCGTCCGGCGGCATTTCGCAGGCGATCTTGCGGCCCATCAGGGCTTCGATGGCTGGCAGGGCGTAGGCGTCGTCTTCGCCGGCGAAGCTGATCGAGGTGCCGCTGCTGCCGGCGCGACCGGTGCGGCCGATGCGGTGCACGTAGTCGTCGGGGGTTTCCGGCAGGGTGAAGTTGATCACGTGGCTGATGGCGTCGACATGGATGCCGCGACCGGCCACGTCGGTGGCCACCATGACGCGGATCTTGCCTTCGCGGAAGCCTTCCAGCGCCTTGATGCGCTTGTGCTGCGGCACGTCGCCGGACATCTGTACGGCGCTGATGCCGTCACGGGTCAGGCGCTCCTCGATGCGCCGCACTTCATCCTTGCGGTTGGCGAAGACCATGACGCGGATCCAGTCGTTCTGGGTGATCAGGTTGTACAGCAGCTTGTACTTGTCGCTGCCGGCCACGGCATAGACGTGCTGTTCCACCGTGTCGCTGGCGACGTTCTCCGGCTCGATCTCGACGATGGCCGGCTCGGTGGTCCATTGCTTGGCCAGGTTCATCACGTCGTCGGTGAAGGTGGCGGAGAACAGCAGGGTCTGCCGTTCGCCCCTGGGCGGGGTCTGGCGGATGATCTGGCGTACCTGGGGGATAAAGCCCATGTCGAGCATGCGGTCGGCTTCGTCCAGCACCATCACCTCGACCATATCCAGGTGCACTTCGCCGCGCTGATTGAAGTCCAGCAGGCGGCCCGGGGTGGCCACCAGGATGTCGCAGTAGCGCGATTCGAGCAGCTTGAGCTGCTTGTCGAAGTCCATGCCGCCGACAAACTGCATGACGTTGAGGCCGGTGTACTTGGTCAGGTCGGCGGCGTCCTTGGCGATCTGCACCACCAGCTCGCGGGTCGGGGCGATGATCAGCGCCCGCGGCTCGCCCATATAACGCTCTTTCGGCGGCGGGGTCTGCAGCAGCTGGGTGATGATCGACACCAGGAAGGCCGCGGTCTTGCCGGTGCCGGTCTGGGCGCGGCCGATGGCATCCTGACCCTTGAGGGTGAAGCCCAGTACCTGCGCCTGGATCGGCGTGCAGTAGGGGAAGCCCAGGTCATGGATGGCGTGCATCAGCTCGGGGGCCAGTTTGAAATCGTGGAAGCGGGTCTTGCCCTCGGCGGGCGCGACCTGGAAATCTTCCAGTTTCCAGTTGTCCACCGGTTTGGCGGCACGCTCACGGCGTGGTTTGTTCTCCGCGCTGTCGCGTGCGGGCTTGGCGGCGCTGGCCGCGGGAACCGGAGAAACAGTGGGTTCACTGGCCGCCTGACGTGGGGTGGAATTGCGGTTGCGGTTTTCGCTGGGGGCATCGTTAGCGCGAGGCGTTGCAGGCGGGCTTGCTGGGCTGGGCTGCTGGCCCTCGGCTTTGCCGAACATTTTCTTGAGTGCTTTGAGCACGGTCATCTCTTCAATTGGTTAAGGAGTGAACGGCTGCCAGTGTAAAGCAAGAAGCCGGCGCGGCGAAGTGCCGCGCGGATCGCCGCCGTTTCAGGGTTTTTAGCGCGGGTGACCCAGGCTGGAGGGCGCATAAACCGGGGCTTTGGCCGCAAACGGGCGGTCCTTGTGGCCAACCTTTCAAGGCTGCGGCAGGCTGGCCAGCAGCAGGCGCTGCACATTGCCGCCCATGATCGCGGCGATCTCCCCGTGGCTGAACCCCGCTTCGAGCAGGCCCTGGGTCAGCTGCGGCAGGCCGGTGACGTCGAAGGGGGTGTGCACGGTGCCGTTGAAATCCGAGCCCAGGGCCACGTGCTGGACGCCGACCTTGTCGGCGGTGTAGCGGATCGCCTGGACGATGGCGTCGACCGAGGTGGCGCATACCGCAGTTTCCCAGTAGCCGATGCCGATCACCCCGCCCGTGGCGGCGATGCCCTGCAGGTGTTGGTCGCTGAGGTTGCGGGTGCCCGGGCAGGTGCCTTCGACGCCGGTGTGGGAGACCAGTACGGGGCGTGTGGCCATGGCCAGGACATCGTCGATCAGCGCCCGCGAGGCGTGGGCCAGGTCGATCAACATGGCTTTTTCTTCGAGGCGCTTGACCACCTGGCGGCCCAGCGGGGTCAGGCCGCCTTTTTCCAGGCCATGGGCCGAACCGCCCACTTCGTTATCGAAGAAGTGGGTCAGGCCGGCGATGCGAAAGCCGGCATCAAAAAGAGTGTCGAGATTCTCTAGCTTGCCTTCGATGGGCTGCAGCCCCTCGGTGGCGAGGATGGACCCCAGACGCTGCGGGTCCTGCTGCCAGGCCTGGATAAAATTGCTCAGGTCGTTACGGGTTTTGATTATGACCAGGCGGTCCTGGCTATTGGCGCTGGCTTCGCCAAGTTTCTGCGCCTGATAGAGGGCGCGCTGCAGCAGGCTGCTCCAGGTTTGCCGCGGCCAGCGCTGGGCCATGGCCAGCAGGGTGATGTTGTCGCTGTCGCCGCTGTTGCGCTCGTAGTTGATGCCGCGCGGGGTCTTGGTCACGGTGGAAAAGACCTGCAGACCGACCCGCGCCTCGAGCATACGCGGCAGGTCGGAGTGGCCGAAATCGTAGCGCGTGAGCAGGTCGCGCTCCCAGAGCAGGGCGTCGTCATGCAGGTCGGCGATAAACAGGGTCTGGTGCAACTGCTCGGCGGGGGCGCTGGCGGGATAGGGCGCTGGTGACTCGACGCTGTTCATCTGGCGGTCGAGCAGGGACGGCAGGCTGAAGATCAGGACGCTGCCGACCAACAGGATAATCAGCAGGCTCAGGAGAAGTTTGCGCATGGGCTGCCATCCGGGCGTGGTTGTGATGCGCGGACTCTAGCAGAGCGCTAGCGGGAATAGAGGGGAGTAGAGCCTGCTTACGAGCTCGCGAGCTAGAGCCAGACAAGGCGCTACGTTAGTAACAGCCTCCGGCTGGTCAAAACGCCGAGCAAGCGCAGTTCACGAGTTGTAAATGAGCATTACTCGTTTCACTCGCCCTTCGGGTCGCGCTAAAGCGCGTTAGCCGCAAGCGGCTTACCGAGGCTGTTTTTAACGCCGGATGGCTGACGCGCAGCAGATCGTAAACAGGCTCTTAACCGTACAGGCAGTTGCGACCCTGCCGCTTGGCCCGATACAGGGCGCTGTCGGCACGGGCGATCAGGCCTTGCAGGCTGTCCTTGGGATGCATCTTGGCCAGGCCGATGGAGACGGTTACCCCCGGTATGACGCCTATGGGGGAGTGGAACGAGCCGATCTTCTGCAGCGCCAGGCGCAACCGCTCGCCGATGCTGCGGGCTTCCTCCTCGGCGATGTCCGGCAGCAGGATGACGAACTCCTCGCCGCCGAAGCGGGTCAGGCTGTCCTTGGGCCGCAGTTGATTGCGCAGGGTATTGGCCACCAGGGACAGGGCATAGTCGCCGGCCAGGTGGCCATGCTGGTCGTTGTAGGCCTTGAAGTGGTCGACATCGAGCATCAGCATGCACAGGGGCTTGCCATTGAAGGCGCTGCGGGTGCTTTCACGCTCGAACATCTGCTCCAGCCAGCGACGGTTATAGGCTCCGGTGAGGGCGTCGACATTGGCGTTCTGTTCGCTGTTGATAATGATCCGGTTGCCCTTGCGCACCCGTTCGCAGAGCAGCTCGAGCATGTTCTGCATCAGTTCGGGGGACTGCTGGAACAGCTGGAACAGCGACTCGCGGTGCAGGCGCAGAACCTGGCTCGGCTCGCTCGCCACGACATAGGCGGAGGGATGCTCATTGTCGATAAAGCTGATTTCGCCGGCACAGTCGCCCGCCTTCAGGAGGCTGACCGCCTGACTCTCCAGGGTGCCGAGATGGACCTTGAGCTGACCCTTGAGCAACAGGTAGAGGTACTGGTTGCGGTTGAAGGGCGAGAGCAGCACTTCCCCCGCTTCGAGATCACAGGCGCGAAATTCCTTGAGCAGCTCGTTGATGCTGCTGACCGCGACATTGTGGAACAGCCGCAGTTGCCGCAGCTGGTGCAGGTCGGCCTGCCACGTGGCCTTTTTCATGGCAGTGCCATGGCGGGTTGATTGAACGCTGTGGTTGGCATCGCTAACGCTCCCTGCATTGTGGGCGAACACCTGAGACGAACATATTCCTGGGCCCGTGGCCTGACAATCCCGGAGCCCAGTCTGAGTGACCGGCGGCATTTAAACTGAACCTTCGGTCACACTTTCGGCGCAATCCTTGCGCCGGCGTGCATGGTTAGTGGCCGTGATGCAACTCGATGGGGATGGCGAAACCCGCCAGTCGTTCGCTCACTGCCTGTGCAAGCGCCGCATCCTTGGCGGCCAGGTGGATATGGGCCACCTGGCCGAGGCGCTCATCGCTGAGCACTTCGACCCACAAGTTGCCGGACAGTTCACTCAGGGCCTGTTGATAGACGCGGCGAATGGCATCGAAGCGCAGGCTCGGCTTGAAGGTCTTGCCCACCGCGGTCAGCGGAATGGCCTCGATGATCCACACATCCTTGGGAATGGCCGCGCGCTCGGGGATATGCGCGGCGGCATGGGCCAGCAGTTCGGCCTCGCTGGCCTGCAGGCCGGGCTTGAGCTGCACATAGACCACCGGCAGTTCGCCTGTCTTCTCGTCGGGCTTGCCGACGGCGGCGGCCAGGGCCACGGCCGGATGCTTGTGCAGCGCCTCTTCGATCATCTGCGGGTCGATATTGTGGCCGCCGCGGATGATCAGGTCCTTGCTGCGCCCGGTCAGCCAGACATAGCCTTCGGCATCCATGCGGCCCAGGTCGCCGGTATTGAACCAGTCGCCATCGACCCAGATACCGGCATTCTTGCCGGCTTGCAGATAACCCTTGAACACCGTGGCACCGCGGATGCACAGGTTGCCGATTTCATTGCGCGCCGCTTCGCGCAGGTACTGGCCCTGGTCGTCGAGGACCTTGATGCTCACCTCGCAGTAGGGCATGCGCAGGCCGATGGAGCCGGGGCGGCGCTCGCCGCCGACCGGGTTGGCGCAGCTGCCGCAGGTGCCTTCGGTGAGGCCGTAGCCTTCGATCAGGGTCAGGCCGGTCTTGCTTTCGAACTGGCGGATCAGCTCCACCGGCATCGGTGCGGCACCGCACAGGGCGTATTTCAGCGAGGACAGGTCATGGCCTTCGCTGGGCACCTGCAACAGGCCTGCATAGATGGTCGGCACGCCGCTGAAGAAGCTGACCCGGTGGCGTTCGATGATTTTCCAGAAATTGCCGATCAGCGCCGTGTTGCGATAACCCTGGGGCGTGGCCAGCAGCACCTCGGCCCCGCCGGCAAAGGCGGTCAGGCCGGTGACGATCACCCCGTTGACGTGGAACAGCGGCAGGCCGCAGAGGGTCACGTCGCCCGGGGCGAAACGGGTCACCAGGTTCATGCTGTAGGCCATGGCCACTTCGTTGCCGTGGCTGTGCGGGGCCAGTTTCGGCGTGCCGGTGGTGCCGCCGGTGTGGAAGTAGCTGGCGATATCCTCGGCGGCGATCACCCGGCCGCTTTCCAGGCGCTCGGCCGGGCAGGTGGCGATCAGTTCGTCGAAATCCAGCACGCCGTCCGGCAGCGCGCCGCGCTGAGCCTGCACGGCACTGCGCTGCGGTTCGGGCAGCAGCTTGGCCATGTCCACGCAGATAATCGCCTTGAGCTGCGGCAGACGCGCGCGCAGCCCTGCGACCTTGGCCCACAGATCGGTGCCGGGGAAGGGGGCCAGGGTCACCAGCAACTCGGAGTCGGAGGCCTCGATCAGTTCGGCAATATGCTCGGGTTCGAGCAGCGGGTTGATCGCGTTGACGATCCCGGCCGCTTCGCCGCCCCAGATGGTGAAGTGGGTCTGGGGCAGGTTGGGCAGCAGAAAGGACACCGCCTTGCCCGGGCGCAGGCCCAGGCGATGGAAGGCGTTGGCGGTCTGGGTGATCTTGCCCAGCAGTTCGTTATAGCTCAGGCGATAGGCCGCTTCATCGGCATCGCCTTGCAGGATAAACGACAGGGCGGGCGCATCCCCGTGCCGGGCGGCGCTGCGGCGAATCAGCTCGAAGGTGCTGGCCGGCAGGTCGCGGGCGGCCAGTGGGGTCTGTTCGATCTGTTCGATATCGCGCAGTGATTCGATTGCGGGGATGGCGTGCATTTGTTGTTCTCGCTCCGGCAGTCAGCGGTTCAGGCGTTGCTCCAGCCAGTCGGCGATGTCGCGGATTTCCTCATTGATCACTTCGTGACCCATCGGATATTCGCGCCATTGCACGCTGACGCCGGAGGCGCTCAGGTAGTCATGGGCGGCGCGGCCCATGGCCGGCAACACGATGTCGTCGAATGTGCCATGCAGGCAGAGAACTGGCAGTTGTCTTTTTGTATCTGCCAGCTGGATCTCGTCGCTGAAGGTCGGCGCATAGGTCGACAGAGCGATTACCCCGCCGAGCGCGAACTGCCAGCGCAGGAAGGCGGTGTGCAGCACAACTGCACCGCCTTGGGAAAAACCGGCGAGAACGATGCGCGAAGGATCAATACCGCTGTCGCGCTGCGCCTCGATCAGCTCGATCACCTGCTGCGCCGAGGCTTCCAGCTGATCGCGGTTGATCGCCCGCGCCGGGCTCATGGCGAGGATGTCGTACCAGCTGGGCATGGCGTAGCCACCATTGATGGTCACCGCCCGGGTCGGTGCCTGCGGCAGGACGAAACGGGTGCTGGACAAGCGCTGCTGCAGGGCTTCGGCCACCGGCATAAAGTCGTAACGATCGGCACCCAGGCCGTGCAACCAAATGACGCAGGCATCGGCCGCAAGTGTGGGCTGAAGAATCAAGGGTTCGCTCATCTGTGGTTCCGCCGTGGTGCGTGCGCGCCGAATTAGTGCGCGCTAAATTTTAGGGGGTGACTAATCTGGAAAGAAGTTGTCGCCAGGCTGCAAGTTTTGCTCTTGACCTGTCCGTATGGTGCTCAAGGCACGGCGCTGGTACGGGCCTTGCTATAAACCTTAGGGACTGATGACGTTTTCCGGTAGTGGTAACACAGTTGCCAAATCGGGTGCGGAGCAGACTGGAACGCCTTTGCATGGGCTTCCAATACGTTCGCCACGGGCTACAGGCTGAGCGATATGTCACTTGCTATCTGTCTCTGGCCCATTCAAATAATGGGTGGATGCGAGTTTATGGCCGTTGGAGCATTCGGCAACTAGACTGGCATCAAGGTCCGATCCCCGGTTGTACCTGTTGCTGCCGACAG
>JBFJZW010000040.1:0-22092 GCA_041621875.1 Pseudomonas sp. | reverse complement strand
CCAGCCGCTGGTCACTGGCTGTCTGTACCACGCCGAACACCTGGTGCCCTACGACCTGCCGGCGAACAAGACCCGCAGCGTGTTCAAGACCCTGAGCAGCCCAGGCGGTGGCGGCTACAACGAAATACGTATCGAGGACAAAAAGGGCGAGGAGCAGATCTACATTCACGCCGAGCGCGACTGGGACGAAAACATCGAGCACGACCAGAAGATCCGCGTCGGCCACGAACGCCACGACACCGTCGAGGCCAACAGCTACAGCGAATTCAAAGCCGAAGAACACCGCACCACCCACGCCGACCGCAAGAGCGAAATCAAAGCCAACGACCACCTCACCGTCGGCAACAACCAGCACATCAAGATCGGCACCGGCCAGTTCATCAACGCCGGCAGCGAGATCCATCTGTCCAGCGGCCAGAAAGTCGTACTCGAAGCCGGCAGCGAACTCACCCTCAAAGCCGCCGGCAGCTTTATCAAACTCGACGCCAGCGGCATCACCATGGTCGGGCCTATCATCAAGTTCAACTCCGGCGGCGCGCCGGGCAAGGGCTCGGGAGCCGCGCCGATTCGGCCGGGCAAGGTTAAAGCGGCGGATGCGGATAAGGCCGGTGCTCTGTTAACGCCTGCGCAGATTCAAACGCTCAAGCGCAACGCGCCGTTCTGTGAAGAGTGCGAGAAGTGCAAGGACGGTGCCTGTGCCATCTAAGCGCCTGAGTGCCCGTGACTGGCTGAATAGCCAACCCCGCCACGGCGACAGCCACCTCTACGTGGTGATGAGCAGCGCCAGTGACGCCAACCCGCTGCACGCCTATTACCAGCAAGAACTGGCCATTGCGCCGCTGCCCATCTGGGACGGCACGCCCTATGCGGACTGGCAGGCGGTGATGCCGTTTCTCGGCGAGCTGCAAGCTGACAGCCCTTTCCTCGATTGGGTCGAGCAGGCGGACGAAGACGACTGGGGCTGGCTGGCCAGCTCGGCCTATCCGCCTGAAACCGTGCTCGACCACCTCAAGGGCCTGACCCAGGTGCGCATGCCGGATGCCAGCGAGGTGTTCTTCCGCTTCTGGGATGGCCGTCATCTACTGCCGATCCTCAGTCACCTGGGTGCCCAGACCAGCGAGCTGTTGCCGGTATTCGACCGCTATCTGATCAACGGCCAAGAGCTTGAAGTCGCTCTACCAGTGCTGACCCCGGCCAAGCCCTATCCCTGGTGGCAAGTGCCAGCGGCCTTGCTAGGCAAGCTGAACGAGCAAGACCCCGCCCCACTAGTCGACAACCTGATGCAGTGGCTGCGTGAGGATCACGCCGAGCTGTATTTCGCCTTTCCCGAGCCCAACCTGCGGCTGAAGACCGAGCACTTCGTTCGGTACGGCCAGCACATGGAAGACACTTTAGCCGGGCGCTTCAAGGCCCATTTGGAACAGGAACTGACTCGATGATCAGCAACGTCCTTTATGGCTCGTTTATGCTCCATGGCCTAACGGCGCAGGAGCCCGACGCGGCCAAGATCATTGGCGACTTCAAGCGCAACAGCATGGAACGCTACAAAGAGCTGGCCGACAGCCTGCTGACCGGCTGGGCACTCGATGCCCAGCAGAAGTTCACCATCGGCGACGAGATCAAGCCGATCAAGGTCGACAAAGACGAAACAGGGGCGATAAACGCCTATGCGTCCTGCCCAGCCAATGGGCAACTCAAGCTGCTGCATGCGTTCGATTCCGCCAACTTCGTGCCCATCGGCAATACGCCCTTCGAGGCGGTGCAGCAGGTCTCGTTCTTCAGCAGCCAGAGCCCGCAAAAGATTACCGGCACTCTCGATGCCAACGGCATGGGCAGCATCAACGGTTGTATTCCGAACAGCCAATACCGCATCCGCTTCTACCCCAACGTCAGCCAGCGCGAGGTCGACACCCTCTACGCCTCCTATGACGGCGTTATCAGCAAGCTGCACGACTGGCTGCAGGCGGAATGGAGCGGCAGCATCGCCGCGCAGTGGAAGCTGCTTGCACCGGTTGGCGACCCCAAGCGCCTGGCGCAGATCAGCAAGGCGTTTGTCGATGGCATGGGTAAGGCCCTGATGGCGCTCTGGGACGACGTCAAGATGTTGTTCGAGATCCTTACCAATCTGGATAAGTACTACGACAAGCTGCTGACGTTTATCTCCGAAGCCGACTTCCAGAAGCTCAAGGCCCAGGCCAAGGACTTGATGCACACCCTGCTGATGATCGTCAGCGACGAGCCGCTGATGTTCCTCTACGCCTCCGCGGTGGTGTGCTGGGTGCAACTGCTGCCGCCTACCACCGTGGCGGAGCTCACTGGGCAAGTCCTTACCGGCCTGCTGCTGGATATTCTGCTGGGCATCGTCCTGACCGGCGGTGCCGGGCTGGCTGTGCGCTATTCGGTCAAGGCGACCAAGGGGCTCAGCAACGGAGCCGCCGGGCAGCTGAAAAAAGCCGTGCAGACCCTGATCGACGTGAGCACCAGCCATGCGCTCAAACCCCATGCCGAGGCGGTCAAGCCGCTGGCCGCGCGCGGCGAAGTGCTGGTCAATAGTTCGCAAAAGACCACGCTGCAGGTCAAGAGCCCGGCCCAGGGTATCGACCTGACCGAGCCGGATACCCTGAGCGTGAAACGCGGCAAGACGCAAAACACCCGGGTGACGAAAGCGGAAGCGGTGGACGATGCCTCGACACCGGCGACAACCCCCAACGATAAAGCGGCGGACAGCGCCGACAAGACCTGCACCGACAAATGCCCGGTGTCGATGGTGACCGGTGAGGAGTTGCTGACCCTTACCGATGGCGAACTGGACGGCTTGCTGAGCTTTCCCTGGAGCCGTCTGTACCGCACCAGCGCCGCAGAGATCGACTGCGGGTTGGGCTATGGCTGGAGCCACAGCCTGGCGCACCGCCTGGACCTTGACGGCGAGGAGCTGGTCTGGACTGACCATGAGAATCGCAGCACTCGCTTCCCAATACCCAGCCAACAGCGCCCGGCGATCACCAACCGCTTGTCGCGCGCCGCCATCTATCTGGGCGATGACCCCGCCGAGCTGATCCTCGCTCAGGCCGGCAAGACGCCGCGCTTCTATCATTTCCGCCGCGACGCCCAGGGCGGTTACCTGATTGCCATCAGCGATGCCTACGGCAACCGCATCAACCTCAGCCGCGATCTGGTAGGGCGCATTCAGCGCCTGAGCAACACGGCGGGGCGCTCCCTGCTGTTGTGCTACGAGGGCAAGCGTATCGTTACGGTGGACTATCAGGTTCAGCGCGCTGCGGACACCGAGGAAGGCAGCTGGCAGACCGAACAGACCCTGGTGCGCTACCGCTACAACGACGCGGGGCAATTGCTCGAAGCCAGCAATGCCCTTGGCGAGACCGAGCACTACCGCTACGACGAAGCCAACGTCATTCTCGAGCGGCAGTTGGCCGGCGGCGCGGCCTTCTACTGGGAATGGCAAGGCGCAGGCAAACAGGCTCGCTGCGTGCGTCACTGGGCCAACTTCCGGCAGATGGAAGCGCGCTACAGCTGGGACGACAAGGGCGGCGTCACGGTGCTCAACGCCGATGGCAGCGAACAAGTCTATGTGCATGACGAGAATGCCCGCCTGATCAAACAGGTCGACCCGGACGGCGCGCAAACCCTCAAGTCCTACGACGACAAAGGTCAACTGATTGCCGAGCAGGATGCCCTCGGCGGCGTCACCGAATACCGCTACGACGAAGCCGGCCGCCTCACCGCCGTGATCCCGCCGGAAGACCAGCCGATCGCCTATGAATACCGCGACGGTTTCGTCAGCGCGGTACAGCGCGGCGAAGCGACCTGGAAATACCGCCGCAACGCCCAGGGCGATATCACCGCGCAAACCGACCCCCACGGCCACACCACTCGCTACAGCTACGATGCCCAGGGCCGCCTGCTCGCCATCAGTCACCCCGACGGCAGCACGCACAAGCTGACCTGGAACCCGCTGGGCCAGTTGATCGAGGAACAGCTACCGAGTGGCGGTGAGCGGCGCTACCGCTACGACGCCCAGGGGCGGCAGATCACTCGTCAGGACGAAAGCGGGGCCATTACCCAGTACCAATGGGATGCCGTCGGCCGTCTGGCGCAGATCACCCTGCCCGGCGGCGGCACCCGCGCCTTCAGCTACAACGCCTACGGCAAGGTCACCGGCGAGCGCGACGAGCTCGGCCGCGTCACCCGCTACGAATACGCCGACGGCCTGCACCTGGTCAGCCGGCGGATCAACCCGGACGGCAGCCAGCTGCGCTATCGCTACGACAACGCCCGCCTGCTGCTGACCGAGATCGAAAACGAGCGCGGCGAACACTACAAACTGGACTACCACCCCAACGGCCTGATCCAGCGCGAAACCGCCTTCGACGGGCGCAGCACCGCCTACGCCTATGACCTCAACGGCCACCTGATCGAGAAGAAGGAGTTTGGTGACAACGGCAGCGAGCTGATCACCGCCTACCAACGCGACGCCGCCGGGCGTCTGCTGGTGAAAACCCTGCCGGACGGCGAGCAGGTGCACTACGCCTACGACGCCTTGGGCCGCTTGGTAGGTATCGACGACGGCCAGTGGCCGCTGGCCTACCGCTACGATCTACAGGATCGCTTGATCGAAGAACACCAGGGCTGGGCCACCCTGCGTTACGAGTACGACGCCCTCGGCCAGCTCAGCCATTGCCGCCTGCCCGACGGCAGCCGCCTGGACTACCGCCACCAGTGCGGCGGCACCCTCGCCGCCATCGACCTCAACGGTCAACCGCTGACCGCCCACCAGTTCACCGCGGCTGGCCGCGAGCAGTACCGTCAGCAGGGCGCGCTGCTCAGCGAATACCAGTACGACGAACAAGGCCGCCTGCGTGCCCACAGCCTGCGCCAGGAACAGCAACGCGTGCTGCAGCGCAATTATCGCTACGACGCCAACGGCAACCTGGCCGGCATCGACGACTCGCGCAAAGGCAGCAAGAGCTTCCACTACGACCCACTGGATCGCCTGGTGGCGGTGCGCGGCGACACCCCGGAAAGCTTCGCCCACGACCCGGCCGGCACTCTGCTGGCACAAAGCAGTGCCGTCGCCGACGACCGCGCCAATGTCAAAGGCAACCGCCTGCTGATGCAGGGCGACTGCCATTTCGACTACGACGCCTTCGGCAACCTGATGCGCGAACGCCGCGGTGCAGGCCAGCGCCTGATCACCGGCTACCGTTACGACAGCCAACACCGCCTGATCGGTGTCAGCCTGCCCGACGGCTGCCAGGTGAGCTACCGCTACGACGCCTTCGGCCGGCGTACCGCCAAAGTGGTCGACGGCAAGACCACCGAGTTCCTCTGGCAAGGCGACCGCCTGATCGCCGAAAGCGGCCCCGAGCATTACCGCAGCTATGTTTACGAGCCCGGCAGCTTCCGCCCACTGGCCATGCTCCAGGGCAAGGGGGCAACGGCCGAGCCGTTCTACTACCAGCTCGACCACCTCGGCACCCCGCAGGAACTCACCAGCGCCGCCGGCGAGATCCTCTGGTCGGTGAAATACCGCGCCTATGGCAACGTCGCCAAACTGGAAATCGCCGAAGTCGACAACCCCCTGCGTTTCCAGGGCCAGTACTTCGACGCCGAAACAGGCCTGCACTACAACCGCCACCGCTACTACAATCCGAACACCGGCAGCTACCTCACCCCCGACCCGATCAAGCTGGCGGGTGGGCTGAATAACTACCAGTATGTAAACAACCCGACTGGGTGGGTGGATCCGTTGGGGTTGAATGGGTGTCCGGGGGCTGGTAAGTCAGTTGCTGGCGGAGCGGAAGATCCTGCGAAAGGGGCGAAGGTAAATGAGGGGGAATCGGATGCACCTGAAGTCTCACGTGGCGGGGCGTTTAATCAGGCTAAGCGTGATGCGGGAATTGCCAGAAGCCAACAACCTGATCCTGTTTTTGATCCAAGAACAGGTAGAGTGCAACAGTATAAATATGAACCTTTAACTGGACGTGATAAAGAACCAGTACTTGATAGCAATGGCAAGCCAGTTATGACTAGGGTCTATCAATATACTCGAGTAGATGGAAGCAAGGTGCTAATACAAGAGCACTCTCTTGGTCATCAATTTAACGATATTGGTGGCCGTGGAGATCAATCCCCTCACTTTAACTTGCGCCCAATAGAAAATCCGCGCACAGGAAAGGTAGACGGTGCGGCCGATCATTACTACTTCAAGGTTGAAGAATGAAAGCGTGGAACGAGTTGGAAGGTAACAGATTGCTTAACATTGCTTTTTCTCAGTCTGTAGAAATAGGTGAAATCAGTCTATTTTCATTGACTTTAGAGAATGACCAGCCAAAGCTTGTTATGCAGTTTGACATCCAAGAATTACCCGATACCCCTCCGCCAAAGTGGGGTAAATTTAATAGATGTCGCTTGGGGCTCTATTGCTTGTCGGTTAGCGACTTGTTAGTTAAAAACATTCCTTGCAAAGAGCGCTTACAGATATCCATCGACCATTCAAATGGGATTTTTTCTGTTAGTGCCTCGAACGTTACCTCGTTGATAGAATTTAAGGCGGCATTCGTGAGCCTAAGTGGACCTTCAGTATATTTGTGTGAGGAGGAATTCTAGAGAATGTGCAGAATCTTTGAAATTCTCTCAAAATAATAATGAATGAATACTATGTGATCGCGCAGAAGACCGTTGAGCCGGTGCTTCCAAATAGCCCAGATTGGCCAAAAATCATTGGCTATTGTTATGAGAAAAACACTTTCTTGTTTATTGAGGGCAATGGTCATGGGTTTAATGGGGTTGTGCTAGAGGAATTAGTTGCAAGAGAGGTCAGGTGGGTTGGATTATTTACAGAGCTGGATGCCTGCTGGTTTCTAAACTTAATAGGTAGTGAAAAGTTTCCTGGCAAAGATGCTTTTATAAATCAAATAAAATCAAAGTCGGGTGTCGTGGAAATAATAGAATCTTAGCAGGGGTGTTGGTCATATACTACCGAGCGACGAGGCGGAAGCCCATTCCCAGAGAGGTTATTCTGGGTGTAGCACCAAGTCAAACCCATCTCACAAGTGGGAAGTATGGGATCTAAATATATAACTATAATTAATAATCGGGGTGTCGAGTCTGCAGAGGTTCTCTATGAGACGGATCCAGTAATCTTGAGTGTTAATTTTGCTGGCGGCTCCTCTGTCAAAAGCTCTGGCAGTAATCTTTTCGAATGTTTTTCTCAGATAAGAGCATCGCTTCCAGATATAGTGTTTCTGTGCAAAGGGGCAAAGAGAAACGTTTATCCATCTAGAGTGTCGTCGCAGATGGCTGGCGGTTTGTTAGCCTATGAATTAAAGCTAGGCGAGCAAGCGTTGAAAAAAGATATTGTAAATATATTCGATCACGACGAAGCAGATATCGTTGGGAGTCCGGAAGACCAAGCAGATTTTTTCAAGAAATGGCTCGGCTCGTTAAAGTAATATTCCAGCAAGTGAGACTACTCGGGCGTTGCGTAATGATCCTACGGCCCACCATTGAAGGCTTATTCAGGTTAGCCCTGCAGCACCATAATTCGACTCAGCCAGACCATGGGCAATGACAGATGACACCTGACCTTTCAGATCGCTACGCAGGAAGCTTGCTGGGCTTGGCTTGCGGCGATGCGGTGGGAACATCCGTGGAATTTTTTCCCCGCGGTACGTTTAGCCCGCTTGTCGATATGGTTGGAGGAGGCCCATTTAATCTTGTACCGGGCCAGTGGACCGACGATACATCCATGGCTCTTTGTCTCGCGGAAAGCCTGCTGACGAAGAACGGCTTCGATGCCAAGGATCAGATGGGGCGGTACCTCAACTGGTGGCAATGGGGGTATCTGAGTTCTACCGGCGAGTGTTTTGACATCGGTAATACAGTCCGGCAAGCGCTCCTGAAGTACCAGCAAACGAATCAACCCTTCGCCGGCTCCATAGAGCCAGATACAGCCGGCAACGGCTCACTTATGCGTCTCGCTCCTGTGGTGCTTTTCTACTACCCATCCCATCACGAGATCGCCAAATTCACAGTTGCGAGTTCATGCACAACCCATTCAGCCCAGGAGGCGACCGAGTGCTGTCAGTTGCTCGGAGAGCTGATCGCCAAGGCGTTGTCAGGCAAGCCCAAGGCCGAAATACTCGGCTCCTCGCAAACCATTTTTAGCGAAGATAAGGTCCGAAGCATCGCGGCCGGGGAATACATGCTCAAGACGCGGGAACAGATTGCTGGCACGGGCTATAGCGTGGCCTCGCTGGAAGCGGCGTTATGGTGTTTTTGGCGCTCGGAAAGCTTCGAGTCGGCGATCCTGGAAGCGGCCAACCTTGGCGATGATGCTGATACCACCGCAGCGATAGCCGGTCAGTTAGCCGGCGCGTTCTATGGCGAGTCGGGTATTCCTGCTCAATGGCTTGAGAAGCTGTATATGCGGGCGGAGATTAAAGGGATGGCGGTGGCGCTGCTCCAAGCCGCCAAGTCTAGGCAGGTCTGATTTTCTGTAACAGCCGTCAGCCCACTCCAGCTCTTAGCGCAGCTGCGCCTCGGCCAGGGTGCGTTGGCTGGGGATCAGGTCGGAGCACCAGTGCTGGCTGGCCCAGTGCAGCAGTTCCTGTGGCTGGCCGTAGGTTGCGCCTTCCGGCACTGGCTGGCCGAGGGTGCGCAGGGCGCGGATCAGCAGGGGAGTGGCCTGGTCGGCCGGTAGTGGTGGCGAGCGGTAGGATTTGCCCAGTTTGTGGCCGTCGGGCTGGATGATCAGGGGTACGTGCAGGTAGCGCGGCTGCGGCAGGCCCAGCAGTTGTTGCAGGTAGAGCTGGCGCGGGGTGGAGTCGAGCAGGTCGGCACCGCGCACTATGTCGGTTACGCCCTGCCAGGCATCGTCGAGCACCACCGCCAGTTGGTAGGCGTAGAAACCATCGCGGCGCTGGATCACGAAGTCGCCGACTTCGCGGCCCAGGTGCTGGCTGTAAGGGCCCTGTACCCGGTCGGTGAAGCCATAGCTCTGTTCGGGCACGCGCAGGCGAATCGCCGCATTAGCGCGGGGATGCCCGGCCTCCCGGCAAAACCCCGGATAGATGCCCTGATAGCCTTCCAGCTGCTTGCGCGAGCAGACACAGGCATAGGCCTGGCCCCGCGCCAGCAAGTCATCGACCAGGGCGGCATATTCGGCATGTCGGCTGCTCTGGCGCACTAGTTCGCCATCCCACAGCAAGCCGTAGCTTTCCAGGGTCTTGAGAATGGCGCTCTGCGCGCCGGCCACTTCCCTGGGCGGGTCGAGGTCTTCCATGCGCAGCAGCCAGCGGCCATTTACTGCGCGCGCGTCGAGGTAGGACGCAAGGGCTGCGACCAGTGAGCCAAAGTGCAGGTAACCGCTAGGGGTGGGGGCGAAGCGGCCGATATAGGCAGGTGTGTTCATTTGCCGTGGCACACACAGGGAGCCAGAAACAACAGAGGGTGCCGAAGCACCCTCTGGGTCAGATCAGGAACCGATCTGCTTTTCCTTGATTTCCGCCAGCGTCTTGCAATCGATGCAAAGGGTGGCGGTGGGGCGGGCTTCGAGGCGGCGGATGCCGATCTCGACGCCGCAGGAATCGCACCAGCCGTAATCGTTGTCTTCGATCAACTGCAGGGTTTCGTCGATCTTCTTGATCAGCTTGCGCTCGCGATCACGGGCACGCAGTTCCAGGCTGAATTCTTCTTCCTGGCTGGCGCGGTCCGCTGGATCGGGGAAGTTGGCCGCTTCGTCCTGCATATGGTGCACGGTACGGTCGACTTCCTGCATCAACTCAAGCTTCCACTTGTTGAGGATGCCGGTAAAGTGGGCGCGCATCGGCTCACCCATATATTCCTCGCCCTTTACTTCTTTATAGGGCTCGAAACCACGAGTCAGTTGGCTGCTTTTTGCTTTTGCTTTGGTGGGCATGGATGACCGCCTCTCACTCTCTCTAATCCACTGCGCAGGACGGTGTCCCTTGCCGATCCTACGTCGAGTAGAACTGGCCCTGCGGCTGCAAGCGGGCGAACTTACCAGATCGACTCGCACGGCGCCACTCCCTGTTGTCGTGGTGACTGACGTTTCGCCCGGGCCTTGGTTTAGAATCCGCGCCTTAATCCATTTGAAGGCAGCACCATGGCCCCGTCCTACAGTGCGCGCAGCCGCGCCATAGAACCTTTTCACGTGATGGCGCTGCTGGCCCGCGCCAATCAGTTGCAGGCTGCAGGCCATGATGTGATTCACCTGGAGATTGGCGAGCCGGACTTCACCACGGCGGCTCCCATAGTCGCCGCGGGTCAGGCCGCACTGGCCGATGGCCATACCCGCTACACCGCCGCGCGCGGTTTGCCGGCCCTGCGCGAGGCGATTGCCGGCTTCTATGCCGAGCGTTATCGGCTAAGCATAGACCCTGAGCGGATTCTGATTACCCCGGGTGGCTCGGGGGCCTTGCTGCTGGCCACCAGCCTGCTGGTCGACCCGGGCAAGCACTGGCTGCTGGCCGACCCCGGTTACCCCTGCAACCGCCACTTCCTGCGCCTGGTGGAGGGTGCGGCGCAGCTGGTGCCGGTGGGCCCCGAGGTGCGTTATCAGCTGACCCCCGACCTGGTGGCACGCTACTGGGATCAGGACAGCGTCGGCGCGCTGGTGGCCTCGCCAGCCAACCCGACCGGCACCTTGCTTAGCCATGACGAGCTGGCGGGGCTGTCCCAGGCGTTGCGCGAGCGCGGCGGGCACTTGGTGGTGGACGAGATCTATCACGGCCTGACCTACGGCGTGGACGCCGCCAGCGTGCTCGAGGTGGACGACGAGGCCTTTGTGCTCAACAGTTTTTCCAAGTACTTCGGCATGACCGGCTGGCGGCTCGGCTGGCTGGTCGCGCCGCCGGCGGCGGTGGCCGATCTGGAGAAGCTGGCGCAGAACCTCTATATCAGCGCGCCGAGCATGGCCCAGCACGCCGCGCTGGCCTGTTTTCAGCCGCAGACCCTAGCGATCCTCGAACAGCGCCGCCATGAGTTCCAGCGCCGCCGCGATTTCCTCCTGCCGGCCCTGCGCGAGCTGGGCTTCCGGATCGCCGTGGAGCCGCAGGGGGCGTTTTACCTGTACGCCGATATCAGCGCCTTTGGTGGCGATGCCTTCGCCTTCTGCCAGCACTTTCTGGAAACCGAGCACGTGGCCTTTACCCCGGGCCTGGATTTCGGTCGCCATCTGGCGGCGCAACATGTGCGCTTTGCCTACACCCAGGATCTGCCGCGTCTGCAACAGGCGGTGGATCGGATCAAACGTGGCCTGAACAGTTGGCAGCCCGATGCGCTTTGATCCGCCACTCGAAGCAGGACGGCTGTTGCGCCGCTACAAACGTTTTCTCGCCGATATCGAGACCGCCGACGGCGAGCTATTGACCATCCACTGCGCCAATACCGGCTCGATGCTTAACTGCATGGCTGAAAACGCAAAAGTCTGGTTTAGCCGCAGTAATGACCCCAAACGCAAGTTGCCGGGCACCTGGGAGATTGGTGAAACGCCCCATGGCCGCCTGGCGGTGATCAACACCGGGCGCGCCAATGCTCTGGTGGAGGAGGCCCTGCGCGGTGGGCTGATCACCGAGCTGAACGGCTTTACCGGCCTCAAGCGCGAAGTGCCTTACGGGCAGGAACGCAGCCGTATCGATTTCCGCCTGGACTATCCGGACGGGGCTGCGTTTGTCGAAGTCAAAAGCGTCACCCTGGGCTTTGCCGACAGTCGCGTCGCCGCCTTTCCCGATGCGCGCACCGAGCGCGGCAGCAAGCACCTGCGTGAACTGGCCGCGTTGGCCCGTGCCGGCACCCGCGCGGTGCAGCTATATTGCGTCAACCTGTCCGAGATCGATGCGGTGCGCCCAGCCGCGGAAATCGACCCCGCCTATGCCGCCGCCCTGCGCGAGGCGGTGAGCGCCGGAGTCGAAGTCCTGGCCTATGGCGCGGCGATCAGCGCGCAGGAGGTGCGGCTGATCAAGCGTCTGGATGTGCTGCTTTAAATGCCTGCCCCATGTGGCAGGGGCTGACGGATGCCAGGCACCGCCCGTCCGGGCCGTCGATGACGACCGGGGGCGGCTGGCAGATGTTGGGAGGATGGCCCCTGGGACAAGGGGCCGAGGCGCGACTGGCGCGGATCAGAAGCGGTAGTTGACGCCCAGGGTCAGGGTGCGGCCGGGGGCCGGCTGGCGGCCCCAGGGGCTGGTGTCGATGCCGCGGAAGTAATACTCGCGGTCGAACAGGTTGCTGACCCCGGCGGAGGTGGTCAGCAGGCTGCCGTCGTCGAGCTTGAATTCGCGTTCGATGGCGGTGTTCCACAGCCAGTAGGCGGGCAGCTCGCCGACCGTCGCGGCGGCATCCTCGGCGTGGCTGTTGGCCGCGTCGGTGTAGGCGCTGCTGACGTAGAGGCCATCGAGGGTGTAAGTCCAGGCTTCGGCGAAGCGGTAGCGGCCATCGACGGTGAGCTGATGTGCGGAGGCGAAGGGCACTTCGTTGCCTTTGAACGCACCGCTGCGTTGTTCGCTGTCGAGGTAGGCATAGCCAGCGTGCAGGTCGAGGGTCGGCAGTGCGGCCGGGGTCCAGAACACTTCGGTTTCGAGGCCCTGATGGCGGGTGCTGCCGAGGTTCTCGAAGCGATCGTTGCTGCGGT
Source organism: Pseudomonas sp. (assembly GCA_041621875.1). Classification (GTDB taxonomy): domain Bacteria; phylum Pseudomonadota; class Gammaproteobacteria; order Pseudomonadales; family Pseudomonadaceae; genus Aquipseudomonas. Next base: position 9,419 of record JBFJZW010000040.1, on the reverse strand, counting down.
TGTATTCGATCTGGTCGTCGAAATCGATGCGGTACAGGCCGAGGTCGACGCGCAGGCCGTTCCAGGGCGTATAGCGCACGCCGGTTTCGTAGTTCCAGGCCAGTTCGGCGGCGACATCGCCGTCCTTGACGATTGAGGTGATCTGCGGCAAACGCAGCGAGCGCTGGGCGTTGGCGTAGACGAACCACTGGTCGGTGAGCTGGTAGCCGGCGCTCAGGCCCGGCAGCCACTCCTCGGCGACGGTTTCGCGTTCGACCCCGCTGACGCCATCGGCATACTCCATGCGCGCGTGTTCGTAACGCACGCCGGGGGTCAGGGTCAGGCGATCATCGAGCAGCTTGATCTCGTTGCTCAGGTAGGCGGCTTTGGCCTCGTCGTCGAAGGTCCAGTCGCGGATCACGCTGTGTGCGCCGCTGCTGAGGTTCTCGCGGTTGACCTTGAAGTCGACGTCTTCCTTGACCAGGCGCGCGCCGAGCAGCCAGGTCTGGCTGACGCTATCGCCGTCGATGCTCAGGCTCAGGCGCGGCTCGCTGCCCCAGACGCGGAAGTCGCGCGGCGCGTCCTGAAAGGTGGTCGGTTCGGCATCCGGGGTGAAGGGCAGGCCGACTTGGAAGTTGCGATAGCTGTGATGGGCGAAGTTGGTCCAGCTGAATTCCACCGCATCGAAGGGGCCGATGGCTCCCAGGTACTGGCTGTAGGTGCCCCAGACGCGGTCGGTATCGCCTTCGAACCGGTCGAGGTCGCGGGTCGATTGGCGCGGGTCGTCCTTGTAATCGGCGACGCTGAGGGCCCCGGCCAGGTCCAGGTCGGCGATATAGCGTTGCACGCCGAAGCTCAGGCTGCGGGTGTCGTCGATGTCCCACTGGCCGCGCAGGCGATAGTTCTGCACTTCGCTGTCGGAATGTTCGCGGCCGTATTCGCCGCTGACGGTGTTGAGGTCCAGTTGCAGGCCGAAGTTGTCGGTCAGGTAGCCGCCGGTGCCGATGTAGCTGTCCCACAGGCTGCGCCCGCCGGGGGCGAAGGTGGCCTTTTCCTGCAGGGTGGTTTCCCAGACACGAGGGATCGGCTTGCTGATCAAATTGATCACCCCGCCGACGTTGTTCGGCCCGTACTGCACCGCCGCGCCGCCACGCACGATGTCGATGCGCTCGATGGTGGCCAGGGTCTGCGGAAACAGCGACAGGCTGGTCTGGCCGTAGGGGGCCAGCGACAGCGGGATACCGTCGGAGAGCACCTGGGCGCGGCCGCTGCGGCTCTCGTAGAGACCGCGCACGGAAATCTGCGGCAGGGCACCGGTGCCGGTCTCGTCGAATACCTTGATCCCAGGGACGCGCTGCAGGGCGTCGTCGAGGCCGCGCACGCTGGCTTTGCTCAGGTCTGCGCTGTCGACCACGCTGCGGCTGCCGGCATAGGTGCGCACTTCTTTATCGCTGGCGCTACCCAGCACGTCGCCTTTGATGACCATCGGGGCGAGGACTTTCTGTGGGCTGGTTTCTTCGGCGCAGGCGGCATGGCTGATGGCCAGCGCCAGGAGACTGAGCGGCAGGGAAAACAATCGAGCGGTCGGGGTCATGGGCACTTCATCAAGGTTCAGGGATGGATTTCAGGTCATGCAGCCGCGCCTGCAAGGCGTTGTGCGGCAGGCCAGGGTCTACGCCGGCGAAGGCTGCGGACACCCCGGGCGTGCCAGGTGTCGGGGGGCAGCGGGGCGGGACGGGGGTGAGGTGTTGCGCGGGGCGCAGGCCTCTTCGCCATGGTGTTGGCGGGCGAGGGCGGAGCAGTGACGGGGCATAAGGTCTGCAGTGGTCTTATTTTTGATTGCCAAATGGTAGTTCTTATCATTTGGTAATGTAAATCTGTTTGTGGCGCTTGATCGTGTATGGACCGCCCTGGGCGCGCGCCATGGTGGTAGAGCAAATGCTCTGTGAGGCGATGGTGCAGGCATCTATGGCCGACAACTCGCGCCCAATGGGCGCGCTGGGGTCAAGGCGGCTGAGGGCGCTATCGGCCTGCAGGCTCCTAGGGCCGCGAATGCATGACGGGCATGTCGTCGGTTGGCTGCATGGCGCTGCGCAGGTGCTGTTCGAACAGTTCGACTATCGCCGCCCAGCCCTGGTGTGAGGCATGTAGGCGGGCATTCAGGCGCGCCCGGCGCAGGCCTTCGGCATCGTTCAGCAAACCGTTGGCGGCCTGGATAAAGCCCTGTTCGTCCTGCGCGCCCGCCAGGGCACCATTGTGGCCGTGGCGAATATGCTGGGCCGCCGCGGCCTGATCGAACGCCACCACGCCAAGCCCGGAAGCCAGAGCTTCGAGCACCACATTGCCGAAGGTTTCCGAGAGGCTGGGGAACAGAAACAGATCGCCAGAGGCGTAATGCGCGGCCAGTTCCTCTCCACGCTGCAGGCCGCAGAACACCGCCTCGGGAAGTTGCTGCTGGAGGCTGGCGCGCTGCGGCCCGTCGCCCACCAGGATCAGTTTCAGCCGCCGCTGCGGGTGCGCCTGTTGCAGCGCCTGAAAGCTCTTGCTGAGCAGGGCCAGGTTCTTTTCCGCCGCCAGGCGGCCGACGTGCAGGATGGCGATATCGTCCTCTGCCAGCCCCCAGTTGGCGCGCAGTCTGTCGCAGCGTTTGGCCGGATGGAACAGCTGGCTGTCGACGCCGCGCGCGAGCAGTTCGAGGCGCTCGAAGCCGCGGCGCTGCAACTCGATCTGCTGGCTGACGCTGGGTACCAGGGTCATCTGCGAGCGGTTATGGAACCAGCGCAGGTAGTGGGTCAGTAGGCGGGTCAGCAGGCCGACGCCGTAATGGCCGGTGTACTGCTGTAAGTTGGTATGAAAGCCGCTGACCACCGGAATCTGCAAGCGCCGCGCGGCGCGCAGCGCAGACAGGCCCAGCGGCCCTTCGGTGGCGATATACAGCACATCCGGGCGCTGGCGTTGCCAGCTGCGCAGCAACTTGTGCATGGATGACTGGCCCCATTGCAGGCCGGGGTAGCCGGGCAGCGGCCAGCCACGGGTCAGCAGCAGATCCTGATCGGCCGCGCCCCGTGGGTCGACGCTCTGCCGCGGGCGCACCAGTTGCACGCGATGGCCACGGCCGCGCAGGCCCTCGACCAGGCGACCGAGGGTGTTGGCCACGCCGTTGATTTCCGGCGGGAAGGTTTCGCTGATCAGTGCGACAGATAAAGAGGATGTGTTCATGGTCGCAGTGTCGGCCGCTGTCATGTAGTGACTATGACGTTTTGCTTACACTTGTGTTTCAGTCGAGCAGCTCGATCAGTTGCTGACGCAGCCAGGCGTGCGCCGGGTCGTGCTGCTGTTGACGATGCCAGATCAGGCTGACCTGCACCGGCGGCATATCGAAGGGCAGCGCCGCCGTCTCCAGGGCATGCACCGGGGCGAAGGCCTCGGCCAGGCGCGCGGGCACGGTGCCGAGCAGGTCGGTCTGGGCGACGATGGCCGGGATCGGCAGGTAGTTGGGCAGGTGCAGCGCCGCCTGCCGCCGAACCCTGGCCGAGCCGAGGACGATCTCCAGCGGCGAGCCACGCCCGGCGCGGGGCGTCACGCTGATATGCCGCGCCTGCTGGTAGTCCTCCAGGCTCAGTCCGTCGACGAAAGCCGGGTGGCCGGCGCGGCCGATCACTACCAGCGGCTCTTCGCGCAGGGGCGCGTAGTGCAGCTCCGGTGCGTCGAAGTGCAGGTAATCGATGGCCAAGTCCAGGGTGCCGCTTTCCAGGCGTTGCACCAGGCTGTCGGCATCATCGGCTTGCACCAGCAGCTCGACCTGCGCGGCGACTCGCGCCAGATGCGCCTGCAACATGGGCAGCAGCGCGGCCTGGGCATAGTCGTTGAGCGACAGGCTGAAGGCATGCGGTGTCTGCGGGTCGAAGGGCTCGGCCGGGCCCAGGCCGGTCTGCAACAGGTGCAGGGCCTGGCGCACCGGCACATACAGGGCCTGGGCGCGGGCGGTGGGGGTCATGCCACGGGCGGTGCGCAGGAACAGCTCTTCACCGAGTTGCTGGCGCAGGCGGGCGAGGGCATTGCTCACCGTCGACTGGCTCAGGTGCAGGCGCTCGGCGGCGCGGGTCAGGTTGCCTTCCTGCATCAGCGCGTCGAAGACCAGCAGCAGGTTGAGGTCGAGTTGGCGCAAATTCGTTATCAAGAATAATGCTCTTTTTAAATATCCATTATTCGAATGATCTGGCCGGGCCTAGACTGTTGTCAATCCGCACAGGAGCTTTGCCATGGCCTATAACAACGACAATGCCCAGGCTTTCCGCACAGACTATCGGGCTGCCATCCACCCGCTGTACAACCCCTGGCTGCATGCCGCCTTCGTGCTGGCCTACGGCCTGACCTGCATCAGCCTGCTGTGGGGGACCCTGGACGCGGTGGCTCTCTGGCAGTGGCTGCTGGTGCCGCTGAGCCTGGTGTTCTTCAGTTGGGGCGAGTACCAGGTGCACAAGCGCCTGGGGCACAACAAGACGCGCTTCGGCCAGCTGTTCTACAAGCGCCACACCGGCGATCACCACAGCTTCTTCGTCGAAGGCCTGATGCGTTACGAGACGCCGCGCGACTGGCGGGTGATCCTCTTTCCGGCCTGGTTGATCGTGCTCTACAGCCTGCCGCTGCTGGGTATCTGGTGGTTGCTGGCGCAGGTCGACGGCAACCTCGCCGCGCTGTTCGCCGGCAGCATGCTGCTGGGGTATATGGCGTACGAGGTGGTGCACGCCTGCGAGCACCTGCCGGCCGAGCACCCTGTGTCGCGCCTGCCGTGGATTCGCCAGATGCGCCGCCTGCATGCGCTGCACCATCGCCGTGAGCTGATGCAGTCGCGCAACTTCGGCATCGTTCACCCACTGATGGACTGGCTGTACGGCACCCTGCACTGGGAGCCTGAGGCAATCCACCAGCAGAATCGCCAGCAGCATCGCATCCGCCTCACCCGTCCTGCGGACGCGGTGCTCAGTTATGCCGCCGCCCCGGTGCACTGGCCCGAGTGGCACCCGTCGTCGTTGCGCATCTACGGCCGCGATGGCGCGTTGCTCGCCGGTGAAGTATTTGAGGAGGACATCCACGCCGGCGGCCGTAGCGGTCATCTGCGCTGGGACGTACTCGACTACCAGCCGGCCCGCCGCTGGCAGGCCAGCGCCCTAGGCGATCACGGCCTAGGGCTGCTGCTGACCTACGAATGCCTGGAAGTGGAGGGCGGTTGTGAGTTCGTGCGCACCCTGGAGTACGGCTTCGACGGCATGCTGATGCGCCTGGCCAACCGCCTGCTGCTGGGACGGCGTATCGAGCGTGAGTCCGAGGCGTCCATGCAGGCGCTGCGCGCGGTGCTCGAGCGCAGTCAGCCTGTGGGGTGAAGGTTCAGCGAGTGGGCGTAAGCGCCTGCTCTTGGCGCTCGCGTACCCAGAACACCGTGGCTCCGGCCACGGCCGCCGGCATCATCAGGATATTCAGGCCCGGCACCAAGAGCGCTGCGTAGGTGATGCCGCCAAAACCCAGGCTCTGCCAGCGTTTCTCGCGCAGCCAGGCGAGCATGTCCTGCCAGCTCATCTTGTTGTTGTCCGCCGGGTAGTCGATGTACTGAATCGCCATCATCCACACGCCGAACAGCAGCCACAGCGGCGCGGCGACCAGGTTGACCACCGGGATAAAGGTCAGGATCAGCAGAGCGATGGCGCGCGGCAGAAAGTAGCCCAGCTTGCGCATCTCGCGGCCCAACGTGCGCGGCACCATGGCGGCCAGCTCGGCCCAGCTGAACGGTGGAAAGTCGTCCTGGCCGCGTACCACCACTTCGACCTTCTCCGCGAGAAAGCCGTTGAAGGGCGCGGCGATGATATTGGCCAGCAGGGTAAAGGTGAAAAACACCATCAGCAGCACAAGCACCACGAACAGCGGCCACAGCACGTACTCGAGAAAGCTCCGCCAGTTCGGCAGGTTGGGCATAAAGGTATCGACCCAGCCGCTGAACTGCTGCACGGCAAAGCCGATCAGGGCGACGAAGAGCAGCAGATTGATCGTCAGCGGCAGCAGCACGAACAGGCGCAGGCCGGGGCTGAGGACCAGCTTCAGGCCTTCGCTGAGGTATTGCGGGCCGGTAAGCACGGGGGCAGGCATGGGGCGGTCTCCGCGAGATAAAAGTCGCGCCGACCTTACCGGCTTTGCCGGTCAGGGGAAAGCGCCCGGCGCGCGATTGCAGGCCTGTGGCGGGCTGTCATAGGGCGCGTCTATGCAGGGAATTGCTAAAGGGTATTTCCTCTATGGCGCGCGCACGCCTAGGCTGCGCCGCATTGTCGAGTTCTTCCTGTTTCGGGCTCCTGTCGCTTATGCCTGTCCCTGGTGCGACGGGACGCCCCTTTTATTACGCCGGCCGTGCCGGAGAGGAGTTAACCATGTCTGCCACTCGCCATGCCCGCGTGATCATTCTGGGTTCCGGTCCTGCCGGTTACAGCGCAGCCGTGTACGCCGCACGGGCCAACCTCAAGCCGCTGCTGATTACCGGCATGCAGGCCGGCGGCCAACTGACCACCACCACCGAGGTGGACAACTGGCCGGGTGATGTCCACGGCCTGACCGGCCCGGCGCTGATGCAGCGCATGCAGGAGCATGCCGAGCGCTTCGAGACCGAGATCGTCTTCGACCATATCAATGCCGTGGACCTGGCCGGCAAGCCCTTTACCCTGGTGGGCGACAGCGCCACCTACAGTTGCGATGCGCTGATTATCGCCACCGGGGCCAGCGCTCGTTACCTGGGCTTGCCCAGCGAGGAAGCCTTTATGGGCAAGGGCGTGTCGGCTTGCGCCACCTGCGACGGCTTCTTCTACCGCAACCGTGAGGTAGCAGTGGTAGGCGGCGGCAATACCGCGGTGGAAGAGGCTCTGTACCTGGCCAATATCGCCAGTAAGGTGACCCTGGTGCATCGCCGCGAGACCTTCCGCGCCGAGAAGATTCTGCAGGGCAAGCTGCAGGCGAGGGTCGCCGAAGGCAAGATCGTACTCAAGCTCAATGCCGAGGTGGATGAGGTGCTGGGCGACACCATGGGCGTGACCGGCGTGCGGGTGAAGAACAACGATGGCAGCTTTGACCAGCTGAGCGTCGATGGCCTGTTCGTCGCCATCGGCCATACGCCGAATACCTCGCTATTCGACGGCCAGCTGGCGCTCAAGGACGGTTATCTGGTGGTCAATGGCGGGCGCGACGGCAATGCTACCGCCACCAGCATGGCGGGTGTGTTCGCCGCCGGCGACGTGGCCGACCACGTCTACCGTCAGGCCATCACCTCGGCCGGTGCCGGCTGCATGGCGGCACTGGATGTGGAGCGTTATCTCGACGGTCAGTAAGGCTGTAACTGCCCAACGCTTCGATGTAAGCCGCAATGCCGCTCACTTGGATCAAGTGAGCGGCATTTTTATGCCCGGGGCGGGACCTAAGGTGATGGCGAAACCTCGTGGGAGGCGCTTTAGCGGCGAGCTTTATAGGGGTTGTATCGCGGCTGCGACTGCATGGATGCAGAAGGTAGGGCCGCACCCGCTCCCGGCGGGCCTGCGGCATTCACCACATCCATGTGGATCGCGAAGCAGGATGCCAGAGCCGAAAGCCCCTCCCACACCAGGTCTGCATCTATCTGGAGTATTGCGATAGGCCTGAGGCCTTTCTGCGACTTCTCAGACCCAGGTGTTGAGCCTGAGATCCCGCGAGCTCAGGCGCAGGAACTGGTCGCTGGCCTTGACCAGCAGGGCGTGTTCGTCCACGGCCAGTTCGCAGCTCTGTAGGCCTTCGGGGTCGCTGCGGTACAGGGTGGTGTCGCCTTCCTGACGCAGGTGCTGGTAGCGCTGGCTGCGGGCTTCGACCTTGAGCGTCAGCAGGTCGACATAGGCCACCAGCAGCTGTTCGCTCTGGCCGTTTTCCAGGGCGCAGCGCTGCAGGGCCGGGGTATGGGTAAAGGGCGAGTCGGAGAGCATGACCTGCTGGCAGTCTTGCAGGTCGGGCCGTGGTTCGCCGTTATGGAACCAGTTGCCACGTATATCGCGCTTGAGGTCGATGCGCCGTTGGCCGTGATTGTCGACTTTCAGCCACAGGCGACGAAAGCGCCAGCGCGGGTCGCAGTTGAGCACATAGGTGGCGGCGATGCTGTGGCCACGCAGGCTTTGCATCAGGTGGCTGGTGGCCTGGATACCGTTTTCGTCGATATTCAGGCGCAGGTTTTCCACGCCGGGGTTGTGCCATGGTTTCCATACCAAGGTCTGCTGCATGCACGCGACTCCAAGCCAGCTAGGGTTGGGGCAGGGAGGTCGCGTGCGGCCGTGAGGCTTGGCACAGGCACCTTCCCTGGTGGCCCGATCGTTGATGGCCGCCAGGGTAATGCCTCGCAAGTCGGCTGTCTGTCAGCCTTTGCCGACAGTTGCGCAAGTTTTTGCGCGCTGTCTGGGCGAGTCGGTCTGGGGCTGGCTTACAGCGCCTTGCGTTGCAGCGAAGGCTGTTCGAAACGCACGCCGGCCAGGCCGGTGTCCATCAGGGCGCGGATATTGCCGTGGTCGTTGCCGTCCGGGGTGGCCAGCACGCTGCGGTAGTGTTCGCCGAAGCACAGCAGGGCCTCTTCCAGGCTCAGGTCTTCGAGCAGAGCCAGACCCAGGGTCTTGCACGAGCCCTCGTTCTGCCCGGCGGCGTTGGCGACCTGGCCATTGCTGAAGGCGCTGGGCTGGTAGTCATAGTGCGCGGCGATAAACGCCAGGGTCTCAGCGAAGGTGAAATGTTCGCTGCGCAGCTTGGCGCGAAAATCGTTCAGGGCACTCATTGCTTTTTTCCTTTGGCGAAGGCGGCCTGCTGCTCGCCGTTGGCCTCCTTCTGGTATTTGTTTTTCCACTCGGCATAGGGCATGCCGTAGATTTCTTCGCGGGCCTCGTCGGGGGTGATCTGCACGCCGATATCGTCGGCGGCGGCCTTGAACCACTTGGACAGGCAATTGCGGCAGAAGCCGGCCAGGTTCATCAGTTCGATGTTCTGCACATCGGGGCGCGAACGCAGGTGTTGCACCAGGCTGCGGAAGGCGGCGGCTTCGAGCTCGAGACGTTCTTGTTCGGTCATGGCAGTGCTCTCAAGGGCAGGCAAGGGAAGAGGTTGCCGGCGATGATAAAAGCATGGGGCGTGCTGTCAATTACTTCCCCGCTGGCTGCGATGACCGGGGGCACCCTGCGGGTTGCGCCGGGATTCTACGGGTAGGCTCTAACGGTGGCCGGCGAGGGTAATGGAGACCGATTCGGCAAAGCGCAGGGCGTGCAGTTTGTCCACTTCCACTTCGGCGTAACGCACGTCCGGGTTGGCCATCACCAGGTCGAGAATCTCCTGGGTCATGCGCTCCAGTAGGGCGAAGCGGTTTTCTTCGACGTGGCGGATCACCGCCTTGGTGATGGTGCGGT
>JBFJZW010000039.1:0-22216 GCA_041621875.1 Pseudomonas sp. | reverse complement strand
GCCGGTGGGAAAGTCCGGTCCGGGGATCCGTTTCATGAGGTCCGCCAGCTCGGTTTCCGGTTTCTCGATGAGCAGCACCAGCGCATCGACGACCTCGCTGAGATTGTGCGGGGCCATGTTGGTCGCCATGCCGACCGCAATGCCGCTGGAGCCGTTGACCAGCAGGTTGGGGATCTTGGTCGGCATGACCGCCGGGATCATCTCGGTGCCGTCGTAGTTCGGCACCCAGTCCACGGTTTCTTTATGCAGGTCAGCCAGCAACTCATGGGCCAGCTTGGTCATGCGCACTTCGGTGTATCGCATGGCGGCGGCGTTATCGCCGTCCACCGAACCGAAATTGCCTTGGCCGTCGACCAGCAGGTAGCGCAGGGAGAATGGCTGCGCCATCCGTACGATGGTGTCGTACACCGCGGTATCGCCGTGAGGGTGATACTTACCGATTACGTCACCGACCACACGGGCGGACTTCTTGTATGCCTTGTTCCAGTCGTTGCCCAACTCGCTCATGGCAAACAGCACCCGACGGTGCACGGGCTTCAAGCCATCGCGTGCATCCGGCAGCGCTCGCCCGACGATTACGCTCATCGCGTAATCGAGGTAGGACTGCTTGAGTTCGTCTTCAATATTGACCGGGAGGATTTCTTTGGCCAGTTCGCCCATGAGTAGCCTTGTTCCTTTTTCTGGTGAAACTCCGCGCCATTCGTCCTGAATGGAACAGAGCCTGTCGCTGCGCCTTCGGGCCTCCAGCGACTCACGACAAATCAATGAGTTATGCCATGTAGCTGCGCAGTTGAGATGCCCGCTATGGCCACCCCTGAAAACCGCCGGAGCTTACCACAATCGCCGCGGCGCACCTATCCCCAGCGGCAGCGTGCCGACTAGGTGCGCGCACCCGCAAAAAACCTCAATGCAAACGCTTGCGGCACATCAGCTGCGCCATTTTCGCCGCATCCGGACGATCGATTACGCCCTTCTCGGTCACCAGGAAGTCGATCAGATCCGCCGGGGTCACGTCGAACACCGGATTCAGCGCAGCAATCTCGCCGGCCACCCGCTTGCCCCCCAGCTCCAGCAGTTCGCTGCCGACCCGCTCCTCGATGGGAATGTCGTCGCCATGCTCCATGCTCATGTCGATGGTCGAGCTGGGGGCCACCACCATAAAGCGCACGCCGTGGTGCATGGCGTTTACCGCCAGCTGATAGGTGCCGATCTTGTTGGCCACATCGCCGTTGGCGGCGATACGATCGGCCCCGACTATGACCCAGGTGATGCCGCGGGTTTTCATCAAGTGCGCGGCGGCCGAGTCGGCGTTCACCGTGACCGGAATACCGTCGGCGGCCAGTTCCCAGGCGGTCAGGCGCGAGCCCTGCAGCCAGGGCCGGGTTTCGTCGGCATAGACGCGCTCGACCAGACCGTCCAGATAGGCCGCGCGGATCACCCCCAGGGCGGTGCCGAAGCCACCGGTGGCCAGGGCTCCGGCGTTGCAGTGGGTCAGCAGGTTCTGCAGATTGCCCTGATGCTTGCGGATCAGCTCGACGCCGAGCTGGGCCATGGTCAGGTTGGCGTCGCGATCACTCTGGTGAATGCCCAGAGCCTCGGCTTCCAGCACCGCCAAGACAGCATCATCCTCTTTCACCCGCTCCAGGCGCTCGCGCATGCGGTTGAGCGCCCAGAACAGATTGACCGCGGTCGGCCGCGCGGCGGCCAGCAGGGCAAAGTCCTCCTCCAGCGCCGCGCGCCAGTCACCACCGGCCGCCAGCCGCGCACGCACGGCCAGGACGACTGCATAGGCCGCACTGATGCCGATGGCCGGCGCGCCGCGCACCACCATGTCGCGGATGGCCTCGGCTACAGCGGCCGCAGTGCTGTAACTAAGCCAGGTTTCCTCGAAAGGCAAGGCGCGCTGGTCGAGCAGATGCAGCGCACCAGCGCGCCACTCGATAGCCCTGACCTGCTCTGCCGCTAGCAATTGCTCGCGCATGACGCACCTCTCCCGGAAAAAGCCGAGCATTATACGCACAAGGCCCGCCAAACAGCGCCAGCCCACTCGGGCATTCGGGCCAGCCAGGCGCTTTCAGCTTCAAGCCTAGGGCGTTCCTCTATAAACTCGCCATTTTACTGACCGCCGGAAGCGCTCCTTATGCCCCACGCCCCCCTCGACCTGCTGCTGCTCCCCACCTGGCTGGTGCCGGTAGAACCCGCAGGCGTGGTCTTGCATGAGCATGGCCTGGGCATCCGTGACGGCCGCATCGCCCTGATCGCACCGCGCGCCGAAGCGCTCCAGCACGCCGCCCTGCAGGTTCTCGAACTGCCGGGCCGGCTGCTCACGCCGGGCCTGATCAATGCCCACGGGCATGCCGCCATGACCCTGTTTCGCGGCCTGGCCGACGACCTGCCCCTGAACACCTGGCTTGAGCAGCATATCTGGCCGGCCGAGGCCAAGTGGGTCAACGAGCAGTTCGTCCAGGACGGTACCGAGCTGGCCATCGCCGAGCAGCTCAAGGGCGGCATCAGCTGCTTTTCGGACATGTACTTCTTTCCGGAAACGGCCTGCGAACGGGTGCACAAGAGCGGTATCCGCGCGCAGATCAGCATCCCCGTGCTGGACTTTCCCATCCCCGGCGCGCGTGACGCCAGCGAAGCGCTGCGCAAGGGCCTGGGCCTGTTCGACGACCTCAAGCATCACCCGCGCCTGAGCGTGGCCTTCGGTCCCCATGCGCCCTATACGGTCAGCGACGACAAGCTGGAAAATATCCGCATGCTGGCCGAGGAACTGGACGCCGGCATCCATATGCACGTGCACGAGACCGCCTTCGAAGTGCAGCAGAGCCTCGAGCAGCACGGCGAGCGCCCTCTGGCTCGCCTGGCGCGCCTGGGCCTGCTCGGCCCGCGCTTCCAGGCCGTGCATATGACCCAGATCGACGACGAGGACCTGGCGCTGCTGGTGGCCAGCAACAGCAGCGTGATCCACTGCCCGGAATCCAACCTCAAGCTGGCCAGCGGCTTCTGCCCGGTGGAACGGCTCTGGCAGGCCGGGGTCAATGTGGCCATCGGCACCGACGGCGCGGCGAGCAACAACGATCTCGACCTGCTCGGCGAAACCCGTACCGCCGCCCTGCTGGCCAAGGCCGTAGCCGGCTCGGCCAGCGCCCTCAACGCCCACAGCGCCCTGCGCATGGCCACCCTCAACGGGGCCCGCGCCCTCGGCCTGGACCAGCAGATCGGCTCGCTGGAGCTGGGCAAGGCCGCCGACCTCACGGCGTTCGACCTCAACGGCCTGGCCCAGCAACCGGTCTATGACCCGGTATCGCAACTGCTCTACGCCGGTGGCCGGGCCTGCACCGAGCATGTCTGGGTGGGCGGCAAGCAACTGCTCGACGGCGGTCAACTGACCCGCCTGGACGAGCAGCGAATTATCGCCAACGCCCGCGCCTGGGGGGCAAAGATCGCCGGCAAGTGACTGCCAGCCCGGAGAATGCGGGTACTGCGACAAACTGACATACATTGGACGCACAACAGGTGCCCAATCCACCCGGCGAAACTGGCAACATGAGCACTTTGCGCTCCCACTCTCGCCGCAGCCTGATTCAGGGATTTATATGAGCAACGTCGATCACGCCGAAATCGCCAAATTCGAAGCCCTCGCCCATCGCTGGTGGGACCGCGAAAGCGAGTTCAAGCCGCTGCACGACATCAACCCGCTGCGGGTCAACTGGATCGACGAGCGCGTCGGCCTGGCTGGCAAGAAGGTCCTCGACGTCGGCTGCGGCGGCGGCATTCTCAGCGAATCCATGGCCCAGCGCGGCGCAAGCGTGACCGGCATCGACATGGGCGAAGCGCCGCTGGCCGTGGCCCAGTTGCACCAGCTCGAATCCGGCGTCAGCGTCGAATACCGGCAGATCACCGCCGAGGCCCTGGCCGAGGAAATGCCCGAGCAGTTCGACGTGGTCACCTGCCTGGAAATGCTCGAGCACGTGCCGGACCCGGCGTCGGTGATCCGCGCCTGCTACCGCATGGTCAAACCCGGCGGCCAGGTGTTCTTCTCCACCATCAACCGCAACCCCAAGGCCTATATGTTTGCCGTGATCGGGGCCGAATACCTGCTACGCCTGCTGCCGCGTGGCACCCACGACTTCAAGAAATTTATCCGCCCTTCGGAACTGGGAGCCTGGAGCCGCGCAGCCGGCCTTGAGGTCAAGGACATCATCGGCCTGACCTACAACCCGCTAACCAAGCGCTATAAGCTGGAAGCGGATGTCGACGTCAACTACATGATCCAGACTCTCAAGGAGGCGTGATGCGCTTGCGCGCGGTTCTATTCGATATGGACGGCACCCTGCTCGACAGCGCGCCGGACTTTATCGCCATCTGCCAGGCCATGCGCGTCGAGCGCGGCCTGCCCGCGATCGACGACAAGCTGATCCGCGACCAGGTTTCCGGCGGTGCCCGCGCCATGGTCGCCACCAACTTCGCCATGGACCCCGAGGCCGAAGGCTTCGAAGCCCTGCGTCTGGAGTTTCTCGAACGCTATCAGAGCCACTGCGCGGTGCTGACCCGACCCTTCGACGGCATAAATGAGCTGCTCGATGAGATCGAGCAGGCCAAGCTGATCTGGGGCGTGGCGACCAACAAGCCGGTGCGTTACGCCGAGCCGATCATGCAGCAGCTCGGCCTGGCGCAGCGTTCGGCGGTACTGGTCTGCCCGGATCACGTCAGCCGCAGCAAGCCTGACCCGGAGATGCTCCTGCTGGCCTGCAGCCAGATCGGCATACAGCCAGGTGAGGCGCTGTTTGTCGGCGACGACGAGCGCGATATCGAGGCCGGTCGCGCCGCCGGCTGCAAGACCGCCGCGGTGACCTACGGTTATATCCACCCACAAGACAACCCGCGCAACTGGGGTGCCGACGTGGTGGTGGATCACCCGCTGGAACTGCGCGCCGTACTCGAACGGGCACTGTGCGGCTGCTGAACGGGCCTGGCATACAGATGCGCTTCGCACAATAACGGACAGACTGCCCCGGCACGGCATACCGGCGCACTGTTTGGCTTTGCGGAGCTCAGCCCAACCTACATATCCTCCGAAGGAGTTTCCCCATGTTCGACTATTCCGTTCGCCCCGACCTGCTCAAGGACCGTGTGATTCTGGTGACCGGTGCCGGCCGCGGGATCGGTGCGGCCGCCGCCAAGACCTTTGCCGCCTTTGGTGCCACGGTGCTGCTGCTGGGCAAGACCGAAGAAAACCTCGGCCGGGTGTACGACGCCATCGAAGCGGCCGGTCACCCGCAGCCGGTGGTGATCCCGTTCAATCTGGAAACCGCCCTGCCGCACCAATACGACGAACTGGCGGCCACGATCGAGAACGAGTTCGGCAAGCTCGACGGCCTGCTGCACAACGCCTCGATCATCGGCCCGCGCACGCCGCTGGAGCAGCTGTCCGGCGACAACTTCATGCGTGTCATGCAGGTCAACGTCAACGCCATGTTTATGCTCACCAGCACCCTGCTGCCGCTGCTGAAGCTCTCGGCGGACGCCTCGGTGGTGTTCACCTCCAGCAGCGTCGGCCGCAAGGGCCGTGCCTACTGGGGTGCCTACGCGGTATCGAAATTCGCCACCGAAGGCCTGATGCAGGTACTGGCCGACGAAGTCGACGGCATTGCCAATGTGCGCGCCAACAGCGTCAACCCGGGTGCCACCCGCACCGACATGCGCGCCCAGGCCTACCCGGGCGAGAACCCGACCAATAACCCGCTGCCAGAAGCCATCATGCCGGTCTACCTGTACCTGATGGGCCCGGACAGCACGGGGGTCAATGGCCAGGCGTTCGACGCCCAGTAGCTCGCGGCCTGCCGCGCGTGGCCCTGCGGGCCAGCCGCAGGCTGCTACCGACGTAGCGCCTTGCAGGGCTCTAGGAGCCTGTTGCGTTCGGCCGTCACTGCTGGGTTTGAAATAGCCAGGCCCCGTAGGGTGCGCCGTGCGCACCAATGATTCGCCGCCCGAGTTGGTGCGCATAGCCCTACCCAGTGGCGCGCCTGCGAGAAGGGCTCAGGCCTGCCTCCATACAACACATAATTGGGATATCGCCTTAAACAACCCTTTAAGGGCTCCGCCGGCTTTCCGGCGGCCGCCACACCGGTAGCGGTAAATCGCCATTACCCGCGGCAAGCAACCGGCAGTTTCTTGCCGCCCCAGTCCAGCCATACAAAACTAAATGCATGAAATAAAAGCATTTTTTCTATAAAAGTACGCTTGGCATGAAATTCGCTCTACCTCTTCCAATCGCCGCGAATCGCGCAAGAGGTAAGGCTTAATGGCCCCGCACAACCCATCCAACACCATAGACTTCGATGCCGCCAAGTTGCAGCGTCTTGGCTATGCCAGCAGGGCGCAAAAGACTCTCAAACCGGTCAGCCTGGCGCAACTGCGCCAACAACTGAGCCTGCAACTGCAGACCTCCCTGGAAACCGAGCGCATTCTCGAACTGTTCTTCGACGCCGTGCAGCGCCTGGTACCGCTCAGCGCCCTAAGCTACCAGCTGGCCTCCTGCGACCTGCGTCTGGATCTGGGCGAGCGCGCCAACCACTCGGCCGGTTACCGCCTCAACCACGACGGCGAATACCTCGGCGAGCTGACCTTCCGTCGCAACCAGCGCTTCAGCGAAGACGAGCTGGGCCAACTCGAATCCCTGCTGGCCAGCCTGTTGTTCCCGCTGCGCAACGCCCTGCTCTACCGCGCCGCCCTGCAGACCGCACTGCGCGACCCGCTGACCGAAACCGGCAACCGCGTGGCCATGACCCAGACCCTGCAGCGCGAGGTCGATATGGCCCGGCGCAACCTGCAGCCACTGTCGGTGCTGATGGTCGATATCGACCACTTCAAGCAGATCAACGACAAACACGGCCACAGCATTGGCGATGAGGCACTCAAGGCCGTGGCCAACGCCCTGAAAGACAGCCTGCGCAATGTCGACATGGTGTTCCGCTATGGCGGCGAGGAGTTTCTGGTGCTGCTCTCCAATACCAGCCGCGAAGCCGCCTCCATGGTCGGCGAGCGCCTGCGCATGGCGGTCATGGGCATCCAGTACCTGGTGGAAAATCGCACCATCGAGCTGTCCGTCAGCCTCGGCTGCGCCAGCCTGCTGCCGGGCGAGTCCATGGAAAGCCTGCTGCGCCGAGCCGACAGTGCGCTGTACGTGTCCAAGCGCGAAGGCCGTAACCGCCTGTCCATGGCTGGCTGACTAGCACAGATACGCAAAAGGCGACCCGAGGGTCGCCTTTTGTTTTACAGCACCGGCCCGTTGTTACTCGGGCTTGCGGCTACCACGACCAAAGCCGGGGCGCTGACCCTCGCTGGTGGGCTGGCTGCGACGTTTGACCGGTGCACCGGCCGGCTTGCGCGACGGACGCTCGGTCAAGGCCACAGCGGGACGCGGCTGCGCGCCGGGTTTGGCCGGACGCTTCTTGTTGACGTCACGCGGCCGCTCGGCCACCGGCGTGCCCTTACCCGCCTGGCCACGGCCCTGCGGCTCACGCCCCGACTCGGGACGTGGCGCGCGTGGCGTACGCTGCGGGTGCTCGCCCCGTTCCGCGCCTTCGCCGCGGGGTGCCCGCGCGCGACCCTGATCGCCCTCGCTCGCGCCACCATGGGCCGGGCGCAGGGTCCGCTCCGGGCGCGCGGCGCGGCCCACCGGCTTGGCCGATTTGCGCTGCAGGCGATCGAGCTTGTCGCGGGTCTTTTCCTTCATATCCGGCAGGGCCACCGGCTTGAGGCCGACTTCCTCGCTGAGAATATCCACTTCACGCTGGCTCATTTCGCGCCAGCGGCCCATGGTCAGGTCCGAGGTGATAAATACCGGACCGAAGCGCACGCGCTTCAGACGGCTGACCACCAGCCCCTGGGATTCCCACAGGCGACGGACCTCACGGTTGCGGCCTTCCATCACCACGCAGTGATACCAGTGGTTGAAGCCTTCGCCGCCGGGGGCTTCCTTGATGTCGGTGAACTTGGCTGGGCCGTCTTCGAGCATCACCCCGGCCTTCAGGCGTTCGATCATCTCCTCGTCGACTTCGCCGCGCACGCGCACGGCGTACTCGCGGTCCATCTGATAGGAGGGGTGCATCAGGCGGTTGGCCAGCTCACCATCGGTGGTGAACATCAGCAGACCAGTGGTATTGATGTCGAGGCGGCCGATATTGATCCAGCGGCCTTCTTTCGGCCGCGGCAGGCGGTCGAACACGGTCGGACGGCCTTCCGGGTCGTCACGGGTGCAGATCTCGCCTTCGGGCTTGTTATAGATGATCACGCGGCGCACGCTCTCGGCGGCTTCTTCGCGGCGGATCACCTTGCCATCGACGGCAATCGCGTCGTGCAGGTCGACCCGCATGCCGAGGCTGGCGATTGCGCCATTGACCTTGACCCTGCCGGCGCTGATCCAGGCTTCGATTTCACGGCGCGAAGCCAGGCCCATGCGCGCCATGACTTTCTGCAGTTTCTCGCCTGCTGGGCTGTATTCTTCGGATTCACTCATCTGGGCACCTCCCGGTGTTTTCTCTGGTGATGGACGACAGCAAGTCGTCGAAGGGGCGCGGAGCATACGCGAAACGCGGCACTTGCGCACTGACTCAGCGTAGCAGCCACCACCCGAGTCGATAGCCGGCAATACGGCGAAGCCTCCGCAAGCGCGTCGCCCGGATGCAATCCGGGTCGCTACCGCCCCTTCACTCAGGCAGCTGTTCTTTATCCAGGGCCGGGTGAGGCTCCCCTGCATCGTCAAGCTCATCGTCCTGCTCGGGCAGATCGTCGAAGTCGGTTTTCAGGCCCTGCTCCATCGAGTCCAGCTCGGCCAGCAGGCTGCTGAAACTGGTTTCCTCGCCCGCCTCCAGCGCCGGTTCGTCGGCCAGGGCCAGATCGGCGCGGGCCTGCAGGCTTTGCGGGGCTTCCTGCTCATCGTCGAAGGCCAATACCGGCTCGGGCTCCAGCTCGCGCAGGGCGGCCAGGGGCGGGAGCTCGTCGAGGCTTTTCAGGTTGAAGTGATCGAGAAACAGCCGGGTGGTGGCGAACATCGCAGGCTTGCCCGGCACATCGCGGTAGCCGACCACGCGAATCCATTCGCGCTCCAGCAGGGTCTTGACGATATGGCTGTTGACCGCCACACCGCGCACATCCTCGATCTCGCCGCGGGTGATGGGCTGACGGTAGGCGATCAGCGCCAGGGTCTCGAGCATGGCCCGCGAGTAGCGCTGCGGGCGTTCTTCCCACAAGCGCCCGACCCAGGGCGCGAAACGCTCACGCACTTGCAGACGGTAACCAGACGCCACTTCGATAAGCTCGAAGGCGCGCCCTTCGCAGGACTTGCCCAGGTGCGTCAGAGCCTTCTTGAAGACCGCCGGTTCCGGACGCTCGCCCTCTTCGAACAACTCGTACAGGCGCTCCAGCGACTGCGGTTTGCCGGAGGCCAGCAGGAAGGCTTCCAGCAGGCTGGCCAGTTCACGGGGTTCGTTGAGATTCATGCTTATTCAGCCCGCGCACGCACATGGATTGGCCCATAGGCCTCGTTTTGTACCAGCTCGACCAGGGATTCCTTGATCAGCTCGAGTACCGCCATAAAGGTTACCACCACCCCGAGCTTGCCTTCCTCCGCGCTGAACAGCGCGACAAAGGGCACGAAACCGCCGCCCTTGAGGCGCTCCAACACCTCGCTCATACGCTCGCGGGTGGACAGCGTCTCACGGGTCACCTGGTGGCTTTCAAACATGTCGGCGCGGCGCAGCACCTCGGCCATGGACAGCAGCAGCTCTTCCAGGCTGACATCCGGCAGCAGTTTGCGCGCCCGCGCTTCGGGGGCCTCCAGGCGCGGCACGGTGAGGTCGCGGCCAACCCGGGTCAGGCCATCGATGCCTTCGGCGGCGGCCTTGTAGCGCTCGTACTCCTGCAGACGGCGGATCAGCTCGGCACGCGGATCGTCTTCTTCGACCTCGGCCTCGCTGGAGCGCGGCAGCAGCATGCGCGACTTGATCTCGGCGAGCATGGCCGCCATCACCAGGTACTCGGCGGCCAGCTCCAGGCGCACCGACTGCATCAGTTCGACATAGCCCATGTACTGGCGGGTGATTTCCGCCACCGGGATATCCAGCACGTCGATGTTCTGCTTGCGAATCAGGTAGAGCAACAGGTCCAGCGGCCCTTCGAAGGCCTCCAGGAAGACTTCCAGGGCATCCGGCGGGATATACAGGTCCAGCGGCATCTCGGTCACCGCCTGACCATAGACCAGGGCGAACGGCAGTTCCTGCTGAGCGCCGGCCTGGGTATCGACGGTTTCCTGCGACGGCGGATTGGACATGGGGCTCTCGTTGGCGGACTTAGCGGTAATTCAAACCCAGGGCCATGCGTACTTCGCCCAAGGTTTCACGGGCCTCGGAACGTGCCCGGTCGGCCCCCTCGGCGAGAATCTGGCGTACCAGATCGGGGTTGTCCTGATAATCCAGCGCCCGTGCCTGCAAGGGTTTCAACTCGTTCTGCACGGCCTCGATCAGCGGGGCCTTGCACTCCAGGCAGCCGATGCCCGCGCTTTTGCAGCCCTGCTGGACCCAGGCGCAGGTTGCCTCGCTGGAATACAGCTGGTGCATCGGCCACACCGGGCAGAGCGCCGGATCGCCAGGGTCGCCGCGGTGCACCCGCGCCGGGTCCGTGGGCATGCGACGGATCTTGTCCTCGACCTCGCCTGCGCTATCGCGCAGGAAAATCGCATTATTGTGAGACTTGGACATTTTGCTGCCATCCAGCCCCAGCAGCTTCGGTGATTCGCTCAGCAAGGGCTGGGGCTCGGGCAGGATCACCTTGCCGCCGCCCTCCAGGTACCCGAACAGCCGCTCCTTGTCGCCCAGGGTCATGCTTTGCTGATCCTTGAGCAGGGCGCGGGCGGTCTCCAGGGAGTCGACATCGCCCTGTTCCTGATAAGCCTTGCGCAGGTTGTTGTAGAGCGTGGCGGTTTTCTTGCCCAACTTGACGATGGCCGCCTCGGCCTTGTCTTCGAAACCTGGCTCACGCCCGTAAAGGTGATTGAAGCGACGCGCCACATCGCGGGCGAACTCGATATGCGCCAGCTGATCGCTGCCCACCGGCACCACACCGGCGCGATAGAGCAGGATGTCAGCGGCCTGCAGCAAGGGATAGCCGAGAAAACCGAAGGTGCTCAGGTCCTTGCCATGCAACTGCTCCTGCTGCTCCTTGTAGGACGGCACCCGCTCCAGCCAGCTGAGCGGGCAGATCATCGACAGCAGCAGGTGCAATTCGGCGTGCTCGGGTACCTGAGACTGGATAAACAGGGTCGCCGAGCTGGGGCTGATACCGGCCGCCAGCCAATCCACCGCCATGTCCATCACCCGCTGGGAAAGCGAGCCGACTTCATCGTAGTCGGTGGTCAGCGCATGCAGGTCGACGATGCAGAAGAAGCACTCGTAGCTGTGCTGCATCTTGACCCAGTTTTTCAGCACGCCGTGGTAGTGGCCAAGGTGCAGGCGGCCGCTGGGGCGCATGCCGGACAGCACGCGGCGCTCGGAATCGACAAGACTCAAACCAGGTTACCTAAACGAATCGACAGGGGGCAAAGTATAGCGAGGCTCACCGCCTCTGCGGGAAAAACGACGAGGGAACCGCCCAGGGGGCATTGGGTCTTATTTTATGATGCCACGGGCATAGTCCTCTGCAGTCATGGCCAACGGCAGAGTCGCGCGCAGGCCGCCACTGGCCGAGCGCGTATCCCGCCCCCACTTCGGGAGAGCGCAGCATGAAAACGTCCCTTCTCAGCGTCGCCATCGCCGTACTGGCCGCCTGTGTGCTGGCCCTGTCGTCGCCAGCCGTGCAGGCCGGCATGATCGCAACTCAGGAAGTCATCGCCGAACAGGTCAGCCAGGCCGACCGCGACAAAGTCAGCGAATTCCTCGCCCGCGCCAGCGTGCAGGAGCATTTGCAGCAAATGGATGTATCGCCGGCCCTGGCCCGCAGCCGGGTCGATGCCCTGACACCGACGGAAGTCGCCACCCTGGCCCAGCGTATCGACAGCCTGCCGGCCGCTGGTGCACTGAGCGGCAATGATGTGATCATCATCCTGCTGGTGGCCGTTCTGGTGGTTCTGGTGCTATAGCCCCCGAGCGCTGCAATGGCAGCCGAGACGGTTACGCGAGCAACGCCTATCGGCGAGGCGCTCAGGCCTCGACGAAAGGCGTTGGATCGCCGCAACCGACCCGGATGATTTCCGGCTCGTCGTCGACCAGACTGACCACGGTGGAAGCCGCCAACCCGCCGAAGCCGCCATCGATGATCAGATCG
Source organism: Pseudomonas sp. (assembly GCA_041621875.1). Taxonomy (GTDB): domain Bacteria; phylum Pseudomonadota; class Gammaproteobacteria; order Pseudomonadales; family Pseudomonadaceae; genus Aquipseudomonas. The sequence continues at coordinate 9,892 of JBFJZW010000039.1, read as the reverse complement.
ACCTGGTGTTCGAGAATCTGGCGCATCTCGTAAGGATCGCTCATCGGCAGGTCTTCGCCCGGCAGGATCAGGCTGACACTCATCAGCGGCTCGCCAAACTCCTCCAGCAGCGCCATGGCGATCGGGTGGCTGGGCACCCGTAAGCCGATGGTGCGACGCTTGGCGTGCAACAGCATGCGCGGCACTTCGCGGGTGGCGTTGAGGATAAAGGTGTAGGGCCCAGGTGTATGGGTCTTGAGCAGGCGGAAGGCCGCCGTATCGACCTTGGCAAAGGTGCTGAGCTGCGACAGATCGCGGCACACCAGGGTGAAGTTGTGCTTGTCGTCCAGCTGGCGCAGGCGGCGAATGCGCTCTACCGCGTTCTTGTCGCCGATATGGCAACCGACCGCATAGGATGAATCGGTCGGATAGATCACCACACCGCCAGCCCTGATGATCGCCACCGCCTGTTTAATCAGGCGCGACTGAGGATTTTCCGGATGGATCTGGAAGAACTGACTCACGCTAAAACCCTGTTCAGATTGCAGTAGGCTGCTGGACATGCTGAAACCGTGCCCAAAGGGGCGGTAGATCCTCGGGAACCGGGCGGTATACGCCCAACTCTGACCACTGACCCGGTGCGTGAAAATCACTGCCCGCGGTGACGAACATGCCGAATTCGCGCGCCAGAATCGCCAGACTGCCGACCTGCTCGGCCGGCTGCATACCGTTGACCACTTCCAGGGAGTGCCCGCCGGCACCGACGAATTCGGCGATCAACTTGCGTCTTTTACTCCGAGTAAAGTCGTACTGCCAGGGATGCGCCAGGCTGACCCAGGCACCGGCACGGCGCAGGGTATCCACGGCCTGAGCCAACTCGGGCCAGTGCTGCTTGACATCGCCCAGCTTGCCCGAGCCCAGCCATTTGCGAAACGCTTCGGCGCGGTCCTTGACATAACCGCTGCGCACCAGAAAATCGGCGAAATGCGGCCGCGCCGGAGCATTGCCGCTGTCGCCAAGCTCCTGCTGCAGGGCCCGCGCGCCGTCCAGCGCACCCGGCATGCCCTTGGCTTCCAGGCGCTTGCCGATCTCCGCGGCGCGCAACCAGCGACCCTCGTGCAATTCGGCAATCGCCTGCTGCAGCGCCGGCGCATCGCGATTGAAGGCATAGCCCAGCACATGAATGGTCGCCCCACCCCAGGTGCAGGACAGCTCGATGCCATTGACCAACTGCATACCCAGGGCCTGCGCGGCCGCGTGGGCCTCATCCAGCCCATCCAGAGTGTCGTGATCGGTCAGGGCCAGCAAACGCACACCGCGCTCAAACGCCCGCGCCACCACCACAGCCGGCGCAAGTGCGCCATCCGAAGCGGTGCTGTGGCAATGCAGATCGACATCCATAAGGGGCGCTTTCCCGGTAATTTATGTTTGTTATTATGCCGGCAGATATGGATTCTTGCTGGCCTGCGCCAATATTTCCTCGACTTTGCCTGGCCGGGCTGCTTTTCTCCCCGCACATAAGCCACTGCACGCCCCTGATTTAAGGACCGAGATGCTCTACGCCATCATTGCCACCGATGTGGAAAACTCCCTGGAAAACCGCCTCAGCGCTCGCCCCGCCCATCTGGCCCGGCTCGAACAGCTGAAAAGCGAAGGCCGCCTGGTGCTGGCCGGCCCGCACCCGGCCGTGGACAGCAGCGACCCGGGCCCGGCCGGCTTTACCGGTAGCCTGATCGTGGCCGAATTCGATTCCCTGAGCGCCGCACAGAGCTGGGCCGATACCGACCCCTACCGCGCGGCCGGGGTTTATGCCGAAGTCCAGGTCAAGCCGTTCAAGCTGGTCCTGCCCTGAGGTCGGCCGCCGCGCCGAACGCCCCATAACAATAAGTACAAACAGGAGTTCCGATGCGCCCAGGCCCGCTGATTCTGCTACTGACCCTGTCGCTGAGCGCCGCCGTGCAGGCCGAGCAAAGCCCGCCGCAGCCAGCGGCGGTACCAGCGTCCGCTGTCCAGGTGCAGATCGACAGCCTGGAACAGCGCGACGCCATGGCTGCCGAGCTGCAGGCCAACGGCGGCGAACGCGAGAACGTGCAGTTGCAACGCCTGCGCCAGGAGAACCAGCGCCTCAAGCTGCAACTCAAGAAGGCCCAGGCCCCGCAACAACTGCTCAGCGAACAACAGATGTGGTTTGCCATCGGTGCCGGGGCCGGCCTGCTCGGGGTTATCATCGGAGCATTGCTGCGCGGCAAACGCCGTTCGCGCCGAGAGTGGTTGAACTGAACCTATGAGTGCCTTGCTGTTAATCGACGACGACATCGAACTGTGCGAGCTGCTGGCCAGCTGGCTGACCCAGGAAGGCTTCCAGGTCAGCGCCTGTCACGACGGCAGCAGTGCGCGCCTGGCCCTGGCCACTCAGGCCCCGGATGCCGTGGTGCTGGATGTCATGCTGCCCGACGGCAGCGGCCTGGAGCTGCTCAAGCAGTTGCGCAGCGACCATCCCGAACTGCCGGTGCTGATGCTCTCCGCCCGCGGCGAACCGCTTGACCGTATTCTCGGCCTGGAGCTGGGTGCCGATGACTACCTGGCCAAACCCTGCGACCCCCGCGAACTGACCGCGCGCCTGCGCGCCGTGCTGCGCCGCGCACTGCCTCCCGCCGCCTCCAGCCAGCTGGAGCTGGGCGACCTGCATTACAGCCAGGCCCGCGGCATCGTCTCCCTGGGCGAGCAGGAAGTGCTCCTGACCCTCTCGGAGAGCCGTATCCTCGAGGCCCTGCTGTGCCAACCGGGGGAGCCGGTGGACAAACAGGAGCTGGCGCAACTGGCCCTGGGCCGCAAGCTGACCCTGTATGACCGCAGCCTGGACATGCACGTCAGCAACCTGCGCAAGAAACTCGGCCCCCATGCCGATGGTCGCCCGCGCATACTCGCCTTGCGCAGCCGCGGCTATTACTACAGCGTTTAAAACCTGCTGCGCGTCGGCCCTGCTGCGTTAAAAACAGGCTCGGCAAGCCGCTTGCGGCTAACGCGCTTTAGCGCGACCCGAAGGGCGAGTGCAACGAGTAATGCTCATTTACAGCAGTAAACTCCGCTTCCTCACCTGTTTTCGCCTTGCATGCCTCTAGCTCGCGAAGTTTTACAGAGATTAAGTAAATCAGTTCCGCCGCGCTCTTTACCCAAGCTTTACCTTGCCCTGACCGCCCTTGACCTTGACCGCCCTAGACTGGGCTCATCCGGTATCAACCGGCTTCAGACAAGGAGATCCATCATGCGCAAGACCCTTACCGCTGTATTGCTCGCCCTGACCCTGCCGACACTGGCCATGGCCATGCCCGAAGGCGGCCCGTATCACGGTGGCGGCCATCATGGCGAACACGGCTCGCGGATGTTCAAAGAGCTCGACCTGAGCAGGGAGCAATCCCGCGAAATCCGCAAACTGATGGGCGAGCAGATGAAGAATCGCCATGCCATCACCCAGCGCTATCTGGACAAACTCCCGGCCGCCGAACGGCAAGCCATGCAGGATGAGCTCAAGGCCGCCAAGGACAAGCAGCACAGCGCCATCCGCGACCTGCTCAAACCCGAACAGCAGAAAGCCTTCGATGAGCACCAGAAGAAAATGGAAGAGCGCCGCGCCGAGCGTCAGGCATTCAAAGCCTGGCAGGCCGAGCAGGCGAAGAAGAACTAACCCGACCTAGCGGTCATACGCCCGTCAGGCTGCAAGGCCTGATGGGCGCAACCCTTTACCACCAACCATTAAGGAAGCACCGTGCGTTCATTGTTCTGGCGCATCTTTGCCAGCTTCTGGCTGGCAATTGCCCTGGTAGCCGGGCTATCCATGCTCCTGGGGCGCATGCTCAACCAGGACGCCTGGATCCTCAGCCAGCACCCCGCCGTGGCGGGACTGGCCGAAGGCTGGACGCAACGCTATGAACAGCAGGGCCCGCAGGCCGCCCAGGCGTTCCTGGAACAGCGCAAAGAAAGGTTTCGCATCAACGTGCAGGTACTCGGCGAGAACGGCCAGCCCCTGGTGCGCGGTACCTTCCCGCCCCGGGCGGCGGCCTTCGAAGCCCGCGCACAAAACCCCAAGCGCCTGCCTTGGCGGCGTCTGAATGACGACTACAACAGCCCGCTGAGCGGCGAAACCTACCTGTTTATCTACCGCATCTCCAATCGGGAAATGACGACCTGGCAGCGCGAAAGCCTGCTGATGCCACTGAGCGCACTGGGCATCACCCTGGTGGTGCTGACCCTGTTCAGCCTCTGGCTGACGCTGTCCATCACCCGTCCACTGAATCGCCTGCGCGGCGCGGTGCATGACCTGGGGCAAACCGCTTATCAGCAGAACAGCCTGGCACGTCTAGCCCAGCGCCGCGATGAGCTCGGCGTACTGGCGGCCGACTTCAACCGCATGGGCGCACGCCTGCAGGGCTTGATCGGCAGCCAGCGTCAGTTGCTGCGCGATGTATCCCATGAGCTGCGCTCACCGCTGGCACGCCTGCGCATCGCCCTGGCGTTGACCGAGCGAGCAGAGGCCGGCGAACGGGAGAAGTACTGGCCGCGCCTGAGTCAGGAGTGCGACCGCCTGGAAGCGCTGATCAGTGAGATCCTCGCCCTCGCCCGCCTCGACGCCGAACCCGGCGCGGCGCAACCGATCAACCTGGGCGAACTGCTGCACAAATTACAGGAAGACGCTCGCTTGGACGCCCCTGAGCAACAGATCGAGATTCAGCTGGAAAGCGGCCTGCAGCTCAACGGCTGGCCGGATATGCTGCAACGCGCGATGGACAACCTGCTGCGCAATGCCCTGCGCTTCAACCCGGCTGGCCAGCCCATCGAATTGACCGCCAGCAGAAACGCCGAGCAGCTATGCCTGAGCGTACGTGACCACGGCCCTGGCGCGGCACCTGAGCTGCTGGCACGCCTTGGCGAACCCTTCTTCCGCGCCCCGGGCCAGACCAGCAGCGGTCATGGCCTGGGCTTGGCCATCGCGCGCCGCGCGGCGGAACGGCATGGCGGCCAGCTGGAACTGAGCAACCATGCGCAAGGCGGCTTTGTCGCCACCCTGCGCTTGCCACTCACTGCGCCGCAGGCCAGGCCCTGACAAAATCACCGACCTGCACCTGTGGCACCGCGCGCAACTCGCGCTCAGGCGTGCCCAGGTAAAGAAAGGCGACAATCTGCTCGCCCGCGACCAGCCCCAGGCCAGCCGCCACCTGGGCGTTATAGGCCAGTTCACCGGTCCGCCAGACCGCACCGATACCCTGGGCATGGGCGGCCAACAGAATGCCGTGGGCGGCACAGCCGGCGGCTATCACCTGCTCCTGTGCCGGCACCTTGAGATGTTCCTGCACCCGTGCGATCACCACCACCAGCAGCGGTGCCCGCAGCGGCATGGCCCGGGCCTTGTTCAGGGCTTCGGGGCTGGCATCGGCAGGCAGCGCCTGGGCCAACAGTTCGCCCAGTTGCTCCCGCGCCGCGCCCTCGATGGTGAGAAAGCGCCAGGGGCGTAACTGGCCATGATCCGGTGCCCGCAGCGCGGCACGAAACAGCAGCTCGCGTTGGCCCTCATCCGGTGCCGGCTCACACAAACGCGGCGCGGAAACACGGTTTAGCAACGCATCAAGGGCATCCATCGGCCACCTCGCTAGATTAAATAAGGGCGAATTCTAGAGCCTGCTAACGCAGGGGTGGGAAAAAATATGCGCCCCGCCAGCCCGGTCATGTGCAGATAGGCAAGCGCCTGGACAAGCCAGGTCGGGGTGCACCCAACAAGGTTTTTGCCCTTGCATCGGCCCCATTCTTTTCGTCTAGCCTGAGGATGCCGACGACCGTTCAGGTGCCGCGCGTGCGCCGGTTTACAGCGCCGGCGACGCGAGTAGAATGGCGCCCTTTGCCGCCCTCAACCCGAGTTCCCTTACATGGCTTGGCCGACTGTAAGAATCATCGCTTTTATCAACGGTATTTTTCTGATCACCCTGGCCATTGGCATGATAGTGCCGATGCTGACCCTGCTGGTTTTCGACAGAGCCCATGAGCTCAATGCCTTTCTCTGGTCCAGTCTGATCACCTTTGTCGCCGGCCTGATCATGGTGGCCCAGGGCCGCCCGCAGAATACCCAGCTGCGGCCACGGGACATGTACATGCTGACCACCGCCAGCTGGCTGATCGTGTGCATCTTCGCCGCCCTGCCGATGGCGCTGATTCACCATATCAGCTACACCGATGCCTTCTTCGAAACCATGTCCGGGGTCACCACCACCGGCTCCACGGTGATCACGGGCCTGGACACGGCCTCGCCGGGCCTGCTGATCTGGCGCTCGATGCTGCAGTGGCTGGGCGGTATCGGCTTTATCGCCATGGCCGTGGCGGTACTGCCCCTGCTGCGCGTCGGGGGCATGCGCCTGTTCCAGTCCGAGTCCTCGGACTGGGGCGAGAAGGTCATGCCGCGCTCGCATATGGCGGCCAAGTACATCGTCTCCATCTACCTGGTGTTCACCCTGATCGGCGTCTTCGCCTACTGGCTCTCCGGCATGGGCTGGTTCGATGCGATCAACCATTCGATGACCTCGGTTTCCACCGCAGGCTACTCCACCTCCGACAACTCCATGGGTAACTTCGGCCCGGCCAGCCATTGGGTCGCCATCCCCCTGATGCTGCTCGGCAGCCTACCCTTTACCCTGTATGTGGCCAGCCTGCGGGGCAATCGCAAGGCCTTGCTCAAGGACGAACAGGTCCGCGGCTTTGTCTCGATGCTAGTGATCGTGTGCCTGGTGTTCAGCGTCTGGCTCTGGCTCAACTCCGAACATGCCTTTATCGATGCCCTGCGCCTGGCCAGCTTCAACGTGGTGTCGATTGCCACCACCACCGGCTATGCCCTGGGCGACTACAGCACCTGGGGCGGTTTCGCCTTTATGACCTTCTTCTACCTGACCTTCGTCGGCGGCTGCTCCGGCTCCACCACCGGCGGCCTGAAAATGTTCCGCTTCCAGGTCGCGCTGTCCCTGCTGCGGGCCAACCTCAAGCAGATGGTGCACCCGCGCGCGGTGATCAAACAGCAGTACAACGGCCACAACCTCGACGAAGAAATCGTTCGCTCGATCCTGACCTTTTCCTTCTTTATCACCATGACCATCGCCGCCATCGCCCTGTTCCTGGCGATGCTCGGGCTGGATCCGATTACCGCCCTCACCGGGGCCGCTACCGCGGTGTGCAACGTCGGCCCGGGCCTCGGCCCGATCATCGGCCCGGCCGGCAACTTCGCCAGCTTGCCGGATGCCGCCAAGTGGGTGCTGGCCGCCGGCATGCTGCTCGGCCGCCTGGAAATCATTACCGTACTGGTGCTGCTCACCGCCAACTTCTGGCGTCACTAAGCCGCCCGGTTTGCCATTGCAGCGCCCGACTTACAGGCCCGCGCGGTACTCGCCGGGGGTCAACCCGAACCAGCGACGGAAGGCCCGGAAGAAATTGCTCGGGTCGGCGAACCCCAGCAGGTAGGCCACCTCCAGCAGGCTCAGGGCGGGTTGAGCGAGGTACTGCTGGGCCAGTTCGCGGCGGGTGTCGTCGAGCAGCTGCTGGAAACTGCTGCCCTCCTCCTGCAAGCGCCGCTGCAGGGTGCGCTGCGACAGATGCAGGGCCTGCGCCACCACCTCGCGCCGGGGCTCGCCCTGGGGCAGCAGACGACACAGCACCTGGCGGGTCAGGTGAGTGACACGGCTTTCCGAGAAGCGCGCCAGGTAGTCGCCGGCAAACCTGTCGTGCAACTGCGCCAGGGATTCGTTGGCCGTGGGCAGCGGCATGTCCATGTCGGCACGCTCGAACAGCAAGCCGTAATGGTCGGCATTGAACTGCAACGGTCCCTGGAACACCTGCTCGAAGGGTTGCAGATCCGCCGGCGGGTCGCCCTGAAACAACACCCGTTGCGGACGAATCGGCTTGCCGGTCATCCACCGACAGAACGCCAGGGCATAGGCCAGCGACGCCTCGCAGCTCTGCCGCGCCGCAGGCAGGCGGTCGCCGTGGATCGCCAGGGTCAGCTCATAACCGTTGCGCTGCGGGCGAAAGCTCAGGTCCGCGCCCTCGCCGATAATCCGCTGATAACGCACCAGGCGGGCAAAGCCCTCCTTCAGGGTGCGGCTGGACATCAGCGCATAGCCGACCACATGAAACGACGCCGGGCGCACCACCTTGGCCATGTTCAGGCCGATTGCCGGGTCCCCCGACAGCTCCACCGCACGCTGCCACAGGCGGGTCATGCCGTCCTGGGGAAAACGTGCATCGGGGTCTTCCAGGGCGGCGTAATCGAGCCCCAGCTCGGGGAAGATCGTACGGCAGTCGACGCCGCCCATTTCCAGCGCCTGGACAATGCCCAAGGCCCAATTCGAAGAGGTGGTACGTTCACGCATGGGATTTTCTTATTGTCGTGTCCATTAGCAGGCTGTCTGGGGCAGTGGCCTGCCCAACAGACCTGAGGTGCCGCCCAAGGATACTAAACTGGCACTTAATGTCAGTGGCCCGGCGAGTCAGTCGTCCTAGACTGCAAGTAACCGGCGCAGGCTGCAACAGCCCCTGCGTACAGCGCCATAACAGGAGGCATGCCATGACCACTGAAAGCCAGCCACGCTACACCAGCTTCGCCGAGTTCTACCCCTATTACCTGCAGGAACACAGCAATGCCACATGCCGCCGCCTGCACTACGTCGGCAGCCTGCTGGTGCTGTGCATCCTCGCCTACACCCTGTTCAGTCAGCAGTGGCTCTGGTTGCTGGCCGTTCCCCTGGTCGGTTACGGCTTCGCCTGGGTCGGCCATTTCGGCTTCGAGAAGAACCGCCCGGCGACCTTCCAGTACCCGCTGTACAGCCTGATGGGCGACTGGGTGATGCTCAAGGACGCCTTTACCGGGCGAATCAAGTTCTAGGAGCCCGGCGAACCCCACTACCGATTGCGGCCGATACTGCACCATTCGGCCGCCATGCTTGGCTCATGCCTGCCCGCTTGGTTATGATCCCGACCTTTGTCGCTTACCCAACGAAGGTTTGCCGACCGTAGACGTCCAGTAGAGACGCCGCATCTCAGCAGGGATCCCGCCATAAGCATGAATGCCCAGACCTCGACCCGGCTTCCCGCCTTACCGGCACCGCCGCTGCGCGAATATTACGCACGCGTACTGGCCTATATCGCCATTGCCGCCAGCATTGCCGCTGGTACCTATATCCAGCATTTCGGCTATGACATCCTCTGGATGGTGCCCTACGCCCTGCTCTACCCCCATCTGGCCCACCAGCTGAGCCTGCGCCTCAAACGCGACCACCCGCAGAGAACCACCCTCGGCCTGCTGTTTATCGATGCCCTGCACGCGGGGGCCGCCATGGTCCTGCTCGGTTTCTCCGTGGTGCCGAGCCTGATGGCCCTGCTGATTCTGAGTTTCAGCTCCCTGGTGATCGGCGGCCTGCGTTATATGGCGCTGGCGATCCTTATCGCCCTGAGCAGCAGCGTGCTCAACGCCGTGCTGATTCGCCCCCAGGTCGAGGTCGACACCCCGGCCATGGTGGCCCTGGTCAGCATCCTGTTCACCATTCTGTATATCTGCATCACCGCCTACTTCGTGCACCAGCAGGGCTTGCGTCTGGCCCAGGTGCGTAGCGACATCAAGCGCGAACAGGAAAAGGCCGCACGCCTGGCGCGCAACCTGGCCAAGTACCTGTCGCCGCAGGTGTGGGAATCGATCTTCACCGGCAAGAAGAGCGTGCGCCTGGAGACCCAGCGCAAGAAACTCACGGTGTTCTTCTCCGATATCAAGGGCTTTACCGAGCTGTCCGAAGAACTGGAAGCCGAGGCTCTGACCGACCTGCTCAACACCTACCTCAACGAGATGTCGAAGATCTGCCTGAAATACGGCGGCACCATCGACAAGTTC
>JBFJZW010000038.1:0-22252 GCA_041621875.1 Pseudomonas sp. | reverse complement strand
TGCTCGGCGCGGTGGGCCTGCGCAGCGCCGCCAGTGGCCCACTGTTCCTTGAACGCTACCTGGCGCAACCGGCGGAACAAGTGATTGCCACCCGGCAGGTGGCCAATGCGCCGCAACGGGCGCAACTGATCGAGGTCGGCAACCTGGCAGCCGGCAGCCCGGGTGCCGCGCGGTTGCTGATCGTGGCACTGACCGACCTGCTGGTGGCGCTGGGTTATCGCTGGGTGTGCTTCACCGGCACCCTGGCCCTGCTCAACAGCTTTCAGCGTCTGGGCCTGACGCCTGTACCGCTGGGCCCGGCCAACCCCGACTGCCTGGGTGATGAGCGGGCCGACTGGGGGCGCTACTACGACAACCAACCCCAGGTGATGGCCGGCGACATCTACGCCGGACACCAGCGCCTGCTGCAACTGGGCGCTTACCCACGCCTGGCCCACCAAGCCTTCTACGCCCTGGAGGACATGCCTGATGTGGCCTGCCGCTGAATCATTGTTCAATCGCCTGGCAGACCTTGGCGACGCCATCGCCTTGCGTGAAGGCGAGCGACAGCTGAGCTACGCCCAACTGCTGAGCGAGGTCGAACAACGCAGCAACCAGCTGCTTGAGCATGGCGCACGGCGCGTCGCCCTGGCTCTGGATAACGGCATCGACTGGGTACTCTGGGACCTGGCCACGTTGCGGGCTGGGCTGATCTGCGTGCCCGTGCCGGGGTTCTTTTCCAGCAGCCAGCAGCTGCATGTGCTGGACAGCGCCGGCCTCGACTGCCTGATCGGTACCCCGGCCCACCCTGGCTTTATCCAGGTAGCGCCCGACCTGCATCAGCGCCCCGTGCACCAGGTCCCAGCCGTGCATGCCGGCACCTGCAAGATCACCTACACCTCCGGTACCACCGGCCAGCCCAAGGGCGTGTGCCTGGATAGCACAACGCAACTGGCGGTGGCCAGCAGCCTGGTTCAGGCCAGCGCCAGCTGCGCGGTCGAGCGCCATCTGTGCGTACTGCCGCTGGCCACCCTGCTGGAGAATATCGCCGGGGTCTACGCCCCGCTGCTGGCCGGCGCGCAGATCGAGCTGATGCCGATGGCGCAGATTGGCCTGCTGGGGGCCAGCCAGTTCGACCTGCCGCGTTTTCTCGGTGCACTGGCGCAGGCGCAGGCCAATAGCCTGATTCTGCTGCCGCAGTTGCTCCTGGCGCTGGTAAGCGCGGCCGAACGCGGCCTGCCGCTGCCGGACAGCCTGCGCTTTATCGCCGTCGGCGGTGGCCGTGTGGCCAGCCAGTTGCTGCAGCGCGCCGATGCCCTGGGGCTGCCGGTATTCGAGGGCTACGGGCTGTCGGAATGCGCCTCGGTGGTGTGCCTGAACACCCCGGAACACCGCCGAATCGGCACCGTCGGTCAACCGTTGCCGCACCTGCAGCTGCGTCTGGCGGCGGATGGCGAAGTCCTGGTCAAAGGCCCACGCCTGCTCGGCTACCTGGGCGAGGCGGCCGCTGATGAGGAATGGCTGGGCAGCGGCGATCTGGGTCATTTCGACGGCAAATTCCTTGTTCTGCACGGGCGCAAGAAACACCAGTTCATCACCGCCTTCGGTCGCAACGTCAATCCAGAATGGGTCGAAGCCGAACTGGTGCAGCAACTGCCCATCGCCCAGGCCTGGCTGCACGGCGAAGCCCTGCCCGGCAACGTTGCGGTGCTGGTACCGCGCTTCGCTAACACCCGTGATGAACAACTGGCCGCTGCCGTCGCCGCCGCCAACCAAGCCCTGCCCGACTACGCCCGGGTGCACCACTGGCTGCGCGCCGAACACCCCTTCAGCAGTAGCAACGAACTGGCCACCAGCAATGGTCGCCTGCGCCGCAACGCCCTGCTCAACCACTACCAGAACGCCATCACGCAACTGATGGCGGCCGAACCCTGCTACGGAGATGCCTGATGAGCTTCTATGAATCCCTGCTCGAGCAAACCAGCGCTGAACGCAACTACCTGCTCAGTGCGCCAATCATTGCCCAGGCCATGGCCGGCAGCGTCAGCCTGAACAGTTATGTGGCCTTCCTCACCGAGGCCTATCACCACGTCAAACACACGGTGCCGCTGCTGATGGCCTGCGGGGCACGCCTGCCGGAACGCCTGGAATGGCTGCGCGAAGCCATCGCCGAGTACATCGACGAAGAAAAGGGCCACCAAGAATGGGTGCTCAACGATATCGCCGCCTGCGGTGCGGACAAACAAGCGGTGCGCCATGGCGCGCCCAAACTGCCCACCGAGCTGATGGTCAGCTACGTCTACGACCGCATCGCCCGGCATAACCCGGTGAGTTTCTTCGGCATGGTCAACGTCCTGGAAGGCACCAGCATCGCCCTCGCCACCCAGGTGGCCGGGGTGATTCAGGACAAGCTGCAACTGCCGAACCAGGCCTTTAGCTACCTGAGTTCCCACGGCAGCCTCGACCTGGAGCATATCGAGCTGCTCAAGGGCCTGATGAACCGCCTGGACAACGAAGATGACAAGGCCGCCGTGGTGCACACCGCCAAGGTGGTCTACCGCCTGTACGGCGATATATTCCGCAGCCTGCCGCTAAGCGTCTGAGGAAAGTCCATGAAGATTTCCGAATGCCGCGCCGTGATCACCGGTGCCAGTGGCGGAATCGGCCAGGCGCTGCTCAAAGCCTTGCTGGCCGAAGGCGCACAGCTACTGCTGGTTGGCCGGCAAGCCGAGGCCTTGCAGGCGCTGGCCCAGGCGCACCCCGGCAACGTTGCCGTGGTGGCGGCCGATATACGTCAACGTAGCGGCCGCGAGGCGGTGCTCGCCGCGGCGCAACGCTTCGGCGGCATCAATACCCTGATCAATGCCGCAGGGGTCAATCACTTCGGCCTGCTGGAGCAGCATGACGAAAGCGCCATCGCCGAGCTGATCGAACTCAACGTCACCGCCACCCTGCAACTGACTCACCGCCTGCTACCGCTGCTGCGCCAGCAAAAGCGCGCGCTGCTGGTCAATCTCGGCTCAACCTTCGGCTCCATCGGCTACCCCGGGTTCAGCGCCTACTGCGCCAGCAAGTTCGCCCTACGCGGCTTTTCCGAAGCGCTGCGCCGCGAGCTGGCCGACACCCAGGTCAAGGTTCTCTACTTCGCCCCCCGCGCCACCCGCACCAGCATGAACGCCGCCAAGGTGGTGGCGATGAATGACGAACTCAAGGTCACCATGGACGACCCGCACAGCGTGGCCCAGCAGTTGCTGGCCGCCATCAGCCGCGAAGAGGAGGAACGCTACCTGGGCTGGCCGGAACAGCTCTTCGTGCGCCTCAACAGCCTGCTGCCGCGCCTGGTCGATCAGGCTCTGCGCAAACAACTGCCGATCATCCAGCGCTTTGCCCGCAGCAAAGCCTAAGAGGACACCCCGATGACGCTTATCCGTACCGCCGCCTGCGCCCTGCTCTGCCTCGTCAGCCTGCCCAGCTTCGCCCTCAGCGAACAGGGCCAGGTCCAGCTGCAAAACCTGCAAGACCGCTGGGCCGAGATCAATTACCAGCTGCCCAAGGAACAACGGGAAAAGGCCTTTGCCAGCCTTAGCGAACAGGCACAAAAAGCCGTCGCCGCCGAACCAAACGCCGCAGAGCTGCAGATCTGGCACGGCATCATCCTCAGCACCTACGCCGGGGCCAAGGGCGGCCTGGGTGCCCTCGGCCTGGTCAAGCAGGCCAAGGCCAGCCTGGAACAGGGCCTGGCCCTGGACCCGCAAGCGCTGTCCGGCTCGGCCTACACCAGCCTCGGCAGCCTCTACTACCAGGTGCCCGGCTGGCCGCTGGGCTTTGGTGATGACGACAAGGCCGAGGCCATGCTCAAGCAGGCGCTGGCGATCAACCCGGACGGCATCGACCCCAACTATTTCTATGGCGATTACCTGGCCCGCGCCAAGCGCTTCGAGGAAGCCAAGGCCGCGCTGGAAAAAGCCCTGCAAGCGCCGCCTCGGCCCAATCGTCTATCCGCCGATGCAGGGCGTAAAGAGGAAATCCAAGCATTGCTGAATACAGTCAAAGCCGAGCTGGACTAATCTCGCCTGCGCGAGCTTGAATAGGAAAAACCGGGAATTACTGCATGCGCATTCTGCTGGTCGAAGACGACAAAGCCCTGGGTGAAGGTATTCGCACCGCCCTCAAGCCCGAGGGCTATACCGTCGACTGGGTGGAGGATGGCAGCAGTGCGCTGCATGCCCTGAGCAGCGAGAGTTTCGAGTTGGCGATCCTCGACCTCGGCCTGCCGCGCATGGACGGCCTGGAGGTACTCAGGCAGCTGCGCGCCGCCGCCAACCCGGTACCGGTACTGGTACTGACCGCCCGCGACGCCACCAGCGACCGCATCGCCGGCCTGGATGCCGGGGCCGACGATTACCTGGTCAAACCCTTCGACGTCGCCGAACTCAAGGCGCGCCTGCGTGCCCTGCTGCGGCGCAGTTTCAACCGCCCGCAACCGGCACTGGAATACCGCGGCATCAACCTCGATCCGGTGAGCCAGTCCGTCAGCTACCAGGGCCAGGCGGTCAACCTGCCGCGCAAGGAGTTTCTCCTGCTGCATGAACTGCTCGCCCAGCCGGGCCGGGTGATGACCCGCGACAAGCTGCAACAGGCACTCTATGGCTGGGATGAAGAGCCCGAGAGCAACGCCCTGGAGGTGCATGTGCACCACCTGCGCAAGAAGTTCTTTGCCGAGCTGATTCGCACCGTACGCGGCGTCGGCTACCTGGTGGATAAAACCTGATGCGCTCGATCCGTGCACGCACTCTGCTGTTGGTACTCGGCCTGCTCAGCCTGTCGATGAGCGCGATTTCCTACAAGAGCTACCGCGATGCCCAGCATGAAATCGAAGAGCTCTTCGATGCCCGGCTGGCGCAATCGGCCCGCCTGCTGCAGGGCATGCTCGGCCGCGCGATGCCGTTGGCTGAGCGCCAGGCCCTGCAGCAAGCCCTGGATCAGGCCCTGCAGGCCCGCCAGGAGCCTGGCGACCCGGCCCTGCGCAGCGGTCATGCCTACGAGGGCAAGCTGGCTTTCCAAGTGCTCGACGAACAAGGCCAGATGCTCCTGCAATCGGCCAGCGCCCCGCCCGACCTGCTGCCGCAACTGGTCGCCGAGTTCAACCCCAGAGACGAGGCCACGTCCCTGGCGAGCCTGGCCGAACAGCTCAGCGGCTATCATCGAGTGACGCAGAACGGTTACCAGTGGCGGCTGTTTATCCTGCGTGATCGGCAGAACCGGCACCTGATCCTGGCGGCCGAACGTGAGGACGTACGCGGCGAGCTGGTACAGAAGATTGCCCTGCGCAGCCTGCTGCCCGACCTGGTCGGCCTGCCGCTACTGGCGTTGCTGGTATGGCTGGCCATCGGCTGGGGCCTGCGCCCGCTGCAACGCATGGCCGAGTCGATCAAGGCACGCGCGCCGGACAACCTGGCACCATTGATCTTCGACCCGCTCCCCCATGAGCTGGAGCCCATGGGCGCAGCGATCAACCGTCTGCTGCTGCAGGTCAACCAGCTGCTCGATCAGGAAAAACGCTTTATCGCCGACGCCGCCCACGAGCTGCGCACGCCGCTGGCGGTGCTGCGCATCCACGCCCAGAACGCCCTGGAAGCCCCCGACCCAGAGGACCGCCGCGAAGCCCTGCGCCAACTTGGCGTGGGCGTGGACCGCGCCACCCGAGTGGTCGCCCAGCTGCTGACCCTGGCGCGCCTGGACCCCGACGTGGTGCAGCTGGCGATGCGCGAAATAAACCTGCTCGACTACCTGCGCAACGACCTGGCCGAACTGACGCCGCTGGCCCTGGAGCGCCATCAGGAGCTCAGCCTGGAAGCCGATGAGGCGGCCGATTATCGACTGCTGGCCGATGGCCCGAGCCTGGGCACCCTGCTGCAGAATCTGGTCGGCAATGCCGTGCAGTACACCCCGGACGGCGGGCGCATCCAGGTGCTGCTGGAGGCCCAGGTGGACGCCATCGTGCTGCGCGTGCAGGACAGCGGCCCGGGCGTGAGCGAGGCGCAGCGGGAAAAACTCTTCGAGCGTTTCTATCGGCTTGGTGACGGCCAGGGCGCAGGGCTGGGCCTGTCCATCGTGCGGCGGGTGGTGGAACTGCACCGCGGCACCATCGAACTGGGCGAATCGCCCCTGGGCGGCCTGGACGTCTGCGTGCGCCTGCCCAGACGTTAACAGGCTGTTGAAAAGCTACCTACGTTGCCATCGCGGCGTTAAAAACAGGCTCAAAATGCTCATTTACCGCTCGTAAACTCCGCTTTTTCGCCTGTTTTTGCCTTGCGCTGGCTGCCTCGCCTACGTTTTTCAACAGCCTGTTAGCGTGGTGCGTTGATACCCCGGCGCTGCGCCCGCTCTTCGCGGCGTGCCTGTTGTTGCACTTCGGCCAGCACTTCCTGCACATAGTCGATATGCCGATTGGACAGCGCCCGGGCGTCTTCGGCGCGGCCTTCGATAATCGCCTGGTACAGGGTGCGGTGCTGTTCGATCAGCATGTCGCGGGTCTCGTCACGCTGGGCGTACATGCCGCCGATATTGGTCACCACATTGCGCTTGAGCAGGTCGAACAACCCGCGAATGGTGTGCAGCAGTACGGCGTTATGGCTGGCCTCGGCGATGGCCAGATGGAAGTTGGCATCGGCCGCCCCCTCTTCGGCGCGGGTTACCTTGCCGCTGCGGCTGTAGCAGTCCTGCAGCGCGGCGAAGGCGTCCGCCAGGCGCTGGCGATCCAGTTCGGTGGCGCGCTGAGCGGCATAGAAGGCGCAGGAGCCCTCCAGGGTATGGCGGAATTCGAGCAGATCGCGCTGCGCGTCGGGATTGCTTTCCAGCAGGTGCAGCAGTGGGTCGCTAAAGGTCGAACCTAGGGAATCGGCGACATAGTTGCCGCCGCCCTGACGGCTGACCAGCAGGCCTCTGGCCGCCAGTTTCTGAATCGCTTCGCGCAGCGACGGCCGCGACACGCCGAACTGCTCGGCCAGCACCCGCTCGGCCGGCAGGCGCTCACCGGCCCTGAGCGTCCCCTCGAGAATCATGGTCTCCAGTTGGCTGACGATATCGTCCGACAAACGGCGCTGGCGCACCTGGCCTACTTCCATAACCCACACTCCACTGGTTTTACCACCTGTCTACGGCCTTTCCAGGGGCCTTTGTGCAAGCCTATAGCGCCGCCAAAAGCCTTACAAGGCGCAGTTGTTCGACCAAAGTAGCAGCTCAGACGATTGACAGCCGCGCATCTGCACTTTTACCCTGAGCACGCCACTTTGTAAATTGGTATTACCAATTTACTTCGGTAAAAACAATTCCAAGAAACCAAGAGGTCTCTCCCATGCCGGCCAATACCCGACCACCCGCCGTACCGCTGCATCCGCATCCACTTATGCGCACCGCGCAGCGTTAAGGAGAGACCACCATGTCGACTGGTTTTCTTGCGTTACTCGCTTTCTCGCCCATCCTGCTGGCGGCCATTCTGCTGGTAGGCCTGCGCTGGCCGGCCAAGCACGCCATGCCGCTGGTTTACCTGGTCACCGCCTGCGTCGGTCTGTTTGCCTGGGACATGAGCTTCAACCGCGTGCTGGCGTCCACCGTGCAAGGCCTGCTGATCACCCTGGGCCTGCTGTGGATCATTTTCGGCGCGATCCTGCTGCTCAACACCCTCAAGCACTCCGGCGGCATTACCGCAATCCGCGCGGGTTTCGCCACCATCAGCCCGGACCGGCGCATTCAGGCGATCATCATCGCCTGGCTGTTCGGCTGCTTTATCGAGGGCGCTTCCGGCTTCGGCACCCCGGCTGCCATCGCCGCACCGCTGCTGGTGGCCATCGGCTTCCCGGCCATGGCCGCGGTGTTGCTCGGCATGCTGGTGCAGAGCACGCCGGTGTCCTTCGGCGCGGTGGGCACGCCGATCATCGTCGGGGTCAATACCGGCCTGGACTCGGCCACCATCGGCGCACAGCTGGTCGAGCAGGGCTCGTCCTGGGCGCAATTCCTGCAGCTGATCACCAGCGAAGTGGCGATCATCCACGCCACTGTCGGCACCGTGATGCCGCTGGTGATGGTGCTGATGCTGACCCGCTTCTTCGGCAGCGAAAAAAGCTGGAAAGCCGGTTTCGAAGTGCTGCCGTTCGCCCTCTTCGCCGGCCTGGCCTTTACCATTCCCTACGCCCTGACCGGCGTGTTCCTCGGCCCGGAATTCCCTTCCCTGGCCGGCGGCCTGATCGGCCTGGCGATTGTCACCAGTGCCGCGCGCATGGGCTTTCTGCTGCCGAAAACCACCTGGGATTTCGCCCCGGCGGACAAGTGGCCGAGCGAATGGCTGGGCACCATCGAGATGAAACTCGACCAGCTCACCGCCAAGCCGATGAGCGCCCTGCGCGCCTGGCTGCCCTATATGCTGGTGGGCCTGCTGCTGGTGATCAGCCGGGTGTTCCCCGAGGTCAGCGCCGCGCTGAAAGGCGTGATGCTGAACTTCCCCGACCTGCTCGGCGAAACTGGTATCAGCGCCAACTTCCAGCCGCTGTACCTGCCGGGCGGGATTCTGGTGACCGTGGTCATCGCCACCTTCTTCTTCCACGGCATGAAGCTGCGCGACCTCGGTTCGGCGGTCAAGGAATCCTCGGGCGTGCTGCTGAGCGCCGGCTTCGTCCTGCTGTTCACCGTGCCCATGGTGCGCATCCTGATCAACTCCGGGGTCAACGCCGCCGAGCTGTCGAGCATGCCGATCCTGATGGCGCGCTGGGTGGCCGATAGCGTGGGCAGCATCTATCCGCTGCTGGCCCCGAGCGTCGGTGCCCTGGGGGCCTTTATCGCCGGCTCCAACACCGTCAGCAATATGATGTTCAGCCAGTTCCAGTTCGGCGTGGCCAGCAGCCTGGGCATCTCCAGCGCGCTGATCGTCGCGGTACAGGCCATTGGTGCCGCCGCCGGCAATATGGTCGCGATCCACAACGTGGTGGCCGCCTCGGCCACGGTTGGCCTGCTCGGTCGCGAAGGCAGCATCCTGCGCAAGACGATCTGGCCTACCCTGTACTACGTGCTGTTTACCGGCCTGATCGCGCTGTTTGCCGTGTATGTGCTGGGCGTCAGCGACCCGCTGATGGCAGGCTGATAGCCGGTGTGGGCGCGCGGACAACTAGGCGCGCCCAACCCTTGTAACAACCCTCTTTCTCCACTTGGGTGATTCCATGATCATTTCTGCCTCCACCGACTACCGCGCCGCCGCCCAACGCCGGCTGCCGCCGTTTCTGTTTCATTACATCGACGGCGGTGCCTATGCCGAGCACACGCTGGGGCGCAACGTCACCGACCTGGCCGATATCGCCCTGCGCCAGCGGGTGCTGCGCAATATGTCGGAACTGAGCCTGGAAACCCGCCTGTTCAACGAAACCCTTAGCATGCCGGTGGCCCTGGCCCCGGTCGGCCTGACCGGCATGTATGCCCGTCGTGGTGAAGTGCAGGCCGCCAAGGCCGCCGCCGCCAGGGGCATCCCCTTTACCCTGTCCACCGTTTCGGTGTGCCCGATTGAAGAAGTCGCGCCGGCCATCGACCGGCCGATGTGGTTTCAGCTGTATGTGCTGAAAGACCGCGGTTTTATGAAAAACGCCCTGGAACGGGCCAAGGCCGCAGGCGTGACCACCCTGGTGTTTACCGTCGACATGCCGGTACCGGGCGCGCGCTACCGCGATGCCCACTCGGGCATGAGCGGCCCGAACGCGCCGCTGCGCCGCATGCTGCAGGCCATGACCCACCCGAGCTGGGCCTGGGACGTGGGCCTGATGGGCAAGCCCCACGACCTCGGCAATATCTCCGCCTACCGGGGCAACCCCACGGGCCTGGCCGACTATATCGGCTGGCTGGGCGACAATTTCGACCCCTCGATCAGCTGGAAAGACCTGGAATGGATTCGTGAATTCTGGGACGGCCCGATGGTCATCAAGGGCATCCTCGACCCGCAGGATGCCAAGGACGCGGTGAGCTTCGGTGCCGACGGCATCGTCGTTTCCAACCACGGCGGCCGTCAGCTCGATGGCGTCATGTCCAGCGCCCGCGCCCTGCCGGCGATTGCCGATGCGGTCAAAGGTGATCTGGCGATTCTCGCCGACTCCGGCATCCGCACCGGCCTGGACGTGGTGCGCATGATTGCCCTCGGCGCGGACACGGTGATGCTCGGCCGCGCCTTTATCTACGCCCTGGCCGCCGGCGGTGGCGCGGGAGTGAGCAACCTGCTGGAGCTGATTGAGAAGGAAATGCGCGTGGCCATGGTGCTGACCGGGGCCAAATCGATCAGCGAGATCAATGCCGATTCGCTGGTGCGTGAACTGGGCCGCTAAGCAGCCCACTGCCCCGCTTTTGTAGGAGCCAAGGGGACGCCTAGTCCTTGCTGGCGATGCCCTCGCGGCAAGATGATCGCCAGCAAGCTGGCTCCTACAGATAAAAGATCAATCGCTGTATTCCGGAGCACCTATGAGCCTGCCCGCCACTTTTCTCGCCGAAGTCCAGCGCCTGATCCCTGCCGAACGGCGCTTCGACGACCCACTGTCGACCCTGGCCTTTGGCACCGATGCCAGCTTCTACCGGTTGATCCCCAAGCTGGTGGTGCGCGTCGAGGCGGAGCTGGAAGTGGTCGACCTGCTTAAGCTGGCCGGCATGCACCGCGTACCCGTGACCTTTCGCGCCGCCGGTACCAGCCTATCCGGCCAGGCCATCAGCGACTCGGTGTTGATCGTGCTGGGGGATAACTGGAACGGCCGGGAAATCCGCGGCCAGGGCAGCCAGATCCGCCTGCAACCGGGCGTGATCGGCGCACAAGCCAATGCCGTACTCGCGCCCTTTCAACGCAAGATCGGCCCCGACCCGGCCTCGATCAACGCCTGCAAGATCGGCGGTATCGTCGCCAACAACGCCAGCGGCATGTGCTGCGGCACCGCGCAGAACAGCTACCACAGCCTGGCCGGCATGCGCCTAGTGCTGGCCGACGGCAGCGTGCTGGACAGCGAAGATCCGCTCAGCGTCAAAGCCTTCCAGGCCAGCCATGCCGAACTGCTGGAGCAGCTGGCCGAGCTGGGCCGGCAGACTCGCGCCAATAGCGCACTGGCGGCGAAAATCCGCCACAAATACCGGCTAAAGAACACCACCGGGCTATCACTTAACGCCCTGGTGGATTTCGACCAGCCGCTGGATATCCTTAGCCACCTGCTGGTCGGTTCCGAAGGCACCCTGGGTTTTATCAGCGCGGTGACCTACAACACCGTGCCCGACCACCCACACAAGGCCAGCGCCCTGCTGGTGTTCCCCGATGTGGAGAGCTGCTGCCGCGCCGTCACCCTGCTCAAGCTGCAGCCGGTGTCCGCCGTGGAGCTGCTGGACCGCCGCAGCCTGCGCTCGGTGCAGGACAAACCGGGCATGCCGGAATGGGTCAAGGGCTTGTCCAATAGCGCCTGCGCCCTGCTGATCGAATCCCGCGCCGCCAGCCAGAGCCTGCTGCATGAACAGCTGCAACTGATCATGGCCGCCATCGCCGGTTTCCCCCTGGAAAAGCAGGTGGATTTCAGCGAAGACCCGAGCGTCTACAACCTGCTGTGGAAGATCCGCAAGGACACCTTCCCGGCCATCGGCGCGGTGCGCCAGACCGGCACCACGGTGATCATCGAGGACGTGACCTTCCCCATCGAACAGCTGGCCGAGGGCGTCAACCGCCTGCTCGCGCTGTTCGACAAGCACGGCTACGACGAAGCGATCATTTTCGGCCACGCCCTGGAAGGTAACCTGCACTTCGTCTTTACCCAGGCCTTCGAAACGCCCGAGCAGATCGCCCGCTACTCGGCCTTTATGGACGACGTGGCGCAGCTGGTGGCCGTGGAGTTTGGCGGCTCGCTCAAGGCCGAGCACGGCACCGGGCGCAATATGGCCCCCTTCGTCGAGCTGGAATGGGGCCAAGACGCCTACCAGCTGATGTGGCAGATCAAGCGCCTGCTCGACCCTCAGGGCATTCTCAATCCTGACGTGATCCTGTCTGAGGATCGCGACATCCACCTGAAAAACCTCAAGCCGCTGCCGGCCGCCGACGCGATCGTCGACAAGTGCATCGAGTGCGGCTTCTGCGAACCGGTGTGCCCGTCCAAGGGACTGACCCTGAGCCCGCGCCAGCGCATCGTGATCTGGCGCGATATTCAGGCGAAAAAGCGCGCCGGCATCGACACCCGCGAGCTGGAAGCGGCCTATCAGTACCAGGGCATCGACACCTGCGCCGCCACCGGCCTGTGCGCCCAGCGCTGCCCGGTGGGCATCAACACCGGCGATCTGGTGCGCCAGCTACGCGCCCGCGACGCCAACAGCCAGCGCAGCGCCGACTGGCTGGCGAACAACTTCCGCCGCGCCATGCAGGGCGCGCGGGTGATGCTGCATGTGGCCAACGGCGCGCGCCTGCTGCTGGGTGCGCCCCTGCTCAGCCGCACCTCGGCGGCGCTCAGCAAGGCCAGCCAGGGCCGGCTGCCGCAGTGGACACCGGCCATGCCGCAACCTTTGCAGCGCCTACACCTGCCCAAGGCCAATAACGATGCACGACCACGGGTGGTCTATCTGGCGGCCTGCGTATCCCGCGCCATGGGCCCGGCGGCCGGCGACAGCGAACAGCTGCCGCTGCTCGACAAGACCCGCGCCCTGCTGGAAAAAGGCGGTTTTCAGGTGGTGTTCCCGGATGACCTGGACAACCTCTGCTGCGGCCAGCCCTTTGCCTCCAAGGGCTACAGCGAGCAGGCCGAACGCAAGAAGCAGGAGCTGATCGACGCGCTGCTCAAGGCCAGCCGCGGCGGTCTCGACCCGATCTACTGCGACACCAGCCCCTGCACCCTGCGCCTGATTCAGGACGGCCTGGACGCCCGGCTGAAACTGCATGACCCGGTGAAATTTATCCGCGAGCAGCTGCTCGACCGCCTGCAGATCACCCCGCAGGACAAACCGGTGGCGGTGCATGTCACCTGCAGCACCCAGCATCTGGGCGAGGCTCAGGGGCTGATCGATATCGTCCGTCGCTGCAGCACCCAGGTGGTCATCCCCGAAGGCATCCACTGCTGCGGTTTCGCCGGCGACAAGGGCTTTACCACCCCGGAACTGAACGGCCACGCCCTGCGCAGCCTGAAATCCGCGGTGCAGTACTGCGAGGAAGGCATCAGCACCAGCCGCACCTGCGAAATCGGCCTTAGCCAGTATGGCGGTATCGATTATCACGGGCTGGTCTATCTGCTGGACAGGGTGAGCAGCGCCAGGAGTTGAACACCCGACAGACCAACGGCCAGATTGCGGGCCGAGAGCTTTCTATACTGAAAGCCTCAACCCGCCATCTGGAGCCTCACCATGGGTCGTTTTGCCGCTTTTCTCGCCACTACCTTGCTCAGCACGTCGCTCTGGGCCATGCATTGCCCGGCCGATATGGCCAAGATCGATGAGCTGCTGAAATCCAACCCACCCGCCGATGCCGCTGTACTGGCCAAAGTGCAGCAACTGCGCGCCGAAGGCGAAACCCTGCACCAGGCCGGCGACCACGGCCAGTCGGTCAAGGTACTGGGCGAAGCCCTGCAACTGCTCGAAGCCAGCGAGTAATCCCCGCGGCAACCTGACTCGGGCCTGCGCCGCCATGTTCCAGCGGCAAGGCCGCTAGGCCGCTTACAGGCCGTGGGCCAGCAGACTCAGGGCCAGGCGGCGGACCTGGGTCAGATCGATGGGCTTGGCCAGGCAGGCCTGGGCTCCACGTCGGCGCGCCTCGGCAAACACCGCCTCATCGGCGGCGGCACTGATCACCAACACAGGCACGGCCTGCAGGCGTGGGTTGCGCCGCATCGCATCCAGCACCAGCAGGCCATCGCCATCGGGCAGGTCCAGATCCAGCAGCACCAGGGTCGGCGTGCAAACCTCCAGTTCGGCCAGGGCACGCTGCACCGAACCCGCACCGCGCACTTCGGCGAATTCGCGCAACGCTTCCTGCACCACTTTCAGGCAGGCGGGGTGGTCCTCGACACACAACACCTCGGCCAGTTGCCGCGGTGCCGGGGCAGCGACTTCGACGCTGGAGGCACTCTGCACACCCGGTGCCGCCGCGCAGGGCAGGTCGATCCAGAAACGGCTGCCCTGCCCCGGCGCACTGCTGAAGCCCACCTCGCCACCCATCAGGCTGGCCAGCTCGCGGCACAGCACCAGGCCGATACCGGTGCCGGGAATACTCGAGTTCTCTCGCCCCAGACGCTGGAAAGGCTGAAACAGGTTGGCCTGCTGCTCGGCACTCAGGCCTGCGCCATTGTCTTCGACCCAGAGCCGTACACAGTTCGAGCGCACCTCGTAACCCAGACTGACCAGGCCCTGGGGCCTGTTGTACTTGATCGCATTGGACAGCAGGTTGAGTAGCACCTGGCGCACGCGACGCGCATCGGCCTGCACATAGAGCCCCGCATCGGCTTCGGCCAGCACCTGCAGCTGCAACTGGCGCTGCTGCGCCTCCGGCTGGACCAGTTCGGCACAACCGCGCAACAGCGCACAGACTTCCACGGGCTGCAGGTTGAGCTGCTGACGGCGGCTTTCGATGCTCGACAGGTCGAGAATATCGTCGACCAGCGAGGTCAGGTGACGGCTGGCATTGACGATCTCGCGGGCGTAATCCGCCTCCTGCTGGGCCTCCGGCTTGTCCTGCACCTCCATCTCGATCAGCTGACCGAAACCGTAAATCGCATTGAGCGGCGTGCGCAACTCATGACTCATGCTGGACAGGAAACGGCTCTTGGCCTGGCTGGCGGCCTGGGCATCCAGGCTGGCGCGGCGCAGGTCATCCTGCACCTGCTTGAGCCGGGTGATATCGACGTGGGTACCGGCAATCCGCAGCGCATGGCCCTCGGCATCGCGCTCCAGCACCTTGCCGCGGCTGAGCAGCCAGGCGTACTCGCCGCGGGCATCGGCGTAGCGGTATTCGGCCTCGAAGTGATCCTCACCGCTTGTGGCGAACAGCTGACGCAGATGGCGAATGCGCTCCAGATCGTTGGGGTGCACGCGCTGGTTGAACTCGCTGAAGCTCATACGCTCGTGGGCCAGACCGAAACGCCGGAGAAAATGCTCGCTGAGCTTGATGGTCATGCTCGCGGCATCCACCTCCCAGAGGCTCTCGGTGGTGCTTTCCAGTACCAGTTGAAGAATCCGCTGCGCCTCGCGGCGCTCGCTTTCGCTGGCCTGCAACTGTTCGCCGGTGTGCTGCACGGCTTCGGCCATGCTGCTCAACTCGTCGATCTGGCTGGGCGGCGCGGCGGGATGGTAATTGCCCAGGCCCAATTGCCGCATCATGCCGACGATGCCATCGATCGGCTGCACCAGCTGCTCGCTCAAGCGCCGCGAACGCAGCCACATCAAGGCGAAGAACAGCAGGTAGAACAGCAACAAACCGGCAATCAGCAGGTAGCCGATATGCAGATAGCGCTGCGCCAGGCGATTGGTCTCGCTGAAGATATTCTCCTCGTCCACCACCAGCAGCAGACGCCAGCCGGTCTGCGGAATCTCGCTCCAGGCGATCAGCTGCTTGCGCCCGCCCAGCATGACCTCCTGCACCGAGCCCTGGCCTGTGCTCATGGCCTGCAACAAGGACTGCATTTCGCCGCGCCGCCCCAGATTGAAGTCCTCGGGCTTGAGCACTTCGCGGCGCACCGCCTCGGCATAGGAATACTCGGTCAGCTCACGCAGGCCGAAATCGGCCTCGCCCGCCTGCGGCAACGCCATGATGTTGTGATCATGGCTGACCAGCATGGCGTAACCCTGCCACGGCACGTCCAGTTCGCCGATCTCGCCGAGCATCTGCCCGACCGTGATATCCAGCCCCACCACCCCCTCGAGAAAGTCGCCGCGATACACCGGTGCCACCGCCGACATCATCCAGCCCAGGCCGGCGGGATCGAGGTAGACGTCGGTCCAGGCCACCTTGCGCTCGGGGTTGTGCTTGGCATCCGCCAGGTAATAGAAGTTGTAATCCGGTATCACCATGTCATGGGGATACTGCTCGGGGGTCATAAAGAAGGGGTAGATGCGGTTGTAACTGTCCCAACTGTTGAAATAGGACGCCGCCACCAGCGGATTGGCCGCCTGCAGTGAGCGCATCAGCGGATCGAGCTGCGACAGGCGCAACGCCTTGGCATGGTCCTGCTCGGCCAGCGGCGTGCTATTGGCATAGAAGGAAGCCGCCCGACCGTCGTCACTGCGGCTGTAGAACACCCCGCTGTCGGTCACCGCATGGCGCGAGCGCTCCAGCGCATCGGGCTGATAGGCATCGTTCTGCAAGGCATGCACCGCCGCATCGCGAAAGATCTGCACCTGCGCCTCGACCGCGCGCAAACGGCTATCGATCACCTGGCCTTCACGGGCCACCGCCGTGGCCAGGTCCCCCAGCGCGCTCTGCTGCAGATGATCGATCTGCGCATCACGAATCGCCGCATTGCTCAGCAGGTACACGGCGATCAACACCGACTCGACCAGCACCAGCGGAATCAGAGCACTCTGCACAAAGGCACGCCAGATCCACTGACGCAGGGGGTAACGCGATGCGCGCGGCATATGAGGGTCTCATCCAGAAGACGGGCAGATAGCCAAAGTGCTAATCATAGCCGGCCACAGCGTCCAGCGTCGCTTGGCCATTGCCGGGTCGACGCTAGGGAACCTTTGGCGTACACTCGCGTCTTAGCTACAGCTGTACAGGTTTTGGGGCCGATTAGGATTCGACGCCGGTAGTGAAACTCTAGGTGCATGCCGACTTGGTAACAGAAGTCGTAAATCCACTGTTGCAACTTTTATAGTTGCCAATGACGAAAACTACGAGGGCTACGCTCTCGCTGCGTAAGCGGCGCGACTAGTACCTTCTGGTAGCTTCGGCTCCAGCGATCACTAGGGGATGCCTGTAAACCTGAAGTGATTGTCATGCAGAACAGGATCGCCGCGTAGTACGTTGTGGACGAAGCGGCTAAAACTTACACAACTCGTCCAAAGCACCCTGCCCGTCGGGCGGCTGCGGATTAACTCAATAGACACGGCTAAGCATGTAGTACCGAAAGCGGAACACTGGCGGACGGGGGTTCAAATCCCCCCGGCTCCACCATTACAACATCTAAAGACGTCCACGGACGTCTTTTTTTGTGCCTGAAACCCAGAAAATACGGGACCTTCAGCGTCATAGACGTACAAAGACGTCTGACTGCATCCATGCCTTCGTGTATTCCAAATTGTATTCCAAGCCCTAAGCCGGTATTTTTTGGAATACACAAATCGCACTGGAGTACACCATGGGTGCCGCAACAACGCGCCTTTCAGACCTGAAGGTCAAAGCCGCAAAGCCCAAAGAAAAGGACTACACCCTGACTGACGGCAACGGCCTACAGATGCGAGTGAGAATCAATGGATCAAGGTTGTGGAATTTCAACTACATCCACCCCATCACCAAGAAGCGACTGAATATGGGGCTCGGCACCTTCCCGGAAGTAAGCCTTGCTCAAGCCCGCAAACTGACCATTGAAGCGCGTGAGCTCGTAGCACAGGGCATTGATCCCAAAGAGAGACGCGACGCAGATCGACAGGCCAAAAAGGCCGCAACTGAACACACGCTGCAGAACGTAGCGACGTCCTGGTATGAGCTCAAAAAAGATGCGGTAACCCCCGCCTACGCCGAAGACATTTGGCGCTCGCTTACGTTGCACGTCTTCCCCGACTTGGGCGTTATACCGATCGCGTCCATAACAGCGCCGAAGGTCATCAGCCTTCTCAAGCCGCTCGAAACTAAAGGCAGCCTGGAAACCGTCAAACGCCTTACACAGCGACTCAACGAGATCATGACCTACGGGGTCAACTCAGGCCTGATACCCGCCAACCCACTTACCGGGATTGGTAGCGTGTTCAAAAAGCCGAAGAAAAAGAACATGCCGGCCTTACACCCCGATGAGCTCAAAGAGCTCATGGTTGCAATCGCGAACGCCAGCATAAAAAGAACCACTCGATGCCTGATCGAGTGGCAACTGCATACGATGACTCGCCCCGTTGAGGCTGCCACTACTCGCTGGGCTGATATCGATTTCGAGAAAAGGATCTGGACGATCCCGGCTGAGCGCATGAAAAAACGTCGCCCGCATACGGTGCCGCTTACAGATCAAGCATTGGCCATTCTTGAAGCGATCAAACCCTATAGCGGGCACCGTGAATACGTGTTCCCTGCTGACCGCAATCCGCGCACTCACTGCAATAGCCAAACGGCCAACATGGCCCTAAAGCGAATGGGCTTTGAGGGACGCCTGGTCAGCCACGGAATGCGATCAATGGCCAGTACAACGCTCAACGAGCACGGCTGGGAGCCTGAGCTGATCGAAGTAGCGCTGGCGCATGTGGATAAGGACGAAGTGCGCAGTGCCTACAACCGTGCGGACTACATCGAGCGGAGACGCCCGATGATGACCTGGTGGAGTGAGCATATTCAGAGGGCTGCAACCGGCAGTCTTTCAGTATCTGCAACCAAGGAGAGAAAAGTCGTTTCGATACGGTGACAACTGTCGGCTATCGGCCGATTCTGTTGAAAAAGTAGGTTCAGTGGCAGCCGGCCGGTCGAATGTGTCTGCTGTCGAAGTGGCTGCAAGCCACTTCAAGTTGCCTTTCGGCGTTTCACTGAGCTTCCTTGCTCTGGTCTGAGGGTTAATCCGAGGGTTTCTGCTCGCCGCAGGCGCACCTATCCCATGATCGGTGGCCCGTGAGGCAGCAGCTTGGCCATACGTCTCAGATTTTGCACAGTAGCGGCCAAGGTGAATTCGTCAGTCGCCCCCGTCAGACCACGCAGCCGTAAACGGTCGAGTTTCATGATCCGCTTGAGGTGGGCGAACAGCATCTCCACCTTCTTCCGTTCGCAACGAGAGACGAGGTATTCCGGTGTCTTGGCGATGCGTCGCGCCACGTCACGGGCCACTTCATGAATGCTCCGAGCGATCTTGCGGAATGCGGTATTGGGGCAGCACTTCGCTTTCAGCGGACAGGTGGCGCAGTCGATTTGGCTGGAGCGGTAGATGATGGTGTTGGCCTTGGTCACCCGTGATCTTTTCTGGGTGAAGGCACGCCATTCACTGCGCAGCGGTTTGCCGGCTGGGCAGCGATATTCATTGGCCTCCGGATTCCAGCGGAAGTCGTTACTGGAGAGGCTGTCGTCCTTGCGCTCGCTCTTGTCCCACACCGGCACGTGCGGCTCGATGCCCTTTTCCTCGACCATCCAGGCCAGCATTGGAGCCGTGCCATAGGCGGTATCACCAATGAGGCGCTCTGGCGTGAGGTCGAACTGCGCTTCGACACGCTCGACCATCGTCCTGGTCGAGTCGACTTCGGCGGTACGATGCGCCGGAGTCGCTTCCACATCCATTATCACACCGTGCTCGGTATCGATCAGGTAATTGGTGGCGTAGGCAAAGTAAGCTGGGCCGCCTGGCGCTGCTGTCCAACGAGACAGCGGGTCGGTGAGTGAAATCTTCTTGGGGAGGTTTTCAGCCAACACTTCTTCATCAAGGGCTTCGAGGTACTCGCGTACGGCGCGGCTGCTCAGCGCAGGATCACGCCAATCGACTTCATCTCCTGCCACTCCACGTTGCCGGCTGGCATCAGCCTTGATGATGCTGGCGTCGACGGCGAAACCTTCCCCCTTTACCAGACCGGCCGCCATGCAGCGCCGCAGCACCTCATTGAACAACCAGCGGAACAGATCGCTGTCACGGAAACGGCCGTGGCGATTCTTCGAGAAGGTCGAGTGATTGGGTACTTCATCCTCCAGGCCCAGTCGGCAGAACCAGCGATAGGCCAGGTTTAAGTGCACCTCTTCGCACAATCGCCGTTCGGAACGGATGCCATAGCAGTAGCCGACGACCAGCATGCGCACCATCAATTCCGGGTCAATCGAGGGACGCCCGATGGGGCTATAGAAATCCGCCAGGTAGGCACGCAGATCGCTGAGATCCAGGCACTGGTCGATGGAGGGTGTGCAGCATTCTGTGTAATGGGGGCGAGTTTACTCCGCGTTAGCCGCTCTTCGTAGCTAATCGCAAAAGCTCGCGTCTCTTCGACATCACAGCAATCGTAGACACCCGAAACCTGCTAATCGCCGACTGCCGCCTCTGACAATGAGCCGCAACCGGCCAAAAGCGGGCGGTGGCTGCCGGAAAATTAATCAGCCCCCTTATATTTACTGGCTGCTTCTTCAGGGCTAACAAGCCATTGCTGGAATTCGGGGCTGATGTCATCCAATACCGAGCGCGCGCCTGATGAAAGTCAAATCCACGTACCCAATCGACCGACTCCAGACTTCCTGAGTATCCCGAAGATACTGGCCCAACTGATCTACATCAGCCTGATTGGGAAATTCCAGCAAGTCTGCCAGACGGTGTAACGTCTGAATGGGAATACCGATCTCCTCCAGGGCATTGACGCCTGCTGGTAGATGGAAGCTTTCGAATGCCATTTTGACGTGCGTGTAATCGATCTTGCTGCGGATACCTTGCTTCAGCGCTTGGCGCTTGACGACATCCTCCATCAAGCTGAGCAGCTTGGGTAACGTGTAACCGAAGGTATTGGTAATGATCTTCAAATCATTGTTGGACTTGTCATCAACACTGTGGATCCGCCGTGAATGCTCGCCCTTGCGCGTCACGGTGTCGAGGATACGTCGCCATATGTCTTCGGCGACGGTTTCAGAACTGAGAATTACGCCGTGCAGATCCTGGGAGGCCATCCGTATGTTTTTGATCCCCAGAAGTTCCAGTTCGCGGACTGAGTGATAGACCTGCCAGATGGCCGCGTCGACCCAGGCGGCGACGCTCACACCTGACGCAGTCTGGTAGCCCCCCGTGCGCTTGTTGAGGTCGTCGATCAGTTCCTGCCTTCCGGACTTACCCGCCCTGGCTGTTGGGCTGATTGTCAGGTACTCCAGAGTTTTGTTCACCTTATCTTCGGTGATGATCGAATACCTTCGGGACAGACCGGGATCGGACTCGCACTGCATCGATTTGTGCAATATCGAACTGCAGGGGATTGTTTTCTTATCGGCCCCCTTGGAATTCTTGACGATGTCGGAGATATTCCAGCGCGTTTTCTCGGTACTTTTCACCTGCACGAAGTCGACGTGCCCGTCAGATACGATGTCGATATCGTCTGTGACCTCGCAGCGAACACTGCGGATAGTCTTATCACGAAGCATTCGAGTTACATGGTAAGCGGCTACACAGTCTTGGAATAGAAAACCGTGCTTGGCGGCAACACCGCCCGAATCATTTGATTCCATCTCGACGTCCGTGACAATTTGCCGAGAATCTAGGGGATTCCGAGGCCATAGTCCATGCGATGGCGGCACCTGGCCACCCAAATGCCAAGAGGCAGGGCGGCCGGTCACCGTAGCAGTGGCAACGGTTTCGCGTCCGCTTTTGGCCCAGACCGTGTAAAAACGCAGCAAGCGATGGCAATCAACTGCCGGGGGATTTTCTCAGTATCCGGGAGGCCCTCGGAGGCCCAATCAAGCGCAATCGGTGATTCTGGCTGTTATGGCACTTTCGGCTTCGGCGCGCCTGCTGGAGGGCGGCAAGAGTCGTAAAACAGGCCTCAGGCCTTCATCGCTGCCATCAAGGCATCGCTACCCATCAAGCGCAACCCGCGTTTGAGATTGTAGGCGAGCACATGCAGGCTCATTTCCGTGCTCACCCGCTCGAGCGTTCGGGTGAGGAAATGGGTTGCACCCATCCAGCTCTTCAGCGTGCCGAACGGGTGCTCGACCGTCTGACGGCGGATTCGCATCATCTCGGGCGCTTGATCCAGACGACTCTGCATCGCTTCGAGCACTGCTTCATGCTCCCAGCGGCTCACTCGGCGTGGCTGTGGACTCGGTGTGCACTGCTCTTTCAGCGCACAACCTTGGCAATGCGAACTCCAGTAACGGTGCAGCTTCAGCCCTTTCTCGACACTAGAGAAACGCCAGATCAGGCTTTCCCCAGCCGGGCATAGGTACTCGTTCTCCACTGGGTCATAGATGAAATCACCTTTGCCGAAGCGACCAGCCGCTGTCGCTCCTGAGGTCAGCGTCTTGGGCACGAAAACGGTGATTCCGGCCTCATGGCACGCCAGGATTTCTTCGCCTTTGAAATACCCTCTGTCTGCGACCGCCGAGAGCTTCTCGACACCCATGGCCTCTCGTGCTTGCTTGGCCATGGCGGTCAGTTGATCG
>JBFJZW010000037.1:0-22716 GCA_041621875.1 Pseudomonas sp. | reverse complement strand
GCATTCATGTTGGCGCCATCGATGTACACCTGGCCACCGTGGTCATGAATGATCTGGCAGATTTCGCGAATGCCTTCCTCAAACACGCCGTGGGTCGAGGGGTAGGTGATCATCAGTGCGGCCAGACGGTCCTTGTGCTCTTCGGCCTTGGCCTTGAGGTCGGCGATATCGACGTTGCCGCTGCTGTCGCAGGCGGTCACCACCACGCGCATGCCGGCCATGCTGGCGGTCGCCGGGTTGGTGCCGTGGGCCGATTGCGGGATCAGGCAGATGTCGCGCTGATCGTCACCGCGGCTCTGATGGTAGGCGCGGATGGCCAGCAGGCCGGCGTACTCGCCCTGGGAGCCGGCGTTGGGCTGCAGGGAGATGCCGTCATAACCGGTGGCCGCGCAGAGCATGGCTTCCAGTTCGGTGGTCAGCTGGCTGTAACCCTGGCTCTGTTCGGCCGGGGCGAAGGGGTGCAGGTTGCCGAACTCGGCCCAGGTCACCGGGATCATTTCGCTGGCGGCGTTGAGCTTCATGGTGCAGGAGCCCAGCGGGATCATGCTGCGGTCCAGCGCCAGGTCCTTGTCGGCCAGCTTGCGCAGATAGCGCATCAGCTCGGTTTCCGAGTGGTAACGGTTAAACACCGGGTGGGACAGGATTTCGCTTTCGCGCAGCAGGCCTTTTGGCAGCTGGGCGGCCACATTGGCGGCCAGTTCGGCGAAGTTCGGCAGGCTGTGACCTGGCTCGGCGAAGACTTCCCACAGGCGCTCGACGGCGGCCTGGTCGGTGGTTTCGTCCAGGGACAGGCCCAGGCGCTCACCGTCGATCTCGCGCAGGTTGATGTCCATCGCGCGCGCCTGCTGGTGCAGTTGCGCGGTGCGTGCGCCGCTGGCGACGGTCAGGGTGTCGAAGAAGAATTCCTGCTCGACGCTGTAACCCAGGGCGCGCAGGCCCTGGGCCAGAATCGCGGTGAACTGGTGCACGCGCTGGGCGATCTGGGTCAGGCCTTGCGGGCCGTGGTACACGGCATACATGCTGGCGATATTGGCCAGCAGCACCTGGGCGGTACAGATGTTACTGGTGGCCTTTTCGCGGCGGATATGTTGCTCGCGGGTCTGCATGGCCAGGCGCAGAGCCGGCTTGCCGAAACGGTCGATCGACATGCCGACCAGACGGCCCGGCATATCGCGCTTGAACGCGTCGCGGGTGGCGAAGTAGGCCGCGTGCGGGCCACCGAAGCCCAGCGGCACACCGAAACGCTGGGCGCTGCCCAGGGCCACGTCGGCACCGAACTCGCCCGGCGCGGTCAGCAGACACAGGGCCAGCAGGTCGGCGGCGACGGCAACCAGGGCATTGGCGGCGTGGAAACGCTCGACCAGCTCGCGGTAGTCGAAGATGTCGCCATTGCTCGCCGGGTATTGCAGCAGCGCGCCGAAGTAGGCGCTGGCATCGCTGATCGCGGCTTCGTCGCCGATCTCAACGGTGATGCCCAGCGGCTCGGCACGGGTGCGCAGCACGTCGAGGGTCTGCGGGTGGCAGTGCTGGGAGGCGAAGAAGGTGTTGCTGGCCTTGTTCTTCGACAGGCGCTTGCAGAAGGTCATGGCTTCGGCAGCGGCGGTGGCTTCATCCAGCAGCGAGGCGTTGGCAATCTGCATGCCGGTAAGGTCGCTGATCAGGGTCTGGAAGTTCAGCAAGGACTCCAGGCGGCCCTGGGAAATCTCCGGCTGGTACGGGGTGTAGGCGGTGTACCAGGCCGGGTTTTCCAACAGGTTGCGCAGGATCGGGCTCGGCGTCAGGGTGCCGTAGTAGCCCTGGCCGATATAGGTCTTGAATTGCTGGTTCTTACCTGCGATGGCCTTGATCTTGGCCAGGGCGTCGGCTTCCGACAGGCCCGGCTGAGCACCCAGCACGCTGGTGCCCTTGATGCTCTCGGGGATGACGTTATCGGTCAGCGCGTCGATGCTGGCATAGCCGAGCAGTTCGAGCATGGCAGCGGTATCGGCGTCACGCGGGCCGATATGCCGAGCGATAAATTCGTTGTGGGTGGTCAGCTTGGTCATCACAATCTCTCAGGCGTCAGCATTGGCGTTGAGCAGGCGCTCGTAGGCGGCCTGGTCGAGCAGGTCGGCTACCGCGCTGGCATTGGCCGGACGGAAACGGAAGAACCAGCCCTTGCCCAGGGGCTCTTCGTTGACCAGCTCAGGGCTGGATTCTAGCTCGCCATTGACCTCGACCACCTCACCGTCCAGCGGCATGGCGATAGTGCTCGCCGCTTTTACCGATTCCAGCACCGCCACTTCGTCACCCACGACGTAGCTCTGAGTTTCCGGCAGCTGTACGAACACCACGTCACCCAGGGCTTCCTGGGCATAGGCGGTGATGCCCACGGTAACCAGACCATCGGCATCCTGACGCAGCCATTCGTGCTCGACGGTAAAACGCAATTCGCTCATGTGAACTCCTCAAGGGTGGTGACTCGCCCTTTCTGCTGGGGGCGATGTGCAGGGGCGCTCGTGCCTGGCAACGAGCGGAAAGGTGGAAAGACCATAGCAAGGTGAGTGCCATTATAAAAATATTCAATAAAAACAATTACTTATATATTTTCCATGATTTTTGATGCATTGCATTGTAGCGAATTCGATACGCTTATGCCGAGTTGACAGCGCCTCTGGGCGGGCAGGGCACTGATGTCGCGGCCTGACAGTTTCGTGTCGTTTCCATTACGTCGTATTGAATTCATTACAGTTCCGCCGGACAACTGCCGATCTCCAGCCCCGGTGCGCCGCGAACCCTGGCGCAGGCCGCGGCAGCGCTGGCATGGCGGTCATTCACCGAGGCTATGGTCGACCATTGCGTGGGTCCATGGCTGGCCTGAAATCATGCGCGGTAGAGCCCTGTTCACTCTTTCGGCTGACAGGGCAAATACCTCTTTCGGGCGC
This sequence comes from Pseudomonas sp., assembly GCA_041621875.1. Taxonomy (GTDB): domain Bacteria; phylum Pseudomonadota; class Gammaproteobacteria; order Pseudomonadales; family Pseudomonadaceae; genus Aquipseudomonas. Next base: position 19,792 of record JBFJZW010000037.1, on the reverse strand, counting down.
TTATCCACTGGCGGGGGGCTGGGTAGCTTGGGGCTTCAACACGTAACCCGCTTTCCAGGAGAGCCGCATGAGAACAAAAACAAGACATGCAATCTTCCAGCCCTGCGCCTTGGCTTCCGCCATCGCTCTGGGCTGTGTCGCGCCTGTCCAGGCTGTCACTTTCAATATCGGCGAGGTCGAGGCGCAGTTCGACTCCCAGCTGTCCGTGGGGGCCAGTTGGTCGGTGCGCGGCGCGGATCCTGATTTCGTCTCGGTCGCCAGCGGCGGCAAAGCCTCATCGCGCACCTCGGATGACGGCCGGCTGAACTTCAAGAAGGGCGAGACCTTCTCGAAGATCTTCAAGGGTATTCACGACCTGGAGCTCAAGTACGGCGATACCGGGGTCTTTGTCCGCGGCAAGTACTGGTACGACTTCGAGACCAAGGACGAGAGTCGCCTGTTCTATGACATCGACGATCACAACCGCAAGGAAGCGGCGCAGGCCTCCGGCGCGCAGATCCTCGATGCCTTTATCTACCACAACTACAACATCGGCGATCTGCCGGGCAGTGTGCGGGTCGGCAAGCAGGTGGTCAGCTGGGGAGAGAGCACCTTTATCGGCAACTCGATCAACTCGATCAATCCGATCGACGTCGCCGCTTTCCGCCGTCCCGGCGCGGAGATCAAGGAGGGGCTGATCCCGGTCAATATGCTCTACGTATCGCAGAGCCTGACCGACTCCGTGAGCATGGAGGCCTTCTATCAGTTGGAGTGGGACCAGACCATCGTCGATAACTGCGGCACCTTCTTCTCCACCGCCGATGTCCTGGCCGATGGCTGCGAGGATCGCCTGGTGGTGCTGGGGCCTGATCTGCCGCCGGGCGAGTCGACCAACTCGTTTGTCGACAATGCCTATATCCCCCGCGCCGGCGATCGGGACGCCCGCGACAGTGGTCAGTACGGCCTGGCCTTGCGCTGGTACGCCGAGTCGTTGAACGACACCGAGTTCGGTCTCTATGCGATGAACTACCACAGCCGCGGCCCGGTGTTCAGCACCATCCGTACCACCACACCGAACTTCGTCAGCTTTATTCCCGGCGCACCGAATGCCGGCTACTTCCTCGAGTATCCGGAAGACATCCGCCTCTACGGCCTGAGCTTCCAGACCAATGTCGGCGGCACCGCGCTGTCCGGCGAGGTCAGCTACCGGCCGAATATGCCGATGCAAATCAACTCCACCGACCTGTCCTTTGGTGCGCTGGGGCTGCCCTTCAATCCGGTATTCGAGTCCGGTCACGCAGAGAACGTTTCCGGGGCCGATATCCACGGCTACGAACGCAAGCCCTTTACCCAGGCACAGGTCACGGCCGTGCACTTTATTGACCGGGTGCTGGGGGCCAGCCGCCTGACCCTGCTCGGCGAAGTCGGCTATAACCATATAAGTGGCATCAGCGACGATATCGGCGAGCTGCGCTTTGGTCGCGACCCCATCTATGGGGCCGGCGAGTTCAGCGTGCCGGGTGTGTGCGGTGCGTTCAACGCCGCCAATCCCGACGAGTGCCAGGGCGACGGTTTCTACACCAGCAGTTCCTGGGGCTATCGCCTACGCGCCAGCGCCGACTACAGCAACGTGTTTGCCGGTATCAACCTGACCCCGAGCGTGGCCTGGTCGCATGACGTCGACGGTTACGGGCCGAACTTCAACGAAGGCAGCAAGGCCATCAGCATCGGCCTGAATGCCGACTACCAGAACACCTATACCGCCAGCTTGAGCTATACAGATTTCTTCGGTGGTGAATACAACACCGTCACCGACCGTGATTTCGTCGCCCTGAGTTTTGGCGTGAACTTCTGATCAACCTGCGCAAAGGATCCGTAAACAATGAAAAGCACAAGAATCCTGCAAACCGGAGCGCTGACACTGAGCCTGTTGGCCAGCAGTCTGATGGCCGCCGTGACTCCGGAGGAGGCGGCGCAACTGGGTACCAGCCTGACGCCGCTGGGCGCGGAAATGGCCGGCAACGCCGACGGCAGTATCCCCGCCTGGACCGGCGGCCTGCCGACCAATGCCGGCGCGGTGGATGGCAAGGGCTTCCTTGCCGACCCGTTCGCCAGTGAGCAGCCGCTGTTCACCATCACCGCCGCCAATGCCGCGCAGTACCAGGACAAACTGTCCGCCGGCCAGTTGGCGATGCTCAAGCGTTACCCCGACAGCTACAAGATCCCGGTCTATCCGACCCATCGTAGTGCAGCGGTACCCGATGCCATCTATGCCGCGGCCAAGCAGAGTGCGCTCAATACCATTCCGGTGGATGGCGGCAACGGCCTGCAGAACTTCAGTGACAGCCGCTACTACGCCTTCCCGATTCCCAAGAACGGGGTCGAGGTGGTGTGGAACCATATCACCCGCTACCGCGGCGGCAATGTGCGTCGCTGGATCACCCAGGCCACGCCGCAGACCAATGGTTCCTACAGCCTGGTCAAATTCGAGGACGAAATCGCCTTTCCCTCGGATATGCCCGATGTCGACCCGGCCAAGGCTGCCAATATCCTGCTCTACTTCAAGCAGCGGGTGACCGCGCCGTCGCGCCTGGCCGGTAACGTGCTGCTGGTTCACGAGACCATCGACCAGGTCAAGGAGCCGCGCCTGGCGTGGATCTACAACGCCGGTCAGCGCCGCGTGCGCCGTGCCCCGCAGGTGGCCTACGACGGCCCGGGCACCGCCGCCGACGGCATGCGTACCGCGGACAACTTCGACCTGTTCTCCGGTGCGCCAGATCGTTACGACTGGAAGCTGGTGGGCAAGAAGGAGATGTATATCCCCTACAACAGCTACAAGCTGGACTCGCCCGCGCTCAAGTACGACGACGTGATCAAGGCCGGGCATATCAACCAGGACCTGACCCGCTACGAGCTGCACCGGGTGTGGGAAGTGGAGGCCACGCTGAAGTCCGGCGAGCGGCATATCTACGCCAAGCGCCATATGTACTTCGACGAGGACAGCTGGCAGCTGGCCCTGGTCGACCACTACGACGGCCGTGGCCAGTTGTGGCGGGTTGCCGAGGGGCATGCGCAGAGCTATTACCACCAGAAGATGACCGGCTACACCCTGGAAGCGCTGTACGACGTGATCGCCGGTCGCTACCTGGCCCTGGGCATGAAGAACGAGGAGAAGTCCGCCTACAGCTTCGGTTTCCAGGCCAGCGGTGCCGACTACACCCCGGCCGCCCTGCGCAGCGCGGGGGTGCGTTAAAACCCAAAGCGCGACCTTGTGATTGTTACTCCGTGATTGGGCGGCCCTCGGGCCGCCTTTTTTATCGCTGTGTATCAGCAAGGCAAATACAACTACTGGGGTGGCCGTTATGGGGCTAGCCTCAAGGCTCCCAGCCTGAGCAGTAGCCGCCGATCCCATGACCGCCTACGCGCCATCCCCGCTTATAGCTGCGCCGCCCGGCGCTCAGGGCCGCCTGTTGCGTCAACCGCCCGGGCATATCCCGCGCCAGGCGCTGTTGCAGCGGCTGCTGGCCTACGACTGCCGGCTGCGCCTGCTGATCGCTCCGGCCGGTTTCGGCAAGAGCGTGCTGCTGGCCGATTGCGCCCGCCAATGCCCACCGGACCATGAACTGCTCTGGCTCAACTGTGCGGTACCCGGCCTGGACCCCGGACAACTCTGCCAGCTGCTGTGCCAGGCCCTGGGCTATGCCGCGGACCTGAGCAGCAGCGAGCTGCTGGCGGCCCTGGCGCAGGAACCGCGTCGCCTGTGGCTGGTGCTCAACGACTATCCGGTCGCGCCGGCGGACGAGCTGGATACCTACCTGAATCATTTGCTCAATGCCGCTGCCGCGGGTATCTGCTGGTGGCTGGGCAGCCGACGGCGGCCGGCGTGCAACCTGCCGCGTCTGCTGCTGGAGGGCGAACTGCTCGAGCTGGGGCCCAGCGATCTGCTGTTCAGCGCCGCCGAGGTCTCGGCCTGGCTGGGGCAGCTGCAGCCGCCCCGCGGTGCCTGGGCCGAAGCCCTGCACGGGGCGACCCAGGGCTGGCCGGCGGCCTTGCGTCTGCGCATTCTGGCGACCCAGGGCGAGCCGGATACGCTGGCTGCGCCGCTGGATGAACAGCATGGCGAACTGCTGCGTGATTACCTGACGCGCGAAGTGCTGCAGGAGCTGCCCCACGAACTGCTGCAGATCCTGCAGCAGCTGGCACAGCTGCCGCGTTTCAATTACGACCTGTGCGAGCACCTGTTCGGGGTCGGCGAGGGTGGCGAATGGATGCGTCAGCTGGCCGAGCGCGGGGCCTTTATCCACGAGCTGGAAAACCACAAGGGCTGGTTCGCCCTGTTCGCCCCGGTGGCGACGCTGCTGCGTCGCTCTGCCCGGGCGTTGCCGTGCCACAGCCTGCACCTGCATGCCAGTCAGTGGTTCGCCGCCCAGGGCGACATCCGCGCGGCTGTGGAGCATGCGCTGCTGGGCGGGCAGCCGGAGGTGGCCGGCAGCTTTCTCGAACGTTTTACCGAAGAGCAGCTGCTACAGGGCCAGGACCTGGCGCTGATTCTCGGCTGGCGCGCCGAGCTGCCGGACAGCCTGCTGCTGAGCACGCCGCGGCTGATTCTGCTGAATGCCTGGGTGCTGCTGCTGGTCGGCCGACTGGATGAGGCGCTGGCTTGCGTCGATCAGCTGGCGCGCTTTCAGCCGCGCGGCGATGGCCCGCGCACCCGCGAACTGTTCGCCCAGTGGCAGGCGATTCAGGGCATTGCCGCCTACGGCCGCGGCTGCGCGGTAAGCAGCCGCGAGCAGCTGTTGGAAGCGTTGCCGAACCTGCCGCCAAGCGCCTGGGCGCAGGCCCTGCTGTGTCGCTCGATACTGACCCAGGTGGCCATCGGCGAGGGCGATCTGGAACGGGCCCAGCAACTCAGCTACACGGCGCTACGGCAGGCGCGGGAATGCGGCAGCCTGGTGTTCGAAGCCCTGCTGGAACTCGATCACGCCCTGTTGCTGGAAGCCCGTGGCGAGTTCGCCCGGGCCGAGGCCCTGCTCCAGCGGGTGTTGGCTTCCAGCGACCTCGCGGTCCTGCGCGAGACTCCGGTACTGGGGCGCGCACAGCTGCGCTTGGGACGCTTGAGCCTGCGCCAGGGCCGCCGCGAGGAGGCTGCGCAACTGCTTCAGGCAGGTCTCGACGATGCCCTGCGCTGCGGCGACCCGGGGGCCTTTCATGGCTATTTGGGCCTGGCCGATCTGGCCGCCGGCGAGGGCGATCTGGCCACGGCCTTCGCTCAGTTGGCGCAGGCCGAACGGCTGATGCAGCGGCAGCGGGTCAGCGAAACCCTCTACCGCGGCACCCTGCTGCTGGCCAGCGGTCGCCTGTGGCTGCATCAAGGGCATCGCCAGCGGGCCCGCGAAGCGGCCACCCGGGTGCTCGGCTACGCCCGGCGGGTCAAGGTCATGCTGCCGCCGCCGAATTTCCCCGAGATGATCCCGCGCTTTCAGCTGTTGCTGCTGCAGCTCGATCTGGAGGAGGGCGCGGATGTGCGCGCGCCGTTGCAGGCCCTGCTCGAACAGGCCCTGGCGCAGGGGCGTCAGGCCCTGGCCTGCGAACTCTGGCTGAGCTATGCCGAGGCCTGTGCGCAGTGGGACGACGAGGCAACTGCCAAACAGGCGCGTCAGGCCGCCCAGGCCCTGCGCCTGCGCCTGGATTACCAGTGCCTGTGGTTTGCCGTGGCCGATCCCGAACATGGCCCTCAGCCAGCCGTCACGCCCGGCAGTGCGGCCATGCAGCTGAGCTGCCGTGAACTGGCGGTGCTCGGCCTGATCGCCCAGGGCCTGTCCAACCAGGAAGTCGCCGAACAGCTGTTTATCTCCCTGCATACGGTCAAGACCCATGCGCGGCGCATCAACGGCAAGCTCGGTGTGGCGCGGCGTACCCAGGCGGTGGCCAAGGCCAAGGCGTTGGGCTTCTTGTAGGGTGCGCTGTGCGCACCGAAAAAACGCGGCCTGGGTTGCTGCGCATTGATCGCCCTAGCGCCGGTTCAATGCAGCGCCGCTATATCGTGCAGCAAGCGCAGGCGCTGGCTGAGGTACAGGCGTTGGACCGGGTCGTCGCAGAGCAGGATGGCGTGCTGCAGATCGAAGCGCTCGCCTTGCGGGCATTCGAGCAACTGATAGAGTTCGGCGCGGGCCAGGTGGTCGTGCAGGTGGGGCGTACCCAGTTGCAGCACCCGCTCGGCGTCTTTCAATGCGGCCAGGTAGTCGCCGGCCTCCTGATGCAGGTGCCGCAGGTTGCGCGACAGGCGCTGCAGCATGGTCTGGCCATCGCAGGCCTGCAGGTGGCTGGCGTTGAGTTCGACGGCGGGGCCCATATGGTTGAGTAGTAGCTCGCGGCATTCGCGGGTATACAGACGGCGACCGCTGCACGGGTCGAGCAGGTGATCGGCCCCGGGCACGCGCAGCAGAAAGTGCCCGGGGAAATTCACTCCCTGCAAGGCAATCTCCAGTCGCCTGGCCAGCTCCAGGGCCAGCAGCGCCAGGCTCAGCGGCTGGCCGCGGCGGCGATGCAGCACCTGATCCAGCAGTGCGGCCCGGGGGCGCAGGGGCTGCTCGTCTTCCGGGTGAAAATCCAGCTGGTTGAGACGCCGCAGCAGCGCCTGCCCCAGCTCCGGGGCAGGGCCTGCGGGCAGGCCCTGAGCGACCTGATGCTGCAAACTGTCGAGTTCGCGCAGCACCTCGGCCGGCCGCAGATCCGGCTGGTGTTCGACGGCTATCCACAGCGCCGCCTCGAAGGCGGCGGCAGGTTGTTTGTCCAGGCAGGCAAGGCAGGCGGCGCGTGGATTCATGGCAGTCCCCCGGGCCGGTCGCAGCGAAATGCCAACAGCCCCGGCTTCTGGCTTTGTAGCCAAGGGCCGCCCTCGCGTCCAGTCTATTTAGCGACCTGGCGCTGCCGGCTGTGCTGGGCGTGCGAGCTGACCACCGGAACTATGACGGGCGGACCTCTGCCTATACTGAGAGGCAAATCAGTACGGGAGCCACTGCATGTTCGCCATGATGGAAACCGCCCGGCTGGAGTCGCTGCACTTCGCCCAGGACCCGCAAACCGGGCTCAAGGCTATTATCGCCATTCACAACAGCCGCCTGGGGCCTGCCCTGGGTGGCTGCCGCTACCTCAGCTACGTCGACGAGCAGAGTGCCATCGAGGATGCCCTGCGCCTGGCCAAGGGCATGAGCTACAAGGCGGCGCTGGCCGGTGTGGCCCATGGCGGCGGCAAGGCGGTAATCATGCGCCCGGCTCATGTCGACAACCGCGGCGCGCTGTTCGAGGCCTTCGGCCGCTTTATCGAAACCCTTAACGGCCACTACATCACCGCCATGGACAGCGGCACCTCCAGCGCCGACATGGACTGCATCGCCCAGCATACCCAGCACGTCACCAGTACCACGGCGGAGGGTGACCCCTCGCCGCATACGGCCATGGGCGTGTTCACCGGAATTCGTGCCACGGCCATGGCGCGCCTGGGCGGCGACAATCTGGAGGGCTTGCGCGTGGCGGTCCAGGGCCTGGGGCATGTCGGCTATGCCCTGGCCGAGCAGCTGCATGCCGCCGGTGCCGAACTGCTGGTCAGCGATCTGGATGTGGGGCGGGTGCAACTGGCGGTGGAGCAACTGGGAGCCCATCCGGTGGCCAGCGAGGCCCTGCTCACCACCCCTTGCGACATTCTTGCGCCCTGCGGCCTGGGTGGCGTGCTCAATGCCGAGACGGCTGGTCATCTGCGTTGCTCGGCGGTTGCCGGGGCGGCCAACAATCAGCTGGCCAGCAGCGATGTGGCCGACACCCTGCAGGCGCGTGGGATTCTCTATGCGCCGGATTATGTGATCAACGCCGGCGGGCTGATCTATGTTGCCCTGCGCCATCGTGGCGAAAGTCTGCTGGCCATTACCAACCACCTGAGCCAGATCAGCCTGCGCCTGACCGAAATCTACGCCCATGCCCAGGCCGACAAGCGGCCGCCCTCGCGGGTGGCCGATGACCTGGCCGAGCGGCTGCTTTACGGGCCTTGAGTAAGGCCACACGGGCTGGCTGTGGGCCATAAGCCTGCAGCTCGGTGGACATCCACAAGATGTCGAGGAGTACAGCAATGCCTGACAGTCTGAAACTGCCCTATACCCGCATTCTCGATCCCCAGGGCTGCCTGCTTGACGGGCTACCGGCCTGGGCCGACGACTCCGCGCTGCTGGCGCGCCTGTACCGGCAGATGGTGCTGACCCGCCTGTTCGACCAGAAGGCTGTGGCGCTGCAACGCACCGGCCGCATCGGTACCTATGCGCCGACCCTGGGCCAGGAAGCCATAGGCGTGGCCATCGGTGCGCTGATGCAGGCCGAGGACGTGCTGGTGCCCTATTACCGCGATACCGCGGTGCAGCTGATGCGCGGGGTGAAGATGGAGGAAATCCTCCTCTACTGGGGCGGTGACGAGCGCGGCAGTGCCTATGCCGACCCGGCCGTGGCCCAGGACTTCCCGCTTTGCGTGCCGATCGCCACCCAGGCCCTGCACGCCTGCGGGGTGGCCAGCGCGTTCAAGATCCGCGGCGAACACCGGGTGGCGGTGACCACCTGCGGCGATGGGGCGACCAGCAAGGGCGACTTTCTCGAAGCGCTGAACGTCGCCGGGGCCTGGCAGCTGCCGGTGGTGTTCGTGGTCAACAACAATCAGTGGGCCATTTCGGTGCCGCGGCGCATCCAGTGCGGCGCACCGACCCTGGCGCAGAAGGCCATGGGGGCCGGCTTCCCTGGCGAGCAGGTGGACGGCAACGATGTGCTGGCGCTCTACGCCCGCATGCAGGCGGCCCTGGAACGCGCCCGTCACGGCAAGGGCCCGGTGCTGCTGGAGTGCCTGAGCTATCGCCTGGGCGATCACACCACCGCTGACGATGCCACCCGCTACCGCAGCAGCGAGGAGGTCAAGCAGGCCTGGCAGGAAGAGCCGATCAGGCGCCTGCAGCGCTTTATGGTGGTTCAGGGGCTGTGGGACGAGGGCCGCGAGCAGGCGCTGATCGGCGAGTGCCAGGCCCTGGTGCAGCAGGCCGTGGAGGCCTTCGAGGCAGTCGGCGATCCGCCTGCGGCGGCGGCGCTGGACTATGTCTACGAGCAGTGGCCGGCCGCCCTGGCCGAACAGCGCGAGATGTTCCTGGAGCGGGCGGCGCGACGCAGGGCGGCCGCTGAACGAGGAGGGAACGGCCATGCCCAGTGACAAAGTCAGCCTGCTCGAGGCGGTCAATCTGGCCCTGCACCGGGCCATGTACGAGGACGAGAACGTGGTCGCGCTGGGCGAGGACATCGGCGTCAACGGTGGGGTGTTCCGTGCCACCGCCGGGCTGCGCGACGCCTTCGGCATCAAGCGGGTGATCGACACCCCCCTGGCGGAAACCATGATCGCCGGCCTGGCGGTGGGCATGGCCGCCCAGGGCCTGAAGCCGGTGATGGAAATCCAGTTCATGGGCTTTATCTACCCGGCGCTGGATCAGTTGGTGTCCCATGCCAGCCGCCTGCGCAACCGTACCCGCGGCCGCTTGAGCTGCCCCATGGTGTTGCGCACGCCGATGGGGGCCGGCATCCGCGCCCCCGAGCACCACAGCGAAAGTACCGAGGCGATGTTCGCCCATATTCCCGGCCTGCGCGTGGTTATTCCCTCGTCGCCGGCACGGGCCTATGGCCTGCTGCTGGCGGCCATCGACGACCCCGATCCGGTGATCTTTCTCGAGCCGACCCGGCTCTATCGGATGAACCCTCAGGAACTGCACGACGACGGCAAGCGCCTGCCCCTGGACAGTTGCTTCACCCTGCGCGAGGGCAGCGACCTAAGCCTGATCAGCTGGGGCGCGAGCATCCACGAATGCCAGCAGGCCGTCGAGCTGCTGGCCGAGCGCGGCGTGTCGGTGGAGCTGATCGATGTGGCCTGCATCAAGCCGCTGGATCTGGACACCCTGGAGGCTTCGGTGCGCAAGACCGGGCGCTGCGTGATCGTGCACGAGGCACCGAAAAGCTGCGGGGTTGGCGCGGAGATCGCCGCCAGCCTCTACGAGCGTGCCTTGCTCGATCTGCAGGCACCGATCCAGCGGGTGACCGCGCCGGATATTCCGCCGCCGCTGTACCGCCTGGAGGGTCTGTATATCCCTGATGCCTCCGACATAGTCACGGCCTGCGAGGCGGTGCTGAATTACGCCTGAACGGTAAGGAGTGGTGCGCACGGCGCACCCTACGGGAGGACGCTCGATGAAATATTTCAAACTGCCCGACCTGGGCGAGGGGCTGCAGGACGCCGAAATCGTCGAGTGGCACATCAAGGCCGGCGACGAGGTCAAGGCCGATCAGCTGCTGGTCTCGGTGGAGACGGCCAAGGCCATAGTCGATATTCCCGCGCCCTACGACGGCGTGGTGGTGAAAACCTTCGGGGCCGAGGGCGACATCCTGCATGTCGGCGAGCCGCTGCTCGCCTACGAAGGCGAGGCTGATGCCGGCACCGTGGTCGGTCGCCTGGAAGGTGGCGGTGCCGCCCAGGCCGACAGTTTCTTCGTCGGGGCCGCGCCGTCCACCCGCGAGCACCTGGCCCCGCGGGCGACCCCGGCGGTGCGCCAGCTGGCACGACAGCTGGGGGTGGACCTGGGCCGCCTGGCGGGTAGCGGCACGGATGGCCTGATTACCCGCGCCGATGTCGAGGCGGCGACCCAGACGGCGCGGGACCGGTTTGGCGGCGAGAAGCTGCGCGGGGTGCGGCGCAGCATGGCGATCAATATGGCCCGCGCCCACGCCGAAGTGGTGCCGGTGGTGATAGTCGGTGATGCCGACCTGCACCTCTGGGCCGAGGCCCGCGACCCGTTGGTGCGCCTGGCCCAGGCGATTGCCGCGGCCTGCCGGGTGGAACCGCTGCTCAACAGCTGGTTCGATGGCAAGAACCTGTCGCTCAAACAACATGAACAACTCGACCTGGGCATCGCCGTGGACAGCCCCGACGGCCTGTTCGTGCCGGTACTGCGCAATGTCGGCGCGCGCAGCGCCGAGGACCTGAAAGCGGGTGCCGCGCGCTTGCGCGCCGACGTCAAGGCGCGCTCCATCCCGCCTCAGGAAATGATGGGGGCGACCCTGACGCTGTCCAACTTCGGCACCCTGTTCGGCCGCTACGCCAACCCCATCGTGATGCCGCCCCAGGTGGCGATCATCGGGGCCGGCGGCATTCGCGACGAGCCGGTGGCGGTCAAGGGCAAGGTGGAAGTGCACCCGATCCTGCCGCTGTCGCTGACCTTCGACCACCGCGCGGTCACCGGCGGCGAGGCCGCGCGTTTTCTCAAGGCGCTGGTGCAGGCGCTGGAACAGCGGGAGGGGTGATAAGCCGCATAGGCCTGGTGTAGCTATGTAGGGTGGATGGCGCTTTATCCATCCGCCACATCGCGAGGGTGGATGAGAACGGCGTCATCCACCCGCAAGGCTGAAAAACATCGCGGGCATGGCCCGCTCCTACGGGGCGGGTGCTCTCAAATGCTAGGGTACCCAGCCGCTAGCCCGGATAAAGCACGACACGCGCTGCAATCCGGTGGCGGAGAGGTGGGTCGCTGGGGGTTACTCGGCTTGGGCTTCACCCAGCTCGCTCAGGGCATCGGGCTGGTTCTTGAAGGCCTTGGCGAAGATTTCACGGTTCTTCGCCATAAAGATCCCCAGTTCCTCACCCTGCTGCTCATTCAGCGTAGGCACGGCTTTCTGCAACACATCGGTCAACAGCTCGGCCAGCTCGAGCATCTTGTCATGGCGATCGGCTTCGGCTTTATCCATAAACAAACGCTCCAAATCTCGGCTGCTGCGGTACACCACTTCGACGGCCATTCATCACCTCTACGCCTTCACGCTGATGGGTTACGGGGAGTTAACTGTTTATTCGTACAGTGGTGGCGAGCATAAAGAACTCGCGCGACTTTGCCCAGCGCTAATTGCTCGTCCGTCCGTAGGGTGCGCCGTGCGCACCGCCAATACAGACGAGCACCGGCTTGCCTTGGTCGACGGGCGTGCTAACCGGGCCGGGTGCCTTGGTGGTACAGGCTCTTGAGCAGCTGCTCCACCTCCCGGCAACAGTCATATCCACGCGTCATTGGATTTATTCCAGGGTTTTATCGAGCGTGGCGGCCCGCTGGCCACGCCGGTGCCATGCGCTCAGCAGCGTCGGTTGGGCGTGGAGCAACAGCATAGACAGTGCCCCGGCCAGCATGCCCCAGAAGGCCGAACCGATGCCCAGCAGGGAAACCCCCGAGGCGGTTACCAGAAAGGTGATCAAGGCCGTTTCGCGGTGCCGCTCTTCCAGCAGGGCGCTGGCCAGGCCATTGCCTATGGTGCCGAGCAGGGCCAGGCCGGCGATGGCCAGAATCAGTTCATTGGGGAATGCCATAAAGAGCGCGCCCACTGTGGCACCGAAGATGCCCACCAGCAGATAGAAGAAGCCCGCCGCGACCGCTGCCGCATAACGTTTTTTCGGGTCCTCATGGGCTTCCTTGCCGGTGCAGATGGCCGCGGTGATGGTCGCCAGATTCAAGGCGTAAGCGCCGAAGGGGGCCAGCAGTAAGGTCGCCACGCCGGTCCAGCCAATCAGTGGCGAGCTGGGCGTCTGGTAGCCGGAGGCGCGCAGCACGGTCAGGCCCGGGATGTTTTGCGAGGCCATGGTCACGGCGAACAGCGGCAGGGCGACACCGATCATGGCCTGCAGGCTGAAGCTGGGCTCGACGAACTCGGGCCTGGCCAAGGTCAGGTCGACTCCCTGGAAATTCAGCATGCCGGTGCCTGCGGCGATGCAGATGCCAACGAGCAACGGCAGCATGACTGCATACCTGGGCAGCAGGCGGCGTGCCAGCAGATAAGAGAGGAACATGGGAAACACCAGGCTGAACTGGGTTTGCATGGCCGTGAATGCATCCAGGCCGAAGCGCAGCAATATGCCGGCCAGCATGCCGGCGGCGATGGCCAGGGGGATGTGCTTGACGATGCGTTCGAACCAGCCGCTGAATCCGCACAGGGCGATCAGCGCGCCGCAGACGATAAAGGCCCCGGTGGCTTCCTGCAGTGAAACGCTGGGAGCGCTGGTGATCAGGATCGCCGCCCCGGAGGTGGACCAGGCAATCGCGATCGGTGCCTTGTAGCGCAACGACAGGGCGATGCCGGTCACGCCCATGCCGATGCACAGGGCGAGCATCCACGAGCCAATCTGCGCCGGCGTGGCTCCCAATGCCTGGGCGGCCTGGAAGACCAGAACGGCGGAGCTGGTGAAACCCACCAACACCGTGACGAACCCGGCATTGATAGAGGAAAGGGACAGATCGTTGAAGAAACGCATAACCGGGTCCTGTGGTCTTGAACGCGACCAGGCCTTTCGCGCCCGAAAGGCCTGGCGAAGCATAGGCGCGCGCCGTTACTGCGAGGCGACCTGCTCGTCCGCGATGGCCTTGATATAGGCCGGATGGGTCTGCACCGCCGCGATCATGCGCTTGACCCTGTCGCTCATCAGGATATCGACCGGGAAGTAGGTGCCCCAGCTGGCGTACACGGCCAACATCATGTCGACTACGGAAATGCGCTCGCCGAAGATAAAGGTCGAGTTCTCCAGCTGTGCGTCCAGCGAGGCCCACAGCGTGCTGATGATGTTGCTGGCGGCGTTCAGCGCCTGCTCCTTGGCCGGGCCGTCGGCGAGGGTCTTGCCGATAAAGAACAGGCGGCTGTAGGCCGGGTGCAAGGTGGCGTTGGCGAACATCAGCCACTCGGTAAAGCGGGCTTTATCCAGGCCACCTTCGGGCAGCATCTGGTTATTGTGCTTCTCCAGCAGATAGAGAATGATCGCCGCGCCTTCGCGGATGACCTGGCCGTTATCGACCAGTACGGGAACCATGCCACGGGAGCCCAGCTTGTCGAAATCGCTGACCTTGCGGCGGTCGATCAGTTCGACGTCCTGGTTGAGTTCATTGAGCAGCGCATGGATGGCCAGTGAACAGGCCCCGGGCATGTAATAAAGCTTGTACATGATGTTCTCCTACCTTGGTTTCGAGCTGTCGCTCTGCGCATTGGCGCGCCTATAGCGGGATGCACCTAGCCGGGCGCGCCGTCCATCTCTGTTACCCGCTCCCGCAAACCCGGCATAGTGCTGATGCCGACGGAGGGCCGGTAACTTCCTTATCAGCCTGCGTTGCAGCGCTTGCGTTCGGCCCAGTGCCTCTCCAGCACCGGCGTTTCGTTGCAGCGGAGTCAGTCTAGGCAAGCGTGGTTACTTATGTATACCTACAATCTTTTAGTTGTTAGATTTACCGGTAACCATCTGGTAACTAGCTAGCCAAGGAGTGAACATGCTGCCGAGACGGCGCAATCCCGTAGCCCATCCGCGTTGCCCCTTGAGCGAATGCCTGAGCATCATCGGCGGTCAATGGACGCCCAATATCATCTGGTACCTGAGTCAGCAGCCGCGCCGTTTCAGCGAGTTGAAGGCGGACATTCCCGGTATTTCGGCCAAGGTGCTCAGCGCCCGCCTGAAGAAGCTCGAGGCCGAAGGGGTGGTCATCCGTAAGGTGCTGCCCACCTCGCCGCCCAGTGTCGAATACAGCCTGTCGGGCCTGGGCCAGGAGTTGAAACCGGCGATCGAAGCCATAGTCGCGGTGGGCCACCGACTCAAGGAAATCGGCTTGGCCGCGGGCTGAGATGGCTGTTCTGGCGTTGGCGACGCTGATGGCCGCCTGCCCTGGGCGCATACCTGCCAGTGCCGGCAGCAGAGCGGCCGCGTCACCCGGATAACCGTCGCGCGGACAGGGCTATGCCGTCCGGGGCGCTTCTAAGGCGAGTCAGTCACTTAACGGCGCAAACAGCGCCTGCAGGTCTTCTTCGCCCAGCTGCCACTGCGCCTGGCTGCCGCCCTCCAGCAGGCCGCGGGCCAGGTCGGCTTTGCTCTGCTGCAGTTGCTGGATCTTTTCCTCGACGCTGCCGCGGGCGATCAGCTTGTAGACGAACACCGGCTTGTCCTGGCCGATGCGGTAGGCGCGGTCGCTGGCCTGGGCTTCGGCGGCCGGGTTCCACCAGGGGTCGAAATGGATCACGGTATCGGCAGCGGTGAGGTTGAGGCCCGCGCCGCCGGCCTTGAGGCTGATCAGGAAGATCGGCAGTTCGCCGGCCTGGAACTGCTGCACCGGGGTGCGGCGGTCCTGAGTGCTGCCGGTGAGCTTGGCATAGGGGATCTGCCGCACCTTTAATTCGTTTTCGATCAGCGTCAGCATCGAGGTGAACTGGGAAAACAGCAGCACCCGGCGGCCTTCGGCGAACAGTTCTTCGAGCATTGCCAGCAGCTCGCTCAGCTTGCCGGAGTCGTGGCCGCCCAGCGCCGCGTCGCCATCTTCGCCGAGCAGGCGCAGGTCGCAGCAGGCCTGGCGCAGGCGCAGCAGGGCTTCGAGAATCACGATCTGGCTACGGGCCAGGCCCTGGCGGGCGATTTCCGCGCGGACCTTCTTGTCCATGGCCAGGCGCAGGGTTTCGTAGCGGTCGCGCTGCACCGCGGTCAGCTCGATCCAGTGGGTGATCTCGGTCTTGGGCGGCAGCTCGCGGGCCACCTGTTCCTTGCTGCGGCGCAGCACGAAGGGCTTGATCCGCCCGGACAGGTGCGCCAGGCGTTGGGCGTTGCCCTGTTTCTCGATGGGCGTGCGGTAGTCGCGCACGAAGCTCTTGCTGTCGCCCAGCCAGCCGGGCATGAGGAAATTGAACAGCGACCACAGCTCGCCGAGGTGATTTTCCAGCGGCGTGCCGGTCAGGCACAGGCGCTGTCCGGCCTGTATCTGCCCGGCGGCCAGGGCGGCCTTGCTGCGCGGGTTCTTGATGTTCTGCGCTTCGTCGAGAATCAGCAGGCGGTAGCTGTGCGCGTTGAGCGCCTTGAGGTCGCGGGGCAGCAGGGCGTAGGTGGTGAGAATGATGTCGTGCTCGCCGATCTGCTTGAACAGCGCTCGGCGTTTGGGCCCGTGCAGGGCCAGCACCCGGAGCTGCGGGGTGAAGCGCGCGGCCTCGTCCTGCCAGTTGGGGATCAGGCTGGTGGGCATGACGATCAGCGCCGGCTGGCGCAGGCGTCCGGCCTGCTGTTCGCAGAGGATATGAGCCAGGGTCTGCAGGGTCTTGCCCAGGCCCATATCGTCGGCCAGCAAACCGCCGACCTCCAGTTCGGCCAGGGCCTGCATCCAGGCCAGGCCCTGCAGCTGATAGGCCCGCAGCTCGGCCTGTAGGCCTGGCGGGGCCTGCACCTGCGTGGCATTGAGGCTGTGCAGGCGCTGGGCGAAGTCGCGCAGCTGAGCGCCGCCGTGCCAGTTCAGGGCCGGGCCCTGTGCCAGCTGGTCCAGGCGCGCGGCATCCAGACGCGACAGGCGCAGGCGCTGGCTGGACTCACCCGGCTCGCGGAAGAACAGCTCGCCGAGGGTGGCCAGCAGCGGCTTGAGGCGGGCGAAGGGCAGGGCGACGCGCTTGTGGTTGTGCGGCAGGCTGACCAGCAGCACCTCGTTATCATCGCGCTTGTTCAGCGCCTCGCCATTGAGCAGCCAGGGCGTGCGGCGGATCGCCTGTAGCAGGATCGGCAGCAGGCTCAGGCGCTGGCCCTCCACCTCGATACCCAGCTCCAGGTCGAACCAGTTCTGTTCCGGGTCTTCCTCGACCGTGGCGTACCAGTCGTCCACCTGCGCCAGGTTGAACTGGAACTCCGGCTGCATACGGATTTCCCAGCCTTCCTCGCGCAGGCGCGGCAGCTGTTCGCGAACAAACAGCAGCCAGGCCGCCTCATTGGGTTGTTCATAGGCCTCGCCGGCGCTCTCCGGCAGGGCTTCGCTCTGGCGCAGTGCCACCTGCAGGCCGGTCTGTTCCAGGCGCTTGCGCAGCGCGGCTTCCTGGCTGGCGGCGCGGACGATGCGCAGACTCAGGTGCGGGCTCTGTTTAATCAGCAGATCCTTGACCGGCTTGCCCGTGGCCAGATGGCCCTGGTAGTCGAAGGCCAGGGCGGCGCGGTGCTGGGTCTGTTCCTGCATGCGGCCCTTGCGCGCATCGAAATGCACCCGCACCAGGCTGCCCAGGCTGAGCACCGGCGTGGGCTGCACGTGCTCAACAAGCTGTTCGACCGATTCCGGGCTGGGCACTATCAGGGGCGACAGGTCGACGCCCTGGTCCTGCTGGTTCTGCAGGGTCAGCAGGGCGCTGGCCACATGTTTGCAGTTGAAGCCCACCGGGCAGCTGCAGCGGCCGCTGACGCTCCAGCCCTGGCCATAGGGCTTGAGGGTGATGCGCTGGTGGTAGGTCTGCGCGCCCGAGCCGCGGCAGCTGGCCAGCAGCAGGTCGCCCTTGAGGCTGAGCAGGGTGCTGCGGCCCAGGGCGGCGTAGCCCTGGCCGCGCTGCAGGTCACCCGAGCCGAATTCCGCGCGCCAGTCTTCCTGGCGAATACGCAGCAGGTCGAGGGGCATTAGCGCCACCCCAGGGTGGCAAAGGCGATGCGTGGCATGGCGAAGGCGTATCTAAAGGACAGCCGACGATTCTGGCACAGCCCGGGCGGATTAGCAGGCTGTTGTGCGGCCCCGTGTGTCGCCAAGTTGGCGGCGCGGCGCGCGCAGCTCTTGGCCGCGGGCACGGTACCTGCGGCTTAGGACGCGGCGAGTGCCTGGCGGTACTGCCCAGGCGTCGCCCCGAGGGCCTGGCGGAAGCGGTTGCTAAAATGGCTGGCACTGGCAAAACCGCAGGCCAGGGCCACTTCGCCCAGGGGCAGCGGGCTGTGGCGCAACAACTGCTGTGCCTGCAGCAGGCGCTGGGCCAGCACATAGCGGTGTGGCGGCAGGCCGAAGCTGAGCTGGAACATTCGCGCGAAGTGGTATTCGGACAGCGCGCACAACCCCGCCAGCTGGCCCAGGCTGAGCGGCTCGGCGAGATTGGCCTGGATAAAGTCGCGCACCCGGCGGCGCAGGCCCGGGGCCAGGCCGCCGTTCAGGCGCAGGCCCTCGCGGCGACCGACCTGGTTCAGCAGGGCGTGGCTTATCAGGCCGTGGGCCAGGCTGCTGCTCAGCAGGCGTTCACCCGGCTCGCTCCAGTCCAGGCTGCTGAGCTGACGAAAGCGCCGGGCCTGCTGCGCATCGTCGAGAAAGGTGCTCTCGCGCAGCTCCAGTTCCCGGGGTTCGCGATCCAGCAGATTGACCGCCGCCAGGGCGAACTGCTCCTGGCTGATATACAGGTGGGCCAGATGGATTTCACCGTTGATCACCCAGGCCGACTGATGGCCCGCGGGGAGGATGCACAGCTTGTCTGGCGCGCCCTTGCTGTGCGGGCTTTCGCGGCGAAAGGTGCCGGTGCCGCCGGCCAGGTAGCAGGACAGGGTGTGATGGCTGGGGGCCTGGTAGTCGCGGGCATCATGACGGTTGCTCCACACGGCCGCGGCCAGCCCATCGCCCAACTCGGCGCTGCGGTGCAGGCGGGTATTGGGTGAGCTGTGCATGCTCTGGAAAACCTGTAAGTGCTCGAGTTGCGCCATAAAACCTCCGGTCGCCCCATGCTACGCCGGCCCGCATCGGCTGCCAGCCCCCGGCTGAAGAAATGCGCAAGATTGTGCAAGTGACGAGGATCAGCTCCGCTGCTCGTACCAGCCCTTGCTGTTATTGACCATGCGTACCAGCCAGAGCATTACCGGCACCTCGATCAGTACGCCGACCACGGTGGCCAGTGCCGCGCCGGAGTTGAAGCCGTACAGCGCGATGGCCACGGCCACCGCCAGCTCGAAGAAGTTCGACGCGCCGATCATCGCCGCCGGTCCAGCCACGTCATGGCGTACCTTGAGCTGGCGGCACAGCCAGTAGCCCAGGGCGGCGATCAACAGGGTTTGCAACAGAATCGGCACCGCCAGCATGGCGATGATCAGCGGCTGGGCGACTATGGTCTGGCCCTGGAAGGAGAACAGCAGCACCAGGGTGGCCAGCAACGCGAGGATGGAGAATGGGCCGATTCGCGCCAGCATGGCTTGTAGCACCGCTTCGCCCCGACGCAGCAGGCGCGCGCGGATAAACTGGGCGATGGCCAGGGGGATAACGATATACATCACCACCGACAGCAGCAGGGTGTCCCAGGGCACCGGAATCGACGACACGCCCAGCAGCAGGGCGACTATGGGGGCGAAGGCGAACACCATCACCAGGTCGTTGATCGCCACCTGGGTCAGGGTGAAGTTGGCGTTGCCCCTGCACAGGTTGCTCCAGACGAACACCATGGCGGTGCAGGGCGCGGCACCGAGCAGGATCAGCCCGGCCACGTAGCTGTCGATCTGCTCGGCCGGCAGCCAGCCGGCGAACACATGGCGCAGAAACAGCCAGGCCATAAAGGCCATGGTGAAGGGCTTGATCAGCCAGTTGACGGTCAGGGTCACGCCCAGGCCGGCGCGCTGCTGGTAGACCTCGCCAATGGCGCTGAAGTCGATCTTGATCAGCATGGGGATGATCATCACCCAGATCAGCAGGCCCACCGGGATATTCACCTGGGCGATTTCCAGTGCGCCCACGGCCTGCGCCGCCTCGGGCGCGAACAGGCCGAGCAGGGTACCGCCGATGATGCAGAGCAATACCCAGAGCGTCAGGTAACGCTCGAAAAAGCCCAGCGGTGAGCCGGCCTGAGGGACTGAGGATTCAAGGGCGTTGGTCATGCTGGAGTCCTTAGGTGAGTGGCGAGTCTAGCCAGGCTCGCTGGGCTCGGTATTGATCTGGGTCGGCTTGGGCGTGGCTGAATATACGGTTTACAAGATATATGGATATCAATATATTCG
>JBFJZW010000036.1:0-22780 GCA_041621875.1 Pseudomonas sp. | reverse complement strand
GATTCGCCAGCTGGCTCAGGGCCAGGTTGTACTGGCGCGCCGCGGCCAGCGGTTGCACCGCTTGCTCGGCCTGCTGGATGGCGGCGTTGAGGGCGAACTCGCTGGGGCTGTCGAAGTAATGCGCTGCGACGCTGGTCGCGACTTGCCCTGCGGCCTTGCTCAGCAGATTCGACACGCGCTTGTTGGCGGCGGCCAGAGCGGCGGCTTGCGGCAGGCTGCGGAACACCTGCACGGCCTGCACACGCTGATCGAAGTCCAGCGGCGAGGTCGGCCCGACCGCACGCACGGCCTGGTACACGGCCACGTCGACGCCTTCGTCCTCATAACGGGCGCGCAGGCGGTCGAAGATAAAGTCCTGCACCTGGGGGGTTAGGCCGTCAGCTTTGACTTTGCCGTCGAACTGCTGGATGGCGAAGGCAATGGCTTCGGCCAGGTCCAGATCCAGCTGCTTCTCGATCAGGATGCGCAGCACGCCCAGCGCCGCACGGCGTAGCGCATAGGGGTCCTTGCTGCCGGTGGGGAGCATGCCGATGCCGAAAATCCCGACCAGGGTGTCGAGCTTGTCGGCCAGGGCCACGGCGGCACCGGTGAGGGTGCTGGGCAGTTCGGCACCGGCACCGCGCGGCATATATTGCTCGTTCAGCGCCAGGGCCACGTCTTCCGGCTCGCCGTCATGCTTGGCGTAGTAGTAACCGGCGATGCCCTGCATTTCCGGGAACTCGCCGACCATCTCACTGGCCAGGTCGCACTTGCACAGCAGGCCGGCGCGCGCCGCGCGGGTGGCGTCGCCACCAATGCGTTGGGCGATAAAACCAGCCAGGGCCGAGACCCGCTGGGCCTTGTCGTAGACCGAGCCGAGCTGGGCCTGGAACACCACATTGGCCAGGCGTTGGTTAAAGGTCTCGAGCTTGTGCTTCTTGTCCTGCTTGAAGAAGAACTCGGCATCGGTCAGGCGCGGGCGCACCACCTTCTCGTTGCCGGAAATGATCTGCGCCGGGTCCTTGCTCTCGACGTTGGCCACGGTGATAAAGCGCGGCAGCAGCTTGCCGCCCGCATCGAGCAGGCAGAAGTACTTCTGGTTGTCCTGCATGGTGGTGATCAGCGCTTCCTGCGGTACTTCGAGGAAGCGTTCCTCGAACGAGCAGACCAGCGGCACCGGCCATTCGACCAGGGCGCTGACTTCATCCAGCAGCGCCGGCGGCACGATGGCGCTGCCCTGCTGCTCGGCGGCGAGCTGGTCGATGCGGGCGGCGATCTGTGCGCGGCGCTCATTGAAATCGGCAATCACATAAGCGCTGCGCAGGTCTTCGGCGTAGTTGGCCGGCGCGCTGATGCGCACTTCGTGGTTGGCGTGGAAGCGGTGGCCACGGGATACGCGGCCGGCTTGCTGGGCGAGGATTTCGCAGTCGATGACTTCGTCACCGAAGAGCATCACCAGCCACTGGCTCGGGCGGACGAATTCGGTCTTGCGCGCGCCCCAGCGCATGCGCTTCGGGATAGGCAGTTCGTTCAGCGAGGTTTCGACTATGGCCGGCAACAGGCCGGCCGCGGCCTGGCCGGGAATGCTCTGGCTGAATTTCAGCTTGGGGCCGCTACGGTCGATATCGGCCAGGTTGACGCCGCATTTCTTGGCAAAGCCCAGGGCGGCCTGGGTCGGGTTGCCATCCTTGTCGAACGCCGCCTGTACGGGCGGGCCGTCGAGGTTCTGGGTGCGATCCGGTTGCTGGGTGGCGAGTTGTTCGATCAGCACGGCCAGGCGCCGCGGTGCCGCGTAATAGCGCGTGGCGCTGTAGGACAGGCCGGCGGCTTTGAGGCCTTTTTCGATACCGGCGAGAAAGGCTTCGCCGAGGGTTTTCAGGGCTTTCGGCGGCAGCTCTTCGGTGCCCAGTTCTACCAGAAAATCGTGCGCACTCATTCTGCTGCCTCCAGCTTGGCTAATACTTCGTCACGCAGGTCGGGGGCGGCGAGGGGGAAACCGAGTTTGCGCCGCGCTTGCAGATAGCTCTGCGCCACGGCGCGAGCCAGGGCACGCACGCGCAGGATGTACTGCTGACGCGCGGTCACCGAAATGGCCCGGCGCGCATCCAGCAGGTTGAAGGTGTGCGAGGCCTTAAGCACCATCTCGTAGGTGGGCAGCGGCAGCTCCAGTTCGATCAGGCGGTTGGCTTCGCTTTCATAGAAGTCGAACAGCTCGAACAGCTTGTCGACATTGGCGTGTTCGAAGTTGTAGGTCGACTGCTCCACCTCGTTCTGATGGAACACATCGCCATAGGTGACCTTGCCGAACTGGCCGTCGGTCCACACCAGGTCGTACACCGAGTCGACGCCCTGCAGGTACATGGCCAGGCGCTCGAGGCCGTAAGTGATTTCACCGGTTACCGGGTAGCACTCGATGCCGCCAACTTGCTGGAAGTAGGTGAACTGGGTGACTTCCATGCCGTTCAGCCAGATTTCCCAGCCCAGACCCCAGGCCCCGAGGGTCGGCGATTCCCAGTTGTCTTCGACGAAGCGGATATCGTGCACCAGCGGGTCGATGCCGATGGCTTTCAGCGAACCCAGGTACAACTCCTGGAAGTTTTCCGGGTTGGGCTTGAGTACCACCTGGAACTGATAATAGTGCTGCAGGCGGTTGGGGTTTTCGCCGTAGCGGCCGTCGGCCGGACGACGGGAAGGCTGCACGTAGGCGGCGTTCCAGGTTTCCGGGCCGATGGCACGGAGGAAGGTGGCGGTGTGGAAGGTGCCCGCGCCCACTTCCATATCGTAGGGCTGCAACACCACACAACCCTGCTCGGCCCAGTACTGTTGCAGGGCGAGGATCAAGTCTTGGAAGGTGCGCACGGCAGGCGTAGTCTGGCTCACAAATTTCACCCGTACTTTGGCGGCTTCAGAAAGTCGGCAAGTATACCGAAGCTCAGGAAAGCCCGCATGCCACGCTGCTTTTGGTGCAATGACGATCCGTTGTATATCGCTTACCACGACCACGAATGGGGCGTGCCGCAACGCGACCCGCAGGCGCTGTTCGAGCTGCTATTGCTCGAAGGCTTCCAGGCCGGGCTGTCGTGGATCACCGTATTGAAGAAGCGCGAGCGCTACCGCGAGGTGCTGTTCGACTTCGATGTGCAGCGTCTGGCGGCGCTTACGGATGAGTACATCGAAGAAACCCTGATGCAGGACCCCGGGATCATCCGCAACCGTCTCAAACTCAAGGCCGTGCGCAAAAACGCCCAGGCCTGGCTCAAGCTGGAAGACCCGGTGACGCTGCTCTGGTCGTTCGTCGGCGGCGCGCCGAAGATCAACCACTTCAGCGAGCGCGGCCAGGTACCGGCGGTTACCCCTGAGGCCGAGGCGATGAGCAAGGCGCTGAAGAAGGTCGGCTTCACCTTTGTCGGCCCGACCATCTGCTACGCCTATATGCAAGCCGCCGGCATGGTCATGGACCACACCAGCGATTGTGACCGCTACGCCGAGCTGACGTAGGTTGGGTTGAACCGCGTAGCGGCGAAGCCCAACACCGCATTCTTATGAAACTGTCGAGCGCAGCCGTAAACGGCCCTTGTTGGGCTGCGCTCAGCAGCAATCCACGCCTCTGGTTACAATAGCCGCCCTTTTGACCTAGGAGTTGCCTGTGGAAAAGCTCAAAGGTGCCCTGGTGGTGGGCTTTCTGCGTTTGTTTGCCCTGTTGCCCTGGCGCGCCGTACAGGGCGTGGGCGCGGCCATCGGCTGGCTGATGTGGAAGCTGCCGAACAGTTCCCGCGAGGTGGTGCGCATCAACCTGGGCAAATGCTTTCCCGAATTGGACGCAGCCGAGCGTGAGCGTTTGGTCGGGCGCAGTCTCCAGGATATCGGCAGAACCCTGACCGAAAGCGCCTGTGCCTGGATCTGGCCGGCGCAGAAGTCCATCGGCCTGGTGCGTGAGGTTGAGGGCCTGGATGTGCTCAAGGAAGCCCTGGCCAGCGGCAAGGGCGTGGTCGGCATCACCAGTCACCTGGGTAACTGGGAAGTGCTCAACCATTTCTACTGCGCGCAGTGCAAACCGATCATTTTCTACCGCCCGCCCAAGCTCAAGGCGGTGGACGAGTTGCTGCGCAAGCAGCGTGCGCAGTTGGGTAACCGCGTCGCGCCGTCGACCAAGGAAGGCATTCTCAGCGTGATCAAGGAAGTGCGCAAAGGCGGTACGGTGGGTATTCCAGCCGACCCCGAGCCGAGCCTGTCGGCGGGGGTGTTCGTGCCCTTTCTGGGCACCGAGGCGCTGACCAGCAAGTTCGTTGCCGGCATGTTGAGTGGCGGCAAGGCCTGCGGGGTGTTTCTGCATGCCCTGCGTCTGCCGGACGGCTCCGGGTTCAAGGTCATCTTCGAGGCTGCGCCGGAGGATATGTACAGCACCGATACGGCAACCGCCGTTGCCGCGATGAGCAAGGTGGTCGAGCGTTATGTGCGCAGCTACCCGAGCCAGTACATGTGGAGCATGAAGCGCTTCAAGAAACGTCCGCCAGGCGAGGCCAAGTGGTACTGAGCGCGCCGGTCCTTGGGACGGACTTGCCGTCTCCCGGTTGCGGGTCTCGGCCGCTCTCGGCTAGTCTGCATCGACCCATACTGACGGATGCAGCATGAGCAATCATCGAAAGAATGTCCGCACCCCGCTCAAGGTTCGCCTGCGCATCGAGCATCCGTTGCATGGCGAACTTATCCTCACCACCCGGGATATCTCCGACTGCGGCGTGTATGTGCTGATGGATCAGGCGCAGGACAAGCTCAGCATCGGCGAGCGAGTCAGCGGACAGGTGCAGGGGCTGCCGATGGAGGCACCGATCCTGCAGCTGGAAGTAGTGCGGGTCGAGGCCATGGGGGTTGGCCTGCGTTTTGTCCGCGACTGACCGTCGGCTAGGAAGGGCGGCTTGCGCCAACCTTATCCAGGCGCTTTAGAAATACCCCGATTTCCTTTTCCGCCTGTTTATCGCCTTTCGCCTGGGCGGCTCGCAGCCCCTCTGTCCAGGCGTTGCGGGCGGCGTCGGGCAAGCCTTGCTTGTTCAAGGCCTGACCGAGCAGCTTCCAGGCCGCCGAATAGTGCGGGTCGAAGGCCACGCAGCGTTGCAGGTGCTCGGCGGCGCGGGGGAAATCGCCGGCATCCAGATAACCCTTGCCCAGGCCGAAGCGCAGCAGGGCGTTATCCATGCCTTTGGCCAGCATCTTTTCCAGGGCTTCGGTGCTCATGGGTGACTCCTAGAAAAACGTCAGACCGACCTGGAACAGCCGCTCTGCATCGCGGATATATTTCTTGTCGACCAGGAACAGGATCACATGGTCGCCGGTTTCGATCACGGTGTTGTCGTGGGCGATCAGCACCTCGTCGTTGCGGATGATCGCGCCGATGGTGGTGCCCGGCGGCAGGGCGATGTCCTCGATGGCGCGGCCGACCACCTTGCTCGATTTGGCATCGCCATGGGCGATGGCCTCGATGGCCTCGGCGGCCCCACGACGCAGGCTGTGCACGCTTTCGATATCGCCGCGGCGCACGTGGGTCAGCAGGGTGCCGATGGTGGCCAGCTGCGGGCTGATGGCGATATCGATTTCGCCGCCCTGGACCAGGTCGACATAGGCCGGGTTGTTGATCAGGGTCATCACCTTGCGCGCGCCGAGGCGCTTGGCCAGCAGGGACGACATGATATTGGCCTCGTCGTCGTTGGTCAGGGCCAGGAAGATGTCGGCGTCGCTGATGTTTTCTTCCACCAGCAGGTCGCGATCCGAGGCGCTGCCCTGCAGCACGATGGTGCTGTCCAGAGTCTCCGAGAGGTAGCGGCAGCGCGCCGGGTTCATCTCGATTATCTTCACCTGGTAGCGGCTTTCGATGGCTTCGGCCAGGCGTTCGCCGATATGCCCACCACCGGCGATCACCACCTTCTTGTAGCTGTCTTCCATACGGCGCATTTCGCTCATCACCGCACGGATATGCGCCTTGGCGGCGATAAAGAACACCTCGTCGTCCGCTTCGATCACCGTGTCGCCCTGGGGCATGATCGCCCGGTTGCGGCGGAAGATGGCGGCGACGCGGGTGTCGACATTGGGCATATGTTCGCGCAGCTGGCGCAGCTGCTGACCGACCAGGGGGCCGCCGTAATAGGCGCGTACCGCCACTAGTTGGGCCTTGCCCTCGGCGAAGTCGATCACCTGCAGGGCACCGGGGTATTCGATCAGGCGTTTGATGTAGTTGGTCACCACCTGCTCGGGGCTGATCAGCACGTCGACCGGGATCGACTCGTTGCAGAACAGGCCGCTGCGGGTCAGGTAGGCGGCCTCGCGTACCCGGGCGATCTTGGTCGGGGTATGGAACAGGCTGTAGGCCACTTGGCAGGCGATCATGTTGACTTCATCGCTGTTGGTCACCGCCACCAGCATGTCGGCATCGTCCGCGCCGGCCTGGCGCAGCACCGTGGGGAACGAACCGCGGCCCTGTACGGTGCGGATATCCAGGCGGTCGCCGAGGTCGCGCAGGCGGTCGCCGTCGGTGTCCACCACAGTGATGTCGTTGGCTTCGCTGGCCAGGTGTTCGGCCAGGGTGCCGCCGACCTGACCGGCACCGAGAATGATGATCTTCATGCAGTCTGTTCCTTAGCCGCGGGTAGCGGCGATTTTGATCAGCTTGGCATAGTAAAAGCCATCGTGGCCGTCGATTTGTGGCAACAGCTGGCGACCATGGGCCGGTTTGAGGCCGAACGTCCCGGCGATATCCAGCTCGCGAGCACCGGGGGTGCGGGCGAGAAAGGCGGCGATGCTGTCGCTATTTTCTGCAGGTAGTACCGAACAGGTGGCGTAAAGCAGGATGCCGCCGACCTCCAGGGTCTGCCACAGGGCATCCAGCAGCTCGCCCTGCAGCTGAGCCAGGGCCGGGATGTCATCGGGCTGGCGGGTCAGCTTGATATCCGGATGACGGCGAATCACCCCGGTGGCCGAGCAGGGGGCGTCGAGCAGAATGCGCTGGAACGGCGTGCCGTCCCACCAGGCCGCCAGATCGCGACCATCGGCGGCGAACAGCTCGGCTTCCAGGCCCAGGCGTTTGAGGTTTTCGCGCACGCGCACCAGGCGTTTTTCTTCCAGGTCCACCGCCACCACGGCGGCCAGTGCGGGTTCGGCTTCGAGCAGATGACAGGTCTTGCCGCCCGGTGCGGCGCAGGCGTCCAGCACCCGTTGGCCGGGGGCCAGGTCGAGCAGTTCGGCGGCCAGTTGCGCCGCTTCGTCCTGCACGCTGACCCGGCCTTCGGCAAACCCCGGCAGGGTGGTGACATCGCAGGCCTGGAGCAAACGGATACCATCGCGACTAAAGGTGCAGGGTTCGGCTTCAAAGCCCACCCGGCGCAGCTCGGCCAGATAGTTATCGCGGCTGCCGAGGCGGCGGTTGACCCGCAGCATCAGCGGCGGGTGGGCGTTGTTGGCGGCGCAGATGGCCTGCCACTGCTCCGGCCATTCGGCCTTCAGGCGCTTCTGCAGCCAGCGCGGGTGGGCGCTATGCAGCACCGGGTCACGATCCAGCTCGGCCAGCAGCGCTTCGTGCTCGCGCTGGGCATTGCGCAGCACGGCATTGAGCAGGCCCTTGAGCGAGGGCTTCTTCAGTTTGTCGACACAGGCGACGGTTTCGCCGATGGCCGCGTGAGCCGGGATGCGGGTATAGAACAGCTGGTACAGGCCGATCAGCAGCAGCGCCTCGACATCGCGGTCGGCGGCCTTGAAGGGCTTCTGCAGCAGTTTTTCCGCGATCAGGGCCAGGCGCGGCTGCCAGCGTGCGGTGCCGAACGCAAGGTCCTGGGTCAGGCCGCGGTCGCGGGCCTCGACCTTGTCCAGCAGTGGCGGCAGGCTACTGCCCAGCGAGGCTTTGCCATTGAGCACGGCAGCCAGGGCGCGGGCGGCGGCGAGACGTGGGTTCATTGACCGAGCACCAGGCCAATGGCGAACTGCTCGCGGCGGCTGTTGTACAGGTCGCTGAAGTTCAGCGCCTTGCCGCCGGGCAACTGCAGGCGGGTCAGACGCAGCGCGCCTTCGCCGCAGGCCACCGTTAGCCCGGACTTATCGGCGGCGAGGATGTTGCCGGGGGTGCCCTTCCCTTCGCCCAGCTCTGCCGCGTGTACTTTCAGGGCCTCACCGCCGAGGGTGCTATGGCAGATCGGCCAGGGATGAAAGGCCCGCACCAGGCGCTCCAACTCTAGCGCGGGGCGCGTCCAATCCAGGCGCGCTTCATCCTTGCTCAGTTTGTGGGCGTAGGTGGCCAGGCTGTCGTCCTGCACCTCGCCGACCAGGTTGCCGGCGGCCAGGCCGCCGATAGCCTGAATCACCGCCTGTGGGCCGAGGCTGGCGAGGCGGTCGTGCAGGCTGCCACCGGTGTCGGTGACTGAGATCGGTGTGCTGACCTTGAGCAGCATCGGCCCGGTATCCAGCCCGGCTTCCATCTGCATCACGGTCACGCCGGATTCGCCATCGCCGGCCTGCACCGCGCGCTGGATAGGCGCGGCACCACGCCAGCGTGGCAGCAGCGAGGCATGGCTGTTGATGCAGCCCAGGCGCGGGGTATCCAGCACCACTTGCGGCAGGATCAGGCCGTAAGCCACCACCACCATCAGGTCGGGCTTGAGCGCGGCCAGTTCAGCCTGGGCAGCGGGATCGCGCAGGGTCTGCGGCTGGTACACGGGAATTTTATGCTGCAGGGCAAGCTGCTTGACCGGGCTGGGCGTGAGCTTCTGCCCACGGCCGGCAGGGCGATCCGGCTGGCTGTACACGGCAATGATCTGGTGGGGCGTGTCGAGCAAGGCCTTGAGATGTTCGGCGGCGAATTCCGGGGTGCCGGCAAAGACAATACGCAAAGACTCAGACATGGGTTCTCACTGCTAGAAAGAAAAAGGCTTGCCGTAGCAAGCCTTTGAAAGGTGTGGCTCAAGCCTGCTGGCGGTGCTGCTTTTCCAGCTTCTTCTTGATCCGATCGCGTTTGAGCGTAGACAGGTAGTCGACAAACAGCTTGCCGTTAAGGTGGTCGCATTCGTGCTGGATGCACACCGCCAGAAGGCCTTCGGCGATCAGCTCATAGGGCTGGCCATCGCGGTCAAGGGCCTTGATCTTGACCTTCTGCGGACGGTCGACGTTTTCGTAGAAGCCCGGCACCGACAGGCAGCCTTCCTGATACTGCTCGGTTTCCTCGGTCAAAGGCTCGAACTCGGGGTTGATAAACACCCGCGGTTCGGACTTGTCTTCGGACAGGTCCATTACCACCAGGCGCTTGTGCACGTTCACCTGGGTCGCGGCCAGGCCGATGCCGGGGGCGTCGTACATGGTTTCAAACATGTCGTCGATCAACTGACGCAGAGCATCATCGACCACGTCCACCGGTTTGGCGATGGTGCGCAGGCGCGGATCGGGAAATTCGAGGATATTCAGGATCGCCATATGCGTTTGTGATGCACTTGTGGAATAAAGTCAAAATCCGCTGCTAAGATGATGAGCAGCATTGGAAAAACGGTTTTATCCCGCGTTTCCACTGGGTTCAGTCGCGGCGCTAGGGCGCTCTACGTGAAGACATATAATAAAGGGATTCACCGCATGAGGAAATCACTACTCGCCCTGCTGCTGCTTGCCGCAGGCGGCTTGGCCCAGGCCGACGTGCAACTCAAGGACGGTCACCCGGACCGTTACACCGTGGTCAAGGGCGATACCCTGTGGGATATCTCCGGGCGTTTTCTCCGTCAACCGTGGAAGTGGCCGGAAATCTGGCACGCCAATCCCCAGGTGGAAAATCCGCACCTGATCTATCCAGGCGACCAACTGAGCCTGGTGTATATCGACGGTCAGCCACGTCTGATGCTCAACCGCGGCGAGTCCCGCGGCACCATCAAGCTGTCGCCGCAGGTGCGCAGCACGCCGATGGCCGAAGCCATTCCGACCATTCCGCTGGAGGCGATCAACAGCTTCCTGCTCTCCAACCGCATCGTCGATACCCCGGACGAATTCGAGCGGGCCCCCTATATCGTCGCCGGCAATGCCGAGCGCGTGGTCAGCGGTGCCGGTGACCGTGTCTACGCCCGTGGCAGCTTCGACGAAACGGCCCCTGCCTATGGCATCTTCCGCCAGGGCAAGACCTATATCGATCCGGAGACCGAGGAATTTCTCGGCATCAATGCCGACGATATCGGTGGCGGTGAGATCGTCGCCGAGGAAGGCGATATCGGCACCATGATGCTGACCCGCTCCACCCAGGAAGTGCGCCTGGGCGACCGCCTGTTCGCCACCGAAGAGCGGGCGATCAATTCGACCTTTATGCCCAGCGAGCCGGCCAGTGAAATCAATGGCCTGATTCTCGATGTGCCGCGCGGGGTGACCCAGATCGGTCAGTTCGACGTGGTGACCGTGAACAAGGGCGCGCGCGATGGCCTGACCGAAGGCAGCGTGCTGGCCATCTACAAGACCGGTGAAACCGTGCGCGACCGCGTGACCGGCGAATCGGTGAAGATCCCCGATGAGCGGGCCGGCTTGCTGATGGTGTTCCGCGCCTACGACAAGCTCAGCTATGGCCTGGTACTCGGGGCCAGCCGCTCGCTGGCGGTGATGGACAAGGTACGTAACCCCTAGTATCCAGAAGCCCCGCAATCGCGGGGCTTCTGCGTTAAGCCGTCTGCTCAGCCGCCCAGCGGCGCGACCGATCAAGGATGATCCCGATGTCGCAACCCTCCCCTACTCTTTCCCCTGCCGAGCTCGAAGCCCGTCTACGCCTGCATTGCCTGCCGGAGCTGGGGCCGCGGCGTTTTCGCAAACTGCTCAGTGCCTTCGACAGTGCCTCGGCGGCGTTAAGCGCCCCGGCCAGCGCCTGGCGCTCCCTGGGCTTGCCGGCGGCCTGTGCCGAGCCCCGCCGTAGCGCCGAAATACGCCAGCGCGCGGCTGCCGCCCTGGCCTGGATGGACGTCGATAATCAGCACCTGCTGATGTGGGATGACCCGATCTATCCCGGGCTGCTGGCCGAGCTTAACGATGCCCCGCCGTTGCTCTTCGTTGCCGGCGACCCGGCGCTGCTGGAGCAGCCGCAGCTGGCCATGGTCGGCAGCCGCCGGGCCTCGCGCCCGGGGCTGGACACTGCGCACAGCTTCGCGCGCAGTCTTGCGGGTGGTGGTTTTGTGATCACCAGTGGCCTGGCCCTGGGTATAGATGGTGCCGCCCATCGGGGTGCCCTGGATGCCGGCGGCAAGACCGTGGCCGTGCTGGGCACCGGCCTGCAGTGCCTGTATCCGGCGCGGCACAAGACGCTGGCCGCCGATATCGTCGAGGGCGGCGGTGCGCTGGTCTCCGAGTTGCCGCTGGACTGCCCGCCGCAGTCGAGCAATTTCCCGCGACGCAATCGCATCATCAGTGGCCTGTCCCTCGGCGTGCTGGTGGTCGAAGCCAGCCCTTCCAGCGGTTCGCTGATCACCGCGCGCCTGGCGGCCGAGCAGGGCCGCGAGGTTTATGCCATTCCCGGCTCGATCCATCATCCAGGAGCCCGCGGCTGCCATCAGCTGATCCGCGACGGGGCGACGCTGGTGCAGAGCGTCGAGCATATTCTCGAGGCGTTGCGCGGTTGGCAGCTGGCGCAGCCCGGCCAGACGGCGGTGGCGACAGTTCAGGCAGACAGCCATCCCCTGCTGGATCTGCTGCATGCCGCGCCGCACAGCAGCGAAGCCCTGGCCGCCGCCAGCGGCTGGCCCCTGGCGCAGGTGCTGGCGGCCCTGACCGAGCTGGAACTGGAGGGCCTGGTGGCCAACGAAGGTGGGCGCTGGCTGGGCCGCACCGGTTAGCTTGGATACACTGCGCAGCAGCCTTTAGCGGAGAGTCATCGATGGTCAGCAGTTTTCAGGTGCAGCAGGCAGCGCGGGTGGTGAGCCAGGGCGGAGTGATCGCCTACCCGACCGAGGCGGTATGGGGCCTGGGTTGTGATCCCTGGAATGATATGGCGGTGGAACGCCTGCTGGCGCTGAAGGAACGGCCCATGCACAAGGGCCTGATTCTGGTGGCCGAGTGCATCGAACAGTTCGACTTTCTCCTCGAAGACCTGCCGGAGATCTGGCAGGAACGCCTGGCCGGCAGCTGGCCCGGCCCCAATACCTGGCTGGTGCCCCATCAACACCGTCTGCCGGAGTGGATCACTGGCGAGCACAGCAGCGTCGCCCTGCGGGTCAGCGACCACCCCGGGGTGCGGGCGCTGTGCCGCCTGACCGGGCCACTGGTGTCGACCTCGGCCAACCCGGCCGGGCGGCCGGCGGCGCGTTCGCGGCTGCGGGTCGAACAATACTTCCCGCGGCAGCTGGACAAGGTCCTCGGCGGAGCCCTGGGCGGCCGCAAGAACCCCAGCCTGATCCGCGACCTGGTCAGCGGCGATGTAATTCGCCCGTCCTGATGGTGTGGTACGTGCGTAGGGTGGGTTAGCGGCGCATTGCCACGAAATCGATAGTTGTGCGATGCGTGAGCGCCGCGTAACCCACCATTCAGGTGCCGCAGATGGCCATGGTGGGTTACGGCGCTGCAGGTCTTGCACTGTACCTGTGAAATCGATTGGCACGCCTAACCCACCCTACGGGTTTTACGGCAATAGGATGGTCGAGCCAGTGGTCTGCCGGGCGCTCAGGGCGGCTTGCGCGGCGGCGGCATCCTTGAGCGCATAGCGGTTGCTGATCTCGACCTTGAGCTGGCCGCTTTCGATCATGCCGAACAGCTCGTCGACCATCCATTGCAGGCGCTCGGGGGTGTCGACATAGCCGGCCAGGGTCGGGCGGGTGACGAACAGCGAGCCTTTCTGCGCGAGGATGCCCAGGTTGACCCCGCTGACCGCGCCCGAGGCGTTGCCGAAGCTGACTAGCAGGCCGCGCGGGGCCACGCAGTCCAGCGAAGTTTCCCAGGTGTCCTTGCCGACGCCGTCGTAGACCACCGGGCATTTCTTGCCCGCGGTCAGCTCCAGCACCCGCTGGGCGACGTTCTCATGGCTGTAGTCGATGGTGGCCCAGGCCCCCTGTTCCATGGCCCGTGCGGCCTTTTCTGCCGAGCTGACGGTGCCGATCAGTTGCACCCCGAGGGCCTTGGCCCACTGGCAGGCCAGGGAGCCGACGCCACCGGCGGCGGCGTGGAACAGAATGGTTTCGCCGCCCTGCAGGGCGAAGGTCTGGCGCAACAGGTACTGCACTGTCAGGCCCTTGAGCATTACCGCGGCGGCCTGTTCGAAGCTGATCGCGTCCGGCAGTTTCACCAGCTTGTCCGCCGGCAGCACATGCAGCTCGCTGTAGGCCCCCTGTGGGCCGGTGGCGTAGGCCACGCGGTCGCCCACCTGGAGGTGACTGACGGCCGAACCCACTGCCTCGACTATGCCCGCCCCTTCGCTGCCGAGCCCGGATGGCAGGGCCGGTGGCGAGTACAGGCCGCTGCGGAAATAGGTGTCGATAAAGTTCAGGCCGATCGCCTGATTCTGTACCCGTACTTCATGGGGGCCTGGGGCGGCGGCCTGGTAGTCGAGATAGTCGAGGACTTCGGGACCGCCGTGGCGGCTGAATTGGATACGCTTGGCCATGCTGGGCTCCTGGAATGCTTGAGTGGGGGCCTTGCCGTGGGCAAGGGCGAGGCAATGGCGCTATCCAATCCTCTCCATTGACCGGCGTCAACAGCGAGGGCGTATCGGCAAATGTTATGCTGAGCGCCAATTTAGCCCAGCGGCTTGATGCTGTTGGGCTCGACCCGTTTTCAAGGTGCCGCCGTGAGTGACCGTACTGAGGCCGTAAAAGCCTACCTGCTGGATCTGCAAGACCGTATCTGTGCCGCCCTGCAAGCCGAGGATGGCGGGGCCGAGTTTTTCGAGGATGCCTGGCAGCGTCCGGCGGGTGGCGGCGGTCGCACCCGGGTGATGGAAAACGGCGCGCTGATCGAAAAGGGCGGGGTGAACTTCTCCCACGTGTTCGGCGACAGTCTGCCGCCTTCGGCCAGTGCCCACCGCCCGGAACTGGCCGGGCGCGGTTTCGAGGCCCTTGGCGTGTCCCTGGTAATCCACCCGGAAAACCCCTATGTGCCGACCTCCCACGCCAACGTGCGCTTCTTCAGCGCCGAGAAAGAGGGCGAAGAGCCGGTCTGGTGGTTCGGCGGCGGCTTCGACCTGACCCCCTACTACGCCAATGAAGAGGACTGCGT
Source organism: Pseudomonas sp. (assembly GCA_041621875.1). Classification (GTDB taxonomy): domain Bacteria; phylum Pseudomonadota; class Gammaproteobacteria; order Pseudomonadales; family Pseudomonadaceae; genus Aquipseudomonas. The sequence continues at coordinate 8,611 of JBFJZW010000036.1, read as the reverse complement.
GCACTGGCACCAGGTCGCCCATGACGCCTGTGCGCCTTTCGGTGCCGAGGTCTACCCGAAGTTCAAGGCCTGGTGTGACCGCTACTTCCACCTCAAGCACCGCGGCGAGCCGCGCGGTATCGGCGGGCTGTTCTTCGACGACCTCAATCAGTGGGATTTCGACACCAGCTTCGCCTTTATGCGCGCCATCGGCGATGCCTATATCCAGGCCTATCTGCCCATCGTCCAGCGGCGCAAGCTGACCCCCTATGGCGAGCGCGAGCGCGAATTCCAGGCCTTCCGCCGTGGCCGTTATGTGGAGTTCAACCTGGTGTTCGACCGCGGCACCCTGTTCGGCCTGCAGTCCGGCGGGCGTACCGAGTCGATCCTGATGTCGCTGCCGCCCCATGTGCGCTGGGGCTACGACTGGAAGCCGGAGCCGGGCAGCGAAGAGGCGCGCCTGACCGAGTATTTCCTCACCGACCGCGACTGGTTAGGTGCCGCGCCATAATTCGTAAGGGCTAGGCCGTAGGATGGGTTAGCCGTCCGCGCCGTGCTCGAAGTTGAACGCGCTGTGTAGGCGGCGTAACCCATCATTGCTGGTACCTGCTGACGCCCTGTTGGGTTACGCGGCGGCTTATACCGTTGTATTTTTCTGATGAGCGAGTGCGCCGCTAACCCAACCTACGCGCGTGCTCTGCTGCTACATAAGGACTCTCCATGGACCGCTACGGCGTATTCGGCAATCCCATCGGCCACAGCAAATCGCCGCTGATCCACGGCCTGTTCGCCGCGCAGACCGGCGAGCAGCTGAGCTATGAAGCTCTGCTCGCGCCGCTGGAGGATTTCCCCGGGTTTGCCCGCAATTTCTTTGCGGCGGGTCTGGGAGCCAATGTCACCGTGCCGTTCAAGGAGCAGGCCTTCGCCCTGGCCGATAGCCTGACCCCGCGGGCCCGGCGCGCCGGTGCGGTAAATACCCTGAAGAAACTCGACGATGGCAGCCTGCTCGGCGACAACACCGACGGTGCCGGCCTGGTGCGTGATCTGACGGTCAATGCCGGTGTAACCCTCAAGGGCAAACGCATTCTCCTGCTCGGTGCCGGCGGTGCCGTGCGCGGGGTGCTGGAGCCCTTGCTGGCCGAACAGCCGGCGGCTCTAGTAATCGCCAACCGCACCGTGGCCAAGGCCGAGCAGCTGGTGCATGAGTTCGCCGACCTGGGGCCGGTGGTGGCCAGCGGTTTCGACTGGATCGATGCGCCGGTGGACCTGATCATCAACGGCACCTCGGCCAGCCTGGCCGGCGAGTTGCCGCCGATTGCGCCGAGCCTGATCCAGCCCGGCCACACAGTCTGCTACGACATGATGTATGCCAAGGAGCCCACCGCCTTTAACCGCTGGGCCGCCGAGCATGGCGCGGCGCGCTGCCTGGATGGCCTGGGCATGCTGGTCGAACAGGCCGCCGAAGCCTTCCAGCTGTGGCGCGGCGTGCGCCCCGACAGCGCACCGGTGCTGGCTGAACTGCGCCGCCTGCTGGCCGAGGGTTAAGCGCCCATGCCATTAAATGCGAACGAACTGGCGCAGATCAGCGCCCTGACCCTGGCCCATTATCAGGACTGTGCCGAAGACTTCCGCGATGGCACCCGTGATCACGATGTCAGCCAGAATATCGCCGCCCTGCTTGCTTCTATCCAGGCGACTGCGCCCTACCAGATTCTCGATTTCGGCTGCGGCCCGGGCCGCGACCTGCGCACCTTTAGCGCCCTGGGCCATGTGGCCACCGGCCTGGATGGCTGCCCGCGGTTCGTCGAGATGGCCCGCGCCGACAGCGGTTGTGAGGTCTGGCTACAGGACTTCCTCGCCCTCGATCTGCCGGATCAGCAGTTCGACGGCATCTTCGCCAACGCCGTGTTGTTCCATATCCCCAGCCAGGAACTGCCGCGGGTGCTGCGCCAACTGCATGCCAGCCTGAAGCCGGGCGGCGTGCTGTTCAGTTCCAACCCCCGCGGCGACAACCAGGAAGGCTGGAACGGCGAGCGCTACGGTGCCTATTACGACCTAGCCAACTGGCGCGCCCTGCTCGACGCCGCCGGCTTTGTCGAGTTGCAGCACTACTACCGCCCGGCCGGCCTGCCCCGCGACCAGCAACCCTGGCTGGCCAGCGTCTGGCGCAGGCCATAGCGGCCGCTGTGGTTCCACCCGATCCGATCGAGTCCGCCGTTTTCCCCGCGCCGCGTCGTGATCCGCCGCACGGCGCGGTCTGTGTTATTGCGGCATATGGTTATCGATAAATGTTTCTTTGCCGCCGGCGCAGACTGGCTAGCCTGCATATGTAATGCATTGCAGGAGTCTCATCATGAGCATCAGATCCCTAACTGGCGCGGGCCTGCTGGCGTTCGCCAGCCTGCTGCATGCGACCCTGGCCTGGTCTGCCAGCGATTATCTGGTCAGCACCGAGTGGCTGGAAAACCACCTGAACGATCCCAGCGTGCGGGTGGTCGAGGTCAGCGTGATGCCCGGCGTCTACGAGCGCGGGCATGTTCCCGGGGCGGTGAATTTTGTCTGGCACAGCGACCTGGTCGACCCGGTCCGGCGCGATATCGCCAGCCAGGAGAACTTTCAGGCGCTGTTGCGCAAGGCGGGCATTTCCGCCGATACCACCACCGTGCTGTATGGCGACAACCACAACTGGTTCGCCGCCTGGGGGGCCTGGGTGTTCGATGTATATGGCGTGGCTAACGTCAAGCTGCTCGACGGTGGTCGCGGCAAGTGGGAGGCGGAAAAGCGCCCCCTGGATAATCGGGTGCAAACCCCGGCGGCCGGCAGCGTCACGCTCAAGGCGGCGAACCGGGAGCTGCGCGCCTTCCTCCCGGATGTGCTGGCGGTGGCGGAAAAACGCAGCGATATGCAGCTGGTGGATATCCGCTCCGCCGATGAGTTCAACGGCAAGATCTTCGCCCCGCCGGGCGTGCAGGAACTGTCCGTGCGCGCCGGCCACGTTCCGGGGGCGGTCAATGTGCCCTGGGGCCAGGCGGTGGCGGCCGATGGCAGCTTCAAATCCGTCGAGGAGTTGAAGGCGGTCTATGCCGCGGTGGGCATCGACGGCAGCAAGCCGATCATCACCTACTGCCGCATCGGCGAGCGCTCCAGTCATAGCTGGTTCGCCCTGAAGAAGATCCTCGGCTACGACGTGCGCAACTACGATGGTTCCTGGACCGAGTACGGCAATGCCGTCGGCGTACCTGTGGTCAACCTGGCCGGTACTGTATGGGGCGGCAAATAGACCGCAACGCGCCGGCCTTTATGGGGCAATTGTGATGGTGGCGGTCCCCCTGCGGCGCATCGGGCGGCGCGCCAGTCTGCTGGCCCTGGGCCTGACCGTCACCCTGCTGGCGGGGGCCTGGCTGCTGGCCGCTGGCGATGGCGGCGGCCAGGCCCTGAGCCTGTCGCTGCTCGGCGGTGCCGCCTTCGGCCTGTTGCTGCAGCGTTCGCGCTTCTGTTTCTTCTGCATCACCCGCGACTTTATCGAGCAGCGCAGGCCCGACGGATTGCTCGGGCTGCTCGCCGCGCTGGCCGTGGGCACCCTGGGTTATCACCTGGTCTTCGGCGCTTTCGTGCCCGATCCGAGCGGCGGCCGTTTGCCCCCGGATGCCCATATCGGCCCGTTGAGCTGGGTGCTGGCACTCAGCGCCACGCTGTTCGGCGTCGGCATGGCGCTCTCCGGTTCCTGCATCAGCGCGCACCTCTATCGCCTGGGCGAAGGCACGTTCGCCTCGTTCTTTGCCCTGCTCGGGGCCCTGTTCGGTTTCTTTCTCGGTTTTCTCTGCTGGAATCCGCTGTACCTGCTGAGCATTCAGCAGGCCCCGGTGCTCTGGTTGCCCGCCTGGCAGGGCTATGGGGTCTCCCTGCTGCTGCAACTGGCCCTGCTGGGCGTGCTGGCCGGCTGGCTGCTGCGCTACCTCCAGGCTCCCGGCGCGCCGCGTCTGGCCGCGCGCGGGCTGTTGCAGCTGCTGTTTGGCGCGCGTTGGCCGACCTGGGTGGGCGGCCTGCTGATCGGCTTTCTCGCCACCCTGTCCTACCTGCGGGTTGCGCCCCTGGGCGTCACCGCCGAGCTGGGCAGCCTGGCGCGGACCGCGGCCGACGGTCTGGGCTGGCTGCCGGCGCGGCTGGAGGGCCTGGATGGCTTTGCCGGCTGTGCCACGGTGGTCAAGGACAGCCTGCTGTCGAACAACGGCCTGTTTATCCTCGGCCTGCTGCTGGCGTCCTGGGCCAGCGCCTTGCTGGCCGGCGACTGCAAGCCGCAATGGCCGCAAGCCGGTGAGCTGCTGCGCAACCTGTGCGGCGGGGTGCTGCTCGGCTGGGGCGGCATGCTGGCGCTGGGCTGCACCGTGGGTACGCTGCTGTCCGGGATCATGGCCGGGGCGGTGTCCGGCTGGCTGTTCGCCCTGTTCTGCCTGCTGGGCATTGTCCTGGGCCTGCGCCTGCGGCGTTACTGGCGCTAGTCCTCGAACTGCACGGGGCAGTGCTCGGCCCCTTCGAGCTTGTGGATTTCCTCGATGACATGCGGTCGTGCCCGGCGCAGGGTCAGGCTGCGCTGCTGCACCTGCAGGCGGCGGGCTTCCTGGTGGAGCATGGCGACCCCGGCGTAATCGATAAAGTTGATGTGCTGGGCATCGATGATCACCCGTTCACCGCGGCTGCGCTGGATCACCTGCTGCAGGTAATGGCAGGCCCCGAAGAAGATCGAGCCTTCGATCCGCAGCAGCTCCTGATCGTCCTCCTGCCAGCAGCGGATGCGCGGCTGCGAGGTGCGCTTGAGGTAGAAGAACAGCGACGCCAGCACCCCGGCGTAGATCGCCGTCTGCAGTTCCAGCAGCAGGGTGGCGAGCAGGGTCAGCAGCATCACCACGAATTCCGCCCGGCTGACCCGCAACAGCGCGCGCACGCCGGCGATATCCACCAGCCCCCAGCAGATCAGCAGGATCCCCGCGGCCATGGCGGGCAGCGGCACATGGGCGATCAGGCGGCTGCCGAACAGGGCGAACAGTGCCACCAGCAGGGCGGAAAACACCCCGGCCATGGGCGAGTGCGCGCCGGCCTGCAGGTTCAGCGCCGAACGGGTGAAGGAGCCGGCCGACAGTGAGCCGCCGAACCAGGGGCCGATCAGGTTCGACAGGCCCTGGCCACGCACCTCCTGATTGGCGTCGAGCAACTGCTGGGATCTGCTGGCCAGGGCGCGGGCGATCGACAGGCTGGTGACCAGGCCGAGCATGCCGCAGGCCACCGCCGCCGGCAGCAACTGGAGGATGCTCGTCAGCTCGAACCGCAACAGGTTGAACGGCGGTAACTGGCCCTCGAAGCTGCTGACCAGGGCAATAGCCCCCAGCTGCGTGGGCCAGGCCAGCACCAGCAGGCTGGCGGCGACCAGGCCCAGCAGCAGGGCCGGCGAGCGCGGCCACAGGCGTCTGCTGAGCAGGCTCACGGTGAGGGTGAACAGCGCCACCGCCAGGCTGCGCCAGTCGCTTTCCAGCAGGTGTTCGCCGATATTCAGCAGGGTCGCCAGGGCCGTGGCCTGGCTCGCCACGCTGATGCCGAGCAGATTGGGCAATTGCCCCAGGGCAATCACCAGGGCCGCGCCGAGGGTGAAGCCGAGCACCACCGAATGGGAGACGAAGTTCACCAACGCGCCGAAGCGCAGCAGGCCGAGCAGCCACTGGAACAGCCCGGCGAGAAAGCTCAGCAGCAGGATCAGGGCGATAAAGTCGTCGCTGCCCGGGGCCGCCATGGGGCTGACGCTGCTGAACAGGACGATGGAGATGGCCGCGGTCGGGCCGCAGATCAGGTGCCAGGAAGAGCCCCACAGGCTGGCGATGATCACCGGCACTATGGCCGCATACAGGCCGTATTCCGGCGGCAGGCCGGCGATCAGGGCGTAGGCGATGGATTGCGGCAGGGCCAGGATGGCCCCGCTCAGGCCCACCAGCAGATCCTGGCCGAGGCTGCGTCTGCTGCAGTTGGGCAGCCAGCGCAGAAACGGCAACAGGGTCTGCAGGCGGGGTAGCGGCATAAGTCGGCTTCTTGTGCTGGCGATGGACAAAGCCGCTGCAGTGCAGCGGCCCGTCTACTGTAGGGCCTCAAGCCCGGCGCTTCAAAGTTTGGCGTTGACCGCGGCCAGAGCATCACCCCCCGTGCGGCTGGTGACCCCCTTGAGCCAGGCGGCGACAACCGCCGGATTGGCCTTTAGCCAGGCCTTGACCGCCGCGTCGTTGCTGGCCTGTTTGCTCAGCACCTGGTCCATGATGGCGTTCTCCATCTCCTGGGTGAAGGTCAGGTTGCTCAGCAGCTTGCCGACATTCGGGCACTGCGCGGCATAGCCTTTGCGGGCCAGGGTGTTGACCTGGCCACTTGCGCCGAAATACTGCTCGCCGCCCTTGAGGTAGCGCATGTCGTACTGCACGTTCATCGGGTGCGGGGTCCAGCCGAGAAACACCACGAACTGTTCGCGCTTCACCGCCCGGCCCACCTGCACCAGCATGGCCTGCTCGCTGGACTCCACCAGCCGCCAGTCGCCCAGGCCGAACTCGTCGGCGGCGATCATCTGCTTGATCGACTCGTTGGCCGGCGCGCCGGAGGCGATGCCGTAGAGTTTGCGTGCGAACTGGTCGGCATGTGCGTCGAGGTCGGCGAAGGTCTTCACCCCGGCGTCATAGACGTAGGCCGGTACCGCCAGGGTGTATTCGGTGCCGCTGAGGTTTTCCACCAGCTGGTCGACTTCGCCGCTGGCGACGAACTTGTCGTAGTTGCTCTGCTGCGCCGGCATCCAGTTGCCGAGAAACGCATCGACCTGGCCCTTCTGCAGCCCGGCGAAGATGATCGGCACCGCCAGGGTCTGGGTCTGCACCCGATAGCCCAGGCCCTCGAGCAGGAAGCTGGCGATGCCATTGGTCACGGCGATATCGCTCCAGCCCGGATCGCCCAGCTTGACCGTGGCGCAGGCGGCGTCCTCGGCCCAGGTGTTGGCGCTGGCGGCGAGTGCCCCGGCCAGTAGCAGCAGGTTGATGCGGTTCATGGCGTATCTCCTTTGTTCTGATAGTAGTGGGAGGCAGTGCGTTTCAAACCTGTGGGTAACGGGCGCGGCGTTCGAGGTCGTCGAGGTCGATATGGTTGCGCATGTACTGCTGGCTGGCGTCGACCCAGGGCTGATGATCCCAGCTGCTCAGCTTGCCCAGGCTCAGGGCCTCGGCGACCAGGCGGCGACGGCGTTGGCTGGCCAGGGTGGCGGCATGGATCGCCGGTATATCCCAGCGCGCCCGCGCTTCGGCGAGCAGTTCGCCGAGCACGCCCTGGTGCTCGGCCGAGTCGGCAAGGTTTTCGCGCTCTTGCGGATCGTGGCGCAGGTTGAACAGCAGCAGCGGGTCCTGCTCGGAGTAGACAAACTTCCACTCGCCGCGGCGGATCATCATCAGCGGGCTGGTGCTGCCCTCGGCCATATACTCGCCGAGCACCTGGTCATGCCCGCCGTCGCCCTGCAGATGGTTCAGCAGCGAATGGCCGTCGAGCGCCAGGCCGGGTTCGACCTGGCCGCCGGCCAGCTCCACCAGGGTCGGCAGCAGGTCCATGGTCGACACCGACTGGCTGACCCGGTGCGCGGCGAAGCGCTGCGGTGCGTGCACCAGCAGCGGCACCCGGGCGGCCATCTCGAACCAGTGCATCTTGTACCAGAGGCCGCGCTCGCCGAGCATGTCGCCGTGGTCGCCGGAGAACAGGATGATGGTGTCCTCGCTCAGGCCGCACTCCTCCAGGGTTTTCAGCAGCTTGCCGATATTGTCGTCGATATAGCTGCAGGCCCCGAAGTAGGCGCGTCGGGCGTCGCGGATCTTGTCCGCCGGCAGCGGCTTGTCCCACAGGTCGATGACTTTGAGCAGGCGCTGCGCGTGCGGGTCCTGCTCATCCTGCTCGATGTGCTGGCGCGGCATCGGGATCTCCACGCCCTCGTAGCGGTCCCAGTATTCGGCCGGGATGGTGTAGGGGTCGTGTGGGTGGGTCATCGACACGGTCAGGCAGAACGGCTGCTCCGGGGTCATGCGCACATGGTCGTAGAGGTACTGCCGAGCCTTGAACACCACCTCTTCGTCGAAATCCAGCTGGTTGCTGCGCACGCAGGGGCCGGCCTGCAGCACCGAGGACATGTTGTGGTACCAGCTGGCGCGCACCTCGGGCTCGTCCCAGTTCACCGCCCAGCCGTAGTCGGCCGGATAGATGTCGCTGGTCAGGCGCTCCTCATAGCCGTGCAACTGGTCCGGGCCGCAGAAATGCATCTTGCCCGACAGCGCGGTGCGGTAGCCGAGGCGGCGCAGGTAGTGGGCGTAGGTCGGCACATCGGCGGGAAAGTCGGCGGCGTTGTCATAGGCCCCGATCTTCGACGGCAGCCGGCCGCTGACCAGGGTGAAGCGCGACGGCGCGCACAGCGGGCTGTTGCAGTAGGCCGAGTCGAACACCACCGCCTTGGCGGCCAGGCGCATCAGGTTGGGCATCTGCACCGGCGAGGTGGCGTCGTGCAGCGGCAGAATCGGCGCGGCCATCTGATCGTCCAGGTGAACGAGGATGTTGGGACGGTTCATGGCAGTCGGTATTC
>JBFJZW010000035.1:0-22783 GCA_041621875.1 Pseudomonas sp. | reverse complement strand
TGCACCGGCGCATCCAACTGCACCGCCATTTTGCTCAGGGCACCACGGGCCAGCTCGATCATCAGTGCAGGGTTTCCGAGGACTTGAACAGCAGATTGGGTACCGGTTCGGACTTGGAGGCGCATTCCTGCGGGCCCATATAACCGATGCGCTGTTCTTCCGGCAGGTTGTGGATTTCCCAGGCAATCAGCGCCTGCAGGGTCAGCTCCTTCTGCTCCTGGCTCAGCTTGCGGCCATCGGGCCATTTGCCGATTTCCACGGCCAGCTTGAGGCTCTGGTAGATTTCCGGGGTGATGCTTTCGATCGCTTCGAGAAAGGACGACATAGCGCCTCCAAATACAAAGTGGCAGTTTAACCAGACCGACGCGCCAGCGCACCGCCCACAAGCCCGGTCAGGCAACCGGCGAGCAGGCCGCCGACATGGGCAGCGTTGGCGATGGCCCCGAACTGCAGCAGCTCGAAGATGCCGGTCATGCAGATCAGCAGCCAGGCCAGCATCATCACCAGCACGCCCGGCGGCAGGCGATAGGCCGCGCTGGGGGCCAAACGCTGAAACAGCCAGCAATGCCCGAGCAGGCCATACAGCACCCCGGACAGGCCGCCAAACAGCGAAGGCCCGGCCCACAGGTACTGAGCGAAATTGGCCGCCAGGCTGAATACCAGAGTCAGCCCAAGCAGGACCCACGGCCCCTGGCGCGCCTCGATACGGCGACCGAGCTCCCAATACCAGAGCGTGTTCATCGCCAGGTGGAGAATGCCGAAATGGATCAGCATCGGCGTCAGCAGCCGCCACCACTGGCCGCTGGCCAGGGTCTCGCTCAGATTGCTGAAGTAGATGTACTCACCCTGGATACGGAAATCGACAAAGCTCAGCCAGCCGATCGCTTCGTAGTTATCGCCCAGCAGGGTCAGCCCGGCGACCACGAAGGTCAGCAGCAACAGGCTGGAGGTCAGCAGGCTGTTTTTCAGCTGGCCGATAACCCCCGGGGCCGGTTCTGCGGCCAGGGCCGCGGATGGCGGCACCAGCAGCGCGTCGTCGCCCTGGGGATAACGCGCATAGAGCTCGCGCACCTGCTCGGCCAGCTGTTCGCCGGGCACCCAGAGCACCTGTTCGCCGGCTTCTTCGGCGACCCGGTGCGGCACCTGCAGACGCTGCAACAAGGCGATAAAGGCGCTCAGATCGACCTGCACCGGCAGGCGCATGGCAGCTACCGCACTCATGGCTGCACCTCGACCCAGACAAACTTGTGCGGGTCCAGGCGCTGTTCCTGATCCAGGCGGTAGGCCACCAGCTTGCCATTGAGCACCGCGCTGTAATCCAGGCAGGCCAGGTTGGGCCGAATCGGCGCGGGCTTGCCACTGCGCCAGTAATGGCCGACGAACAGCAGCGGCTCATCGGCGGCGTATTTCAGCAGTTCGGTCTTCTGCATCTCGGTCAAGGGCATCTGCGCCGCCAGCTCCGGCAGGGCATCGGGCTGGAAAACGATATCGCCATAGGTCTGCGGGTCTTCTTCCCAGAACTTGGTGCGAAAGTGCGCACGGGTAAAGCCGTCGTCGCTGGTCAGGGTCATGCCATGGGGCAGGCGCATATCGGTGCCGCGTAGCAGGCGGTCGAGCACGGTATTGGCAAAGCTGCCGGGCACCGCCGAAGCCTGGAGGAAGTGCTCGTCGATACAGGCATCGGCGAACAGGCCGCGCAACGGCTCGATCAGCCCGGCATCCCAGCAGGCATGCACCACGCGGAAACGTCCGGCGTCGATAAACAGCGGCAATTCATAGAACCAGTCGAGAAACTCGCGCCATTCCGCCGGATAGGCCTCGAACTGCTCCAGGGTTTCCCTGATCAGCCGGGCGTGCCGCGGCGTATGTTCGCGAACGAACTGCCGGCCACTGCCGGGGGCCGCCGGGGTGCTCCAGCCCAGGGCGTTGAACTCGTGATTGCCCATGATGCACAACGCCTCACCGGCGACGACCATGTCATGCACCAGGTGCAGGGCCTCACGGATCCGCGGGCCGCGATCGACCAGGTCGCCGAGGAAGATCGCCATACGCTGCGGATGACGCCAGACGCCCGCCTGCAGGCGGTAGCCCAGGGTCTCCAGCAGGCGCGCCAGGGTCTTGGCACAGCCGTGGATATCGCCGATCAGGTCGTAGCCACGGGCAGGATCGAGGTCCATTTAACCGCCTCCCCCCCCGAGCCGACTGCCCCAGCCCAGTTTGGTCCGACAGACCTCGTAGTAGTTGTGGTCCAGCGGGTGGATCAGGCGCAGCTTCTGCGACTTCTTGGCCACGGTGACGGTGTCGCCCGGGGCACAGGTGAAATGGTTCTGGCTGTCGCAGGACACTTGCGGATAGAGCTGCAGGTCCTGGGACACGACGATCTTCAACTCGCTATTGCCATCCACCACGATGGGCCGGCTGGACAACGTATGCGGGTACATCGGCACGATGACGATGGCATCCAGCTTGGGATGCATGATCGGCCCGCCGGCGGACAGCGCATAGGCGGTAGAGCCAGTCGGAGTGGCAACGATCAGGCCGTCGGCCTTCTGGCTGCAGACGAACTGGCCGTCGATATACAGCTCGAACTCGATCATCCGGTTCGACTTGCCGGGATGCAGCACCACGTCATTCAGGGCATCGCCCTGGCCGATGGCCTCGCCATGCCGGCGCACCTCGGCCTCGAGCAGAAAGCGGTTCTCGGTCAGGTAATTGCCTTCCAGCACCTGGGCGACCTTGAGCTCCAGTTCGTCGGGGCGGATATCGGTCAGGAAGCCCAGGCTGCCGCGGTTGATCCCCAGCACCGGGACCTTGTGCCGGGCCAACGCGCGGGCAGCGCCGAGCATGCTGCCATCGCCGCCGACCACTATCACCAGGTCGCACACCTCGCCGAGGATCTTGCGTGACGAAGTCTGCAGGCCATGGCCCGGCAGCACCTCGGCGATGGTGTCCTCGAGGATCACATGCAGATGGCGGTTGAGCAGAAACCTTTTCAGTCGGCGAATAGTGTCGAGCACCTGGGTACTGCCCAGCCGACCGATAATGCCGATATTACGAAACTGTTCCATGGTGCTCCCGCAAGACTCTGGATCTAGAGGGTTTCGATTATGGGCGAAAGCCGGCGACAGCGGCAAACTTGACGGTTTCGTCGGTACTGACAGGGCCGACCGACTTTAGCCGACCGGGTATTCGGGGCTATGCTCGGAGCATGACGCCCTTCGACACGCTGACCGACCTGCCCACGCAATTGTGCCAACCCCCGGTGCGCGACCTGGCGTGGGCGCTGCTTTCGCCGCCGCTGCTCGACAGCACGCCCCTGCCCCAACGCCATCCGCTCAGCGCCAGCCGCTGGAGCCGCAAGCCGGGCATGCTGGCCGACTGGTTGCGCGGCCTGGATGCCGACAGTGCGGCGCTGCAGCACTGGCTGGCGCAAAACTCGGTACGCCGCCTCGGTCTGTACTACGAGCGGCTCTGGCAGTTCGCCCTGAACGCCGCCCCCGATGTCGAGGTGCTCGCGGCCAACCTGCCCATCCGGCAACAGGGGCACACCCTGGGCGAGCTGGACCTGCTGCTGCGCGACGAACAGGGCGTGCACCACCTGGAACTGGCGATCAAGCTCTACCTGGGCCCGGAACAGGCCGGCGGCGAGGACCCGGCTCACTGGCTGGGCCCTGGCAGCCATGATCGCCTGGACCTCAAGCTCGACCATCTGTGCCGGCACCAGTTGCCACTCTCGGCCGGCAATCAGGCCCTGTCGGTGCTCGCCGAACTGGATATTCAACAGGCTCAGGCCGCCCTCTGGCTGGCAGGCTACCTGTTCTACCCCTGGCGGCACGGCTGCAGCGCACCGCAAGGGGCCAACCCGCAACACCTGCGCGGGCGCTGGCTGCACCGCCGCGACTGGGTCGAGTTCGCCAGCCGGCCCGCCGCCGGCTACTGGCAGCCGCTGGTGCGCCAGGCCTGGCTGGCACCGGCGCGCCTGGCAAACGCGCTGCCGTACACGCCCGCACAGCTCGAGCAATGGCTGGCGGCATTGCCGGCACAGGCCAATGCGCAGCTGCTGGTGCGTCTAATCGAAAGCCCCGCTGGGGACTGGGTGGAGGCCGAACGGGTGTTTCTGCTCAATGACCACTGGCCCGACCAGGCAACCTGAGCGCTCAGCGGCTGCGCTCGGTGCGCCCGCCCGAGCGGGCCAGGTAACCGGAGCCACTTTCACAGAGCAAGGCATCGCGCTGCACCGCCGGCAGGGCATCGACACCGTCGCGCAGGGCGTAGGCGCTAAAACCCAGCTGCGACAGCAGGAAGACCGCACTGGCGCTACGCTTGCCGCTGTCGCAGTAGCACAGGTAGATGCGTTGCTTATCCAGCAGGCGTGTCTTCAGACGCAGCAACTGCAGGGGCATGTTCAGCGACTGCAGGGCATGGGCACGCTCGTACTCGCCCTGCAGGCGCACATCCAGCCACTGCGCCCCCGCGCTGAGCAGGCGCGAGGCCTCTCCCAACGAGACCTCGTCGACCACCGGGGCCTTGAGCAGGGCAAAGAAATCCTGACGGTCCAGGCGCAACACTACACCCGCTTCGAGCATGGTCACCGTGGCATTGCGCGGGCTGTCGGCGAGCAGCGCCTCTTCACCGAAACAGGCCCCCACATCCAGCTCAGCCAGCACCTGCTGGTCGCTGCCGGCCCCGCGAATCACTTCGGCCCGGCCACTGTTGAGGAAGTAGCAGCAATCGCCCGGCTCGCCCTCGCTCAGCACCCTGCTGCCCGCGGGCAACTCGATCCGCTGCAGCCGTTCGAGCATGGCGCGCACATTGGAGGGCGGCACCTTGGCGAACAGCGGATTCTCCAGCAACTGCTCCAGCCACTCCACTTCTTCGTGATTCTGGCCGAGTTCGAGCAACAGATCCTGATAGGCCAGTCGCCAGGTCAGCAGACGGTTCAGCGTTGCGCTGTCGAGGACCAGCACGCTGGCATCGTTCAAGGCGCGCACCTCGTGCAAACGCGGCAGGCTAGGCGACAGGGGGTGGCAACTGGCCTCAGTGCCGGCGCGCAACAGCTGCTGCCGGCCATCGGCCGACTGCAACTGCAGCTCACCGGCCAGCAGGTAATAGGTGACACGGGCCTGATCGCCCAGGCGGAACAGCGACTGCCCGGCCAACAGCGGCTGCGGTACCAGTTGCCCGCGCAACTCACGCCACTGCTGCTCGGACAGCACGTTGAGTGGCGTAAGGCTGCGCAGCTGTTCGGGATTGAGGGGTTCGCTCATGGAAATGGTCAGGCTCCGCTGGTCAAGAGTCAGTCTAGCCGGCCGGCTTGCTGGTATCGCTGCAGTGCTGCTGTACGCCCTTGCAGGCCACCCGTGTGGACGAACAGCAGGCGGCTGCCACGGGCAAAGTAACCGGCCTCGACCTGCCGGCGCAACGCCATTAAGGCTTTGCCGGTATACAGAGGTTCCAGCGGCAAGCCACTGGCCGCCTCGCTGGCGAAGATAAACTCGAGCAACTCATCATCGACCGCGGCAAAGCCGCCGCGGCAGGCCTCCAGCAATTGAAAGGAACCAGTCGTCACCCCGCCAGCCTGCAGGATGGCCTGCACCTGCTGCTGCACGCCGTGATCGGCCGGCACCGCCAGCGCGCCATACACCGGATGGGCACCCGCCTCGGCCAGCAGCAGACCGGCCAGGGTCGTACCGGTACCCGCAGCCAGCCACCAGCCGTCATAGTCGGCCCAGCCAAGCCCAGCCAATTGCCGACGCACCAGACTCAGCAAGGCGGCGCAGCCCAGGGCACCGGGCAAACCGCCACCGCCCTCGGGCACCGTAGAGAAGCCCGGATAAAGCGCCAGCCATGGCTCCCAGAATCCCGCTCGGTGGCGGGCGCGAAAACCGCCGTAGCCGAGCCAGTGCAGTTGCATGCCGAATGCCTGCAGATCGCGCACGGTCGGTGTGTCCTGCGGCTCACCGCGCAGCAAGCCCACGGTGGCGAAGCCGAAGCGCCGACCGGCCGCGGCCAGGGCGTGCAGATGATTGGAATGAGCGCCGCCCAGACTGATCAGGCCCTCGGCACCCGCAGCAACGGCGGCTTGCAGATGATGGGTCAGCTTGAACCACTTGTTGCCGCTGATCAGCGGGTCGATCAGGTCCAGACGCAGCACCGCCAATTCGATACCGGCCGCGGCCGACCAGTCGAAACCCAGGGGCTGCAGCGGTGCATCGGGGGTCCAGTCAGGCAGAACGACAGGCACTAACTGACGGTACGCAAGCGGCTACTGGCCTTGTGCCGGGCACAGCAATTGCTGTCGTCGAGGATAAAGCGACTCGGCGTGTCCACCCGATCGATTGGAATGGCGCAGCGCTCGCCACTGGGCAACAGGGCCTCGCAGCTCGGCTGTTGATAGTGCAGCAGCCAGTGGCGGTACTGCTCTTCGGTGACAAAACACTTGGCCGCCGCATAGGCCATGGGATTGTCCTGATAGGCGGCGATGTCCTGCAACGGAATGGTCAGGTGCCCGGCCCCCGGGTGATACACCACAAACACCACGCCGAGCTTGGCCAGGCGCTCCAGAATCTGATCCCCGCCCTGACTGGCGAGTTCGGCATAAGCACGCTTGAGCCGGGTGATTTCCTGCAGCGACTGCGTGTCCTGCTCCTTGCGATAGGCCAGTTCCACATCGCGAATGGCAATCTGCTCCTTGTACTCCACCACCGCCGAGGCGATTTTGGCCTGCATCTCGCCCTCGAACTGCGCGCGCAGCACGTCGCTCTCGCTGCGGCCATGCAACTCCAGATTGCGCAGCTGCTCGGTCATTTCCTCGCGCGAGGACTGAAAGCTGGCGGCCTGCACCGCCAGTTGCGCCTTGAGACTGGCATTCAGCTCGACCTGCTGACGCAACGTCTGTTGCAGTTCCTCGACCTGCACCTGACGCTGTTTGTTCTCGGCCTCGCTGGCCAGCTTGAGCTTGGCCAGCGCCTCCTCGTGTTGCTGGCTGAGGCTGCTGATGCGCAAACGCTGCTGTTTGATCAGCTGCGCGGTTTTCAACCGATGCTCCTGGTCGAGCTTGTCCTTGGCTTTGGCACCTTCCTCCGGACCGAAGTCCGGGGCATGCCATTTGTCTTCGGAGGCCATTTGCAGACGCTCGGTCACCACCGCCTGGGCGTTTTCCTCCTCGACCAGGATGCCCAGGTTATTGCGCCGCACCGCATCGCGCAGCAGCACCAGATCATTCTGCCCAGGTGCCAGGTTGGGGTCCCACAGATGCATCTGGTGCCAGGACACCGGGCACTGGCTACGGCAGCCCAGGCGAATCGGCCCGGCACCCAGGTCGGGACCGCGCCCGGCACGCTCGGCCAGGTGCTGCAAGGGGATATTCCAACCGGAATCAGGCGCACCCTTTTCGTCGAAATCCAGGTAGAAAAACACCGCCGCCTTGATCAGCAGGCGCGGGTTGATCGAGACATAGGCAATGCGCATCTGCTGGTCGGCAAACTCCGGCATATTGACCACGCCGTCGAGCAAGGCCTCGAACTCGGTAAAGAACATTTGCTTGCAGATACCGCCGCGTTCACTGAAGAACATCACGGCTTCAACCATCTGCGGCTTGTTCTGCATGCTCATCGGTTTCCCTCTAGGGCCGAAACGGAACAATCCGTTCAGCTGGCAGCACAGCCTGCACGACAGCGAAAACTGCCATGCCCGGCATGCACCAGCAAGATTTTGGCAGGTTATACGCGGCCTCAGTTTCAGGCGCTATACCTATATTCAGGCAAGTCTAGGGGAAAAACCGCAGCCAGCAATGTGACTGGGTTGGCAGTCGCCCGGCCAGCAGGCCGATAAACGCCTGCGGCGGGACAAAACTGTGATGGGCTTGGTGCAACGGTTCAGGCTTTCGTGCCGGCCAGATAGGGAGCCAGGCGTCGGCCCATCTCCTCGCCGAGGGCCTGCAAGCCGCTGAGCGGGCGAATCATGACCTCGAACTCGACGATCTTGCCGGCCTCGTCGAAGCGGATCATATCGATGCCCTTGAGCTCGCGCCCCCCGACCCGGGCGCTGAACTCCAGCACCACGCTGAAACCATCGGCGCTGGCCAGTTCACGGTGGTAGGCAAAATCGACGAACACCTTGCTCACGGTATTGAGAATCAGCGACACCATGGGCGCACCGACATAGGGCTTGTGCGCCACCGGCGAACGGAACACCGCCTGCGGGTGCAGCAGTTCGGGCAAGGAGCTCAGGTCGTTGTTCTGCATCAGGTCATGCCACTGGGCCAGGGTGGCGGCAGCGGCCGGTTGCAGTTGAGGGTTCTCGGACACGGGCTTTTCCTTATTGTTTTGGGTCACATAGCAAACGGCCCGCACTAGGCGGGCCGTTGTTCGGTCAGAGTTCGGCGGCGAGGCGCGAGCCCTGGTTGATGGCGCGCTTGGCATCCAGCTCCGCGGCCACATCGGCACCGCCGATCAGGTGTACGTTCTGCCCGGCGGCGAGCAGCTCCTCCTGCAATTCGCGCAGCGGATCCTGGCCGGCGCAGACGATCACGGTGTCCACCGGCAGCACCTGCGGCTCGCCATCGGCGATACGGATATGCAGGCCCTCGTCATCGACCTTGAGGTACTCCACCGAGTTGAGCATCTGCACGTTCTTGTTCTTCAAACCGGTGCGATGAATCCAGCCAGTGGTCTTGCCCAGGCCGTCGCCGACCTTGGACTTCTTGCGCTGCAGCAGGAACACCTGACGCGCCGGCGCATGAGGCTCGGCCCTGATCCCGGCGACGCCGCCACGGGCCTCCAGGGCCGCGTCGATACCCCACTCCTTCCAGAATTCCTCGCGGTTAAGGCTGGTCGACTCGCCCTGATGGGTGATGAACTCGGACACATCGAAACCGATACCGCCGGCCCCGATCACCGCGACCTGCTGGCCGACCGGCTTGCGCTTGAGGATGGCGTCCAGGTAGCTGATCACCTTGGCATGCTCGATCCCTGGAATAGCCGGAGTGCGCGGCGCGATACCGGTGGCCAGGATGATCTCGTCATAGCCACCCTGAGCCAGCTCGGCGGCCGAAACACGGGTATTGAGGCGCAGGTCAACGTGGGTGGTTTCCAACTTGCGCTTGAAATAGCGCAGGGTTTCAAAGAACTCCTCCTTGCCCGGCACACGCTTGGCCACATTGAATTGGCCACCGATCTCGCCGGCCGAATCGAACAGGGTCACGCTATGGCCGCGTTCGGCGGCCACCGTAGCGGCGGACAACCCGGCGGGGCCGGCACCGACCACGGCAATCTTCTTCACCCGGGCGGTGGGGATATAGTTCAGCTCGGTTTCGTGACAGGCACGCGGGTTGACCAGGCAACTGGTCAGCTTGCCGCCAAAGGTGTGATCCAGGCAGGCCTGGTTGCAGCCGATGCAGGTATTGATCTCGTCGCTGCGGCCCTCTGCGGCCTTGTTGACGAAAT
Organism: Pseudomonas sp.; assembly: GCA_041621875.1. Lineage (GTDB taxonomy): Bacteria > Pseudomonadota > Gammaproteobacteria > Pseudomonadales > Pseudomonadaceae > Aquipseudomonas. The sequence continues at coordinate 13,337 of JBFJZW010000035.1, read as the reverse complement.
CCGGGTCGGCGAGGAAGGGACGCGCCATCGACACCATGTCCGCATCGCCCTCGGCCAGCACCTGTTCGGCGATTTCCGGGGTGTTGATGCGGTTGGTGGTGATCAGCGGAATGCTTACTTCGCCACGCAGCTTGGCGGTGACCTTGGTAAAGGCCGCGCGCGGCACCTTGGTGGCGATGGTCGGGATACGCGCTTCGTGCCAGCCGATACCGGTGTTGATCAGGGTCGCACCGGCTTTCTCGATGGCCTTGGCCAGCAGGACGATTTCGTCCCAGGTGCTGCCACCCTCGACCAGGTCGAGCATGGACAGACGGTAGATGATGATGAAATTCGGACCGACGGCCTCACGCACACGGCGAACGATTTCCACCGGCAGGCGCATGCGGTTCTCGTAGCTGCCGCCCCAGCGGTCGGTGCGCTGGTTGGTGTGGGCCACCAGGAACTGGTTGATGAAGTAGCCTTCCGAACCCATGATCTCGACGCCGTCGTACTCGGCCTGCTGGGCCAGCACGGAGCAGTTGATAAAGTCCTGGATCTGCTTCTCGATGCCCTCCTCGTCCAGCTCGCGCGGCTTGAACGGGTTGATCGGCGCCTGGATGGCGCTCGGCGCTACCGACTTGGGGCTGTAGGCGTAGCGGCCGGCATGGAGGATCTGCATACAGATCTTGCCGTCGGCCTCATGCACCGCACGGGTGACGATCTTGTGCTTCTCGGCTTCCTCGGCGGTGGTCAGTTTGGCCGCGCCGGAATAGACCCCGCCTTCGTCGTTCGGGCCGATGCCGCCGGTCACCATCAGGCCGACACCGCCACGGGCACGCTCGGCGAAATAGGCGGCCATACGCTCGAAGCCACCCGGCTTCTCTTCCAGGCCGGTGTGCATCGAGCCCATCAGCGCACGGTTCTTCAGGGTGGTAAAACCCAGGTCCAGCGGGGCAAGCAGGTGCGGGTAAGGAACGGCGGTCATGGAAGTCTCCACATCAGACAGAGCTATTTCACGGAAATGCCGCGGCTTCGGTCGAGCCACAGTCGATATGGGGTAGACGATAAAGAGCCCACCCGCACGACTCAATGACCCAAAGTGACAACTTATTGATCAAAACGCGCAGCACTGCTTGGCAAGCCCGACCCCACGCCTTACCCTGATGCCCTCACCCCAGCAGCCACCCCAGCCATGCACGAACGCTGCACTCTCCCTCTCGCCAGGGGACGCCGATGAAACACTCAAGAGTCCGCCTGGGCGACCTGACGGTGGGTTTTGTCGACAGCCTGGCGGACGCCATGCGCAGCCTGGGCCAGGACCCTCAGCCCCTGCTGCTCAGCTACGGCCTCGACCCCGCGCGCCTGGCCGAGCCCCGCGCGCGGCTGTCGATTCCGCGCTATATGCGCCTGGGTCATAGCGCCATTCAGCAAACCGCAGAGCCCGGCATCGGCCTGCTGATGGGGCGCTGCAGCCGCCTCAGTCAGGTCGGCCTGGCCGGCGTGACCGCAGCCCAGGCCCCGACCGTGCGCGAAGCGGCGCGCACCCTGATCCGTTTCGGGCCGCTGTATGCCGCCAACTACCGCGGCCAGTCCAGCCTGCACGAGGACGCCCAGGGTGCCTGGCTGCGCTTCTATTCGATCAGCCCCTACAACGACTACAACCGCTTCGTGATCGATTCGGTGCTGGCCAGCTGGGCCCAGCAACTGAGCAAGCTGGCGCAGCAGCCGCTGCCCGTGGAGAAGGTGCAGATCGAATTCCCCGCCCCCGGCTATGCCGCGCAATACCACGAACTCTTTGCCTGCCCGGTGGAATTCGCCTGCACGCACAACCAGCTGCGCCTGAACCAGCACAGCCTGAATATGCGCAACCCGGAACACTGCCCGAGCACCTGGAAACACCTGCTGGAAATCTGCGAAGGGGAGCTGGAGCAACTGACTCGCACCCGCAGCCTGCGCGAGCGCATCACCCAGCTGCTCGGCCCCCTGCTGCACGGCCGCGAACCAGACCTGAGCGAGGTGGCCGCGCGCCTGCAACTGCCGAGCTGGACATTGCGGCGCAAACTGGCCGAAGAAGGCACGCAGTTTCGCACCATCCTCAACGACACCCGGCGCGACCTGGCCATGGCCTATATCCGCGATACCGAACTGGCGTTCGGCGAGATCGCCTACCTGCTCGGCTTCGCGTCGGCAGAGGCCTTCCAGCGCGCCTTCAAGCGCTGGAAGCAGCAAACCCCGGGGGAATACCGCCGCGAGCAGCGGCGGGCACAATAATCAGAGGAGGCGCAAGTCATATGCCGCGCCTCAAACAGCACTTTTTCAACGGCCTGCTAGAGTTCGGTGGCGTCTTCCGCCAGCGCCACCCTTTCCTCTTCCAGAGCCTGCAGTTCCAGCAGTTCTTCAACATACTCATCCATAGCGGCATCCTCCGATTGGCATCAAGCTCCCGAAATAACCAACAAGGAGCATGCCAAACAGACTAAAAGATGCAGATGAATACAAGATGACAGGTTGTCGCGGCCGCTAAAAAGCGCCGGGGCACTGGTAAAGGTCACGCAGCGACGCTGCTCGAAGGGTGCGCCAGCAGAAATGACGGGCAATAAAAAACCCTCAGGTATTGCTACCTGAGGGTTTCGTATATGGCGCAGCGGACGGGACTCGAACCCGCGACCCCCGGCGTGACAGGCCGGTATTCTAACCGACTGAACTACCGCTGCGCGTCGGTGGACTTACGTCCAATTCACAAGAGTGGTGGGTGATGACGGGATCGAACCGCCGACCCTCTGCTTGTAAGGCAGATGCTCTCCCAGCTGAGCTAATCACCCGCTGCTTGCGAGGCGCGAAATTTACGCAAGGGCCGAAGCTAAGTCAATACCCTGCTTAAAGTTTTTCTAAAAAGATGGAAAACCCAGCGCCCCCATGCGCTGCCCATTTGCCGTCCCGTGCACCACCCTGCAGCCTGGCGCGGCACTTATGGCGCGACCCGCAGGCTCAAACGTGCGGCCACCTTGCGGTCCTCGGCACGGTCCAGGCCCGCCTCGGCGATCTGCACCCCCTGGGCCTCCAGCGCGGCAAACCAGCGCAGCAACTGGGCAAAAGGTGCCGGCTGCACACTGACCTGCAAGGCACCGCCGCTGTCACTGTCCAGGCGTTCGATGGTCAGGCCCTGCGCCCCGGCGCTGGCGGTCACCAGGCCCTGCAGGCGCGCCGGTTCGACACTCACCTGCGGCCGGCTCGCCAGGCTGCGCGCCAGCGGGGCCCGGCTCTGCAGGTAGGCATGCAGTTCACGCTGGGTTTCGAAGGCACTGCGCGCACTCGCCAGACGCTGCTGGGCCGGCTGCCAGAGGGTCAGGTAGAGCAGCACCAGCAGGACAAACAGCGCCAGGCAGGTCAACGACAATCGATCGCGGGGGGCCAGGGCGCGCCAACGCTGGACCAGCACCGAACGTTCCAGCTGGGCGGCAAAACCTTTATCGAGCTCGAGCATACTCATCCTCCGATCACCACGCGGGCACTGACACCATCGGCTTCCCGGCTGGCCGAGCCCAGTTGCACGGCCAGCCCACTTTCCTGCAGACGCTCACGCAAGCGCTCCAGCGCGGCAAAGCCTGCGGCCTGCACCTGCATGGCCAGGTCGCCGCGGTTCTCGCTAAAGTCCACCTGCCTGATTTGCACCTGCCCGCCCTCGGCCACTACGGCCTGACTGACCTGCGCCAGCAGGCTCAGCAAGCGCGCCTGGCCCGGCCCGCTGCCCGCCCCCAGATGCTGATCGAACTGCGCCCGCAGATTGACCAACTTGCTGTCCTGGGGGAACAGCTCCTGATAGAGCGCGGCGCTGGCTGCGGCGTAGTTATCGGCCTGGCGCTGCAAATGCCAGCCCTGGGCCAGGTCGAAGCCCCATTGCAGCACCAGCCAGATGCCGAGCACGCCCAGCAGCGGCTTCCAGCGCTGCCACTGGCCGCCGCTCGACTGCGCGGCAAAGGCCTCCTGCGCCAGGTTGGTGCCCGTTGTCTGCTGCGCCAGCCAGAGGAACGGCGCGTCAATCTGCACCCGCTCATCCACCGGTTGCGGGGCCTCCTGGCCGGGGCAACACCAGGCCTGCTGCGGGTGCGCGCAGAGCGCCGCCAAGGCCGGCCAGTCGGCAGCGGTCAGGGCCAGACGGGCAACCCCTTCACCACCCAGCAACCAGCGCCCATGCAACTCCAGCAACTGGCTGCCGGTTGCCGGCAGCAAATCGGCATCCACAACGATGCGCTGCGGTGGCGTGTCGCATAGCGCCAACCAGGCGGCCAACCAGCTGCGACGGACGGCAATCACCCGATAGCGACCATCGGCCAGGGGCTCTCCCAGCGCCAGGTGCATCAACTCGACATCCTCGGCCAGTAATTCCTCCACGGCGAAGGGCAGCGCCTGGCGCAACCAGCGCGCCTTGCGGGTCGGCAGATTGACCGCGCAGGCGGTCACCGCCTCGACCGGCAGCACCAGGGTCCAGCTGCCCGATAGCTGCGCCTGCACCTCGGCGAACGGCAGGCACTCGCTGTGCCCCTCCGCGACCCGCTGCACCGGCAGATCCAGGCGGGCACCGGCGCAGGCCGCGGGCGGCAGAAAGATATGCAACTGACTCATGGCTCGACTTCCTCGACGGGCGCAGCTGGCATGCCGCTGAGCCCCAGATCACGGGCTAAAACATATATCCGGCCATCGCTGGCGCGGTGCAAGGTGCTGCGCAGAACCTGTCGGCGATCGCCGATGCGGACTTCGCTGACCACCTGAAAATACTGACTGCCGACAGCCAGGGCCTGGCTCTGCGGCTGCAGGCCGCCGAGCTGCGCGGTAAAGCTCGCCGGATTGTCGTAGCCCTCGCTGCCGCGTACGGCGACCAGCCCCTGGGCGGCGCTCAGCGACAAGCCATCGGCCACGCTGGCCAACACCCTGGCGCTGGCGGTATTGACGTTCAGGGTCGCCTCCGCCGGCAAGGCAGTGACATAGGGCGACACGCGCTGGTAGTCGACCTCGTTCATTTCCAGCAGCAGACGCAGCTCCGATACATCCGCCAGCGCCCGATTACCGGCGCGGTAGGGCGGCTGTTGCAGCAGATACTGATTGTCCTCGGCCCCGTACGCTCCGCTGGCCTGGTCGTCGGCATCCAGCCAGTCGAGCAGGCGTTCGGCATAGGGCGTTTCGATCTGCAACCCCAGCAGCAACCGGCGGAACTGGGCCACGGCGGCGTCGTTGGGCTGCCCCTGGCGCAGCAGGCTGTTAAGGTTGAAGCGCGCGCTCAGATCACTGATCTGCACCCGCAATTCGCCGCCCTCATCCAGGGCAAAGGGTTCAAGAGGCTTGGCCCATGGCTCGTTCAGGTGATCGACCGGCGCACGCGGATCGCCCTGGCGCAGATCGCGCAGCAGCACCGCCTTGGCCAGGGTCTCGCCGCCCAGGGCGTAGTGCCAGGCCTGGCGCACATGCAGCTGGTTGCTGCTGCTGCGAATCGACAGCTGCTGACGGGCGATGATCCCGGCACTGACCACCGTGACCACCGCCACCACCAGCAATACGGTGATCAGGGCCATGCCGCGCTGGTGCCTCATGCTTGTGGCGCTCCCTGCTCGTCACCCGCCTGGTCCTGCGGGGCCTCGGGGTCATGCCCGGGGATCTGACCCTGGCGCTCGGGCCGCCCCTCGGGCAAACGCAACAGGCGGCGCAGCTGACCATAGCGGCGATGTTCCAGCAGCAGTTCAAGGGCCTGGGGCAGCCGGCTCAGGCCGTCTTCTCCCGGCCCCGACTCGGGCGGCCAGCTGTCATGCCACACACCCTTGGCGTCCCGATAGCGCAGCTGCAGGGCCGTGACCCCATCCAGGGCCTGCTGCACCTGGGGCTGACTGTCCTGGGCCTGATCGAGCACCGTCCAGTACAGGCGTTGCCATTGCTCGCCACTGCGCTGCCAGCGCACCCGCTGCAGGGAGGCCCGTGGCTGCGCCAGGGGGTTGCGCCAGCCACTGCGGCTGAGTTCGAGCGCACCCTCATCGCCTGCCTCGGCGAGCAGCGCCGCCCGCGGCTCGCCAAAGGGGTCACGCACCGGCCTGGCCTGCACCTGCAGCAGATCCCGCTCGAATGCCGCCATGGCCCGCACCAGCTCGCGCAGTTGCGCCTCGTGGCTACGGGTGACCTTGTCGGTTTGCAATACGCTGTCGAGCATGCGGTAGGTGCCCAGGCCCAGCAGCGCGAAAATTGCGATGGCGATCAGCAATTCGAGCAGGGTAAAACCCCGCGCCGCCTTCATAGCCCGTCCCCGAGGAAACCGTCGAGGCTGACCAGAGCGCGCTCGCGCACCTCGCCGCTATTGCCACGCTCGGCACGCTCCTCCACCCACAGGGTGACGCGGCGCAGCGCCGGCTCGCTGGTCGCCCGGACTTCGCTCTGCCACTGCCAGCGCCGCCCGGCGAACATCAGCTCGCCCTGGGCGCGGCCATCGGCCACCGGGCTTTGCGCCAGCTGCAGTTCGGTCAGTTGATTGTCGGCGATCCACATCGCCAGGGTCTTGTCTTCCAGGCGCGAAGCGGTTTGCAGGCTGCGCGCGGTGGCGGTCAGCACGCTGGCCGCGACCATGGCGAAGATAGCCAGCGCCACCAGCACCTCGAGCAGGGTAAAACCGCTTACGCGCTTCATCCGGCGTGTCCTGGCGGCGATTCGATTTCAACCCTGGGCAGGCGAAAACCGTCGCTGCTCAACAGCAGGCGCAGGCCATCGGCACGTCGCTCCGCCAGGCGCAGGCGGAAGGGGCTCATTTCGCCGCTGGAGAGCAACAGCAACTGTGGCAACAGCGCCACGCCCTCGCCGCCCTCGGCCTTGTCCTCGGGCAGCGGCAGGGCCAGGGCGGCCCCCTCCAGCTCGACACTCAGCTCGGCCCAGGCGGGCAATCGATGGGGTTTGCCGGGCAGCGCCTGCCAGCTCAGGGTCAGCGAGTCGTAGCGCAGCACCTGATAGCTGTCGGGGCTGAGCAACAGGCCATATTCACGGTTATCCAGCACCGCCTCCTCGGCCAGCACACCGATCAGGCGAGCCAAGCGCTCGGCCTCGCTATGCAGCTCCCGCCCCGGGCCAACGATGCCCAGGCTGAGCACCGTCAGGCCGATCAGACTGCCGAGAATCACCAGCACCACCAGCAACTCGATCAGGGTAAAGGCCCGCGACCCGGCTGCGGCTGGAGCCCGCATGGCGGCACGGCGCACTCAGCAGCGCCCCATCAGAGGTCCCAGTTACCGATATCGGCATCATTCTCACTGCCGCCTTCCTTGCCGTCGGCACCCAGCGAATAGAGGTCGAACGCGCCCTTGGTGCCCGGGGCCAGGTACTGGTAGTCATTGCCCCAGGGGTCCACCGGCATGCGCTTGAGGTAGCCATCGCGGTTCCAGTTCTTCGCCTGTGGATTGCCCGAAGGTTTTTTCACCAGGGCTTCCAGGCCCTGCTGGGTGCTCGGGTAGCTGTGATTGTCCAGCTTGTACATATCCAGGGCGGCGGCAATCGACTTGATATCACCCTTGGCCACGGTGACCTTGGCCTGGTCCGGCCGGCTCATCACCTGCGGCACCACCAAGGCGGCAAGAATGCCCAGGATCACCACCACCACCATGATTTCGATCAGCGTAAAACCCTTTTGCCCCTTGTTCACGTGCTTACCCCACCAATTGATTGAGCGACAGAATCGGCAGCAGGATGGCCAGCACTATGACCAGCACCACTGCTCCCATAAAAACCAGCATAAAAGGTTCGAACAACCCGACCAGCAACGCCACCTGGGCCCCCAGGTCGTTTTCCTGATTGCGCGCGGTGCGCGCCAGCATCTGATCCAGTTCGCCGGAGCGTTCGCCACTGGCGATCATATGCAACATCATCGGCGGAAACTGACCACTGGCCTCCAGCGCGCGGGTCAGACTGCCACCTTCGCGGACCTTTTGTGCGGCGATCACCACATCGGCGCGGATCACCCGGTTGGCGATCACCTGTGCGCCGATACCCAGGGCCTCGACCAGGGGCACGCCGCTGCGAGTCAGGATCGCCAGGGTCGAGGCAAAGCGCGCGCAATCGGTGGCCCGAATCAGCCGCCCGATCAACGGCAGGCGCAACAGCAGGCCATGCCAACGCGCCTTCAGCGCGTCGTCACGCAATGCCCAGCGCAGGGCGAACACCGCCGCCACCGCCAGGATCACCGCCAGCCAGCCCCAGCCCTTGACCCAGTCGCTCAGGCCGATCAGGCCGCGGGTCAGGGCCGGCAGGGTCTGCCCGGAATCGACGAACACCCGCACCACATCCGGCACCACATAGCCGAGCAGAAAGCCGACGATCAGCAGCGAGGCGCACATCAGAATCAGCGGATAGAGCAGCGCCAGCTGGATCTTCTGCCGCGACTGCTGGCGTTGCTCGGTGTAGTCGGCCAGTTGCTCGAGCACCGGCCCCAGATGCCCGGCGTGCTCGCCGGCCGCCACCGTGGCGCGGTACAGCTCGGGAAAGGCCGAGGGAAATTCCTTCAGGCTGCTGGCCAGGTCATGCCCCTCCAGCACCCGCGCGCGCACGGCCAGCAGCATGCTCTGCACCCGCGGCGAACGGGCCTGAGCCGCCGCCGCGCGCAGGGCCTCCTCGATCGGCAAGGCCGCCTGGATCAGCGTCGCCAGCTGGCGCGTCAGCAGCGCCAGATCGCTGGCCGACAGGCCGCGACTAAAGCTGAAATGGCTACCGCCGCCGGCGTGCTCGCGGGTCCGGGTCGGCTTGACGTCCAGCGGGGCGAGCTGGCGATCGCGCAGCACCTGGCGCACCTGGCGGGCGCTGTCGGCCTCCAGCACGCCTTTCTGCTGGCGACCCTTGCTGTCGAGGGCGAGGTATTCGAAAGCGGCCATGCCCTATTCCTCGCGGGTCACACGCAGCACTTCCTCCAGGGTGGTGACCCCGGCCAGAACGTTGCGCATGCCGTCGGCCCGGATGCTCGAGCCCAGGGCGCGGGCGTGACGCACCATGTCCTGCTCGGAGGCGGCATTGTGGATCAGGGTGCGCAGCTGATCGTCGAACACCACCAGCTCATAGATGCCGGTACGCCCGCGATAACCCTGCTGATGGCATTCGGCGCAGCCGCGGGCGTGATACAGGCTTGGGGGCGATGCAGCACTTACCCCCAGCAGCGTGCATTCCGCCGCATCGGCCTGGTAGGCCTCCTTGCAGTGCGGACAGAGCACTCGCACTAGGCGCTGGGCCAGCACGCCAAGCAAGGACGAGGACAGCAGAAAGGGTTCGACGCCCATATCCACCAGGCGCGTGATGGCCCCGATGGCGCTATTGGTGTGCAGGGTCGAGAGCACCAGGTGACCGGTCAGGGAGGCCTGCACGGCGATCTCGGCGGTCTCCTTGTCGCGGATCTCGCCGACCATCACCACATCCGGGTCCTGACGCAGGATGGCGCGCAGGCCGCGGGCGAAGGTCATGTCGACCTTGGCATTGACCTGGGTCTGGCCGATACCTTCGAGGTGGTATTCGATCGGGTCCTCGACGGTGAGGATATTGCGGCTGCGGTCATTCAGGCTGACCAGGCTGGCGTACAGCGTGGTGGTCTTGCCCGAGCCGGTGGGGCCGGTCACCAGCAGGATGCCGTGGGGCTTGCGCACGGTGGCTTCCATCAGGTCGCGGTCGCGGGCGCTCATGCCCAGGTGCTGCAGGTTGAGACGGCCGGCCTGCTTGTCGAGCAGACGCAGCACCACCCGCTCGCCATTGGCCGAGGGCAGGGTCGAGACCCGCACATCCACCTCGCGGCCGCCGACCTTCAGGGAAATCCGCCCATCCTGGGGAATACGCTTCTCGGCGATATCCAGACGCGCCATCACCTTGATCCGCGACACCAGCAAGGCCGCCAGCTCACGCTTGGGCTCGAGCACCTCGCGCAGAATGCCATCGACCCGGAAGCGCACGACTAAACGTTTTTCGAAGGTTTCCAGGTGGATGTCCGAGGCGTTTTCCTTGATCGCCTCGCCGAGGATGGCGTTGATCAGGCGGATGATCGGCGCGTCGTCCTCCTGCTCCAGCAGATCCTCGGTTTCCGGCACCTGCTCGGCCAGGGCCGCCAGATCCAGGCTGCCGCCGATGTCCTCGGCCAGCTGCATGGACGCCGAATCATGCTGGTAGGCCTGACCCAGTGCCTGTTCGAAGGCCTCCTGGCTCAGGCCACGCAGCGCCAGCTGCGCGCCAATCATCCGCTGCGCTTCGGCCAGGGCCACCAGTTCGACACCCGGACGATAAGCCAGGCACGGGCCCTCGCGTTCGCTCAGCAGAACCACGCCGTGGCGCCTGGCAAAGCTGAAGGGTAAACGCCGTAGTGGCACTTCGGTTAGCAGCGCATTCATGGGGTAACGGACCTTGACCACGGTAACCAGGCATCTGTCGCAAAAGCAGCAACCGAGCGCTCAACACCTAGGGTTCCACGAGTTAATTGTTGTAAGTTGCCTGCAATTAGAACGCAAACAAGGGCGCGCTATCTTTAGCACATTGAGCCGAGCGACACACGCCCCTGACGGGGGGCTGTCAAATCGGCGGCAACTGTCTATGATCAGCGCGCGATCCAGACCACAGAATAATAAAATTCGGAGTGACGCTTTTGCCCGTTTCGGCAACCCAACACTGGCTCCAGCGGCATGCCATCACCCTGGCAGCCATCGCTGTAGTCCTCGCCATGAGCATCAGCCTGGCCTGGCAAAGCGCCGAGTGGCTGCGCCTGCTGCGCACCCCGCCGGCGACCAGCGAGCTCAACCCCAGTACCCCCAACGCCCCGGCAAGCCACCCGCAGCTCGGCCAGCTGTTCGGCCACAGCCAGCCCGGCAGCGCCGACGCCCCGGCCACCGACCTGCGCCTGACCCTGCTGGGCAGTTTCGTGCACGCCGACCCCAAACGCTCCAGCGCGATTATCCGCAGCGAAGGCAGCCCGGCTCAGCGCTACAGCGTGGACAGCGAGATTAGCAGCGGCGTGCGCCTGCATGCGGTGAGCGCCGATCGGGTCGAGCTGCTGCGCAATGGCCGCCGCGAGAGCCTGAGTTTCCCGCTCAGCCAGGCCCAGGACAGCGCCAATTCCTATAGCAGAAGCGACAGCGCCGAGGATACCCTCGAGCAGCTCAGCGAAATGGAAAACGACAACCTGGCGCAACTGCGCGAACGCATGGATGCCCTGCGCCAACAGATGGAAGCCTCCGGCACCCTGCCGGCGGACGCTGAACCCACCGATCAGCCTACGGAAAACGACTGAACCGATGACCCCGATCCTTTCGCGCCTTACCCTCGCCCTGCTCGCCGCCGGCCTGGTTTGCAGCCCGTTGCCGCTCAGCGCCGCCGTTAATGCCGTGCCCCCGAGCGCCAACCAGCAGGAAGAAAGCTGGACCATCAACCTCAAGGGTGCCGATATCCGCGAGTTTATCGACCAGGTGGCGCAGATCAGCGGGCAGACCTTTGTCGTCGACCCCCGGGTCAAGGGCCAGGTCAGCGTGGTGTCGAACACCGCGCTGAGTCTCGGCGAGGTCTACCAGCTGTTTCTCTCGGTCATGGCCACCCACGGCTTCAGCGTGATCACCCAGGGCGACCAGGCGCGCATCGTACCCAATGCCGAAGCCAAGGCCGACGCCGACTCCGGCCGCGCCGCCCCGGACCGTCTGGAGACGCGCCTGATCCAGGTCCAGCACGGCTCGGCCACCGAGCTGATCCCGCTGATTCGCCCCCTGATTCCGCAGTACGGCCATCTGGCCGCGGTCAGCTCGGCCAACGCCATTATCATCAGCGACCGCAGCGCCAATATCGAACGCATCGAAGACCTGCTGCGCCAGCTCGACCAGAAGGGCCAGAACGATTACAGCGTGCTCAACCTGCAACATGCCTGGGTCATGGACACCGCCGAGGTGCTGCGCAGCGCCATCGACCGCGGCCAGGCCAAGGGTGCGACCGGCACCCAGGTGGTGGCCGACGGTCGCACCAACCGCCTGATCCTGCTCGGCCCACCGGCGGCGCGCGCCAAGCTGATGGCCCTGGCGCAATCGCTGGACACCCCCACCAGCCGCTCGGCCAATACCCGGGTGATTCGCCTGCGCCACAGTGATGCCAAGAGCCTGGCGGAAACCCTCGGCGAGATCTCCGAAAAGCTCAAGCCGGAGTCCGGCGGCGAAGGCACCGGCAAACCGCAGACGGTGCTGATCCGCGCCGACGAAAGCCTCAACGCCCTGGTGCTGCTGGCCGAACCCGATGTGGTGGCAACCCTGGAAGACATCGTGCGCCAGCTCGATGTGCCACGCGCCCAGGTGATGGTCGAAGCGGCGATTGTCGAGGTATCCGGCGATATCAGCGACGCCCTGGGCGTGCAGTGGGCGGTGGACGCCCGCGGCAGCACCGGCGGCCTGGGCGGCACCAACTTCAGCGGCACCGGCCTGTCGGTCGGTAGCGTGCTGCAGGCGATTCAGGATCAGGGCAATGGCACCGACAACAACACCCTGAACAACCTGCCGGATGGCGCGATCATCGGCCTGGGCACCGACAGCTTCGGCGTACTGATCACCGCACTGTCGGCCAACAGCAAGAGCAACCTGCTGTCCACCCCCAGCCTGCTGACCCTGGACCACCAGAAGGCGGAAATCCTGGTCGGGCAGAACGTACCGTTTCAGACCGGCTCCTTTACCACCAGCGGTTCGGGTGCCGACAACCCCTTCACCACCATCGAACGCCAGGACATCGGCGTGACCCTCAAGGTCACCCCGCATATCAACGACGGTGCCTCGCTGCGCCTGGAAATCGAGCAGGAAATCTCCTCCATCGCCCCCACCAGCCAGGGCGTCAATGCGGTCGACCTGATCACCAACAAGCGCTCGATCAAGAGCACCATCCTCGCCGAAAACGGCCAGGTCATCGTACTTGGCGGGCTGATTCAGGATGACGTCACCCAGGCCGACTCCAAGGTACCGCTACTGGGCGACATCCCCCTGCTCGGCCGACTGTTCCGCTCAACCAAGGAAACCCGCATCAAGCGCAACCTGATGGTGTTCCTGCGTCCCACGGTGATCCGCGACGCGGCAGGTATGGCGGCGTTGTCCGGGAAGAAATACAGCGATATCCGCGTGCTCGGCGATATCCGCGAGAACTACCGCCCCGGCATCCTGCCGCGCAACCCGGCGCAACTGTTCGACCAGGCCGAGCCAGAAGCGATCGACCTGCGCGAGTAGATTCACGGCCCTGTACGCGAGGCGATAATCGTGGCCATGGGACTGGGTCCCCGCCGCTCTCATCAAAAAAACTCTTTGTTTTATATATAGAAATTAAATCCGCACAAAGACCTGTAGGAGCGGGCCATGCCC
>JBFJZW010000034.1:0-23206 GCA_041621875.1 Pseudomonas sp. | reverse complement strand
CCAGCGCGGCGGCCAGTTCCCAGTTGTTCGAGCGCTGCATATGGAAGGCGATGATGTTACTGATCATCTGCCCGTCGGTGCCGCCGACCAGCGCCGGGGTGATGTAGTAGCCCACGGAAATGATAAACACCAGCAGGGCACCGGCACTCAGGCCCGGCAGGGTCATGGGGAAATAGATGCGGGCGAAGGCCGGGATCGGCTTGGCCCCGAGCGACATGGCGGCGCGCAGATAGCTGGGGTCGATGCCGCGCATCACGCTGTACAGCGGCAGGATCATAAACGGCAGGAGGATATGGGTCATGGCGATGATGGTGGCGAACGAGGTGTAGAGCATCTCGAAGGGCTGACCGATCAGGCCGGTGCTGAGCAGGAATGAATTGATCACGCCGTTGGTCTGCAGCAGCGCGATCCAGGCGGTGGTGCGCACCAGCAGCGAGGTCCAGAACGGCAGCAGCACCAGCACCAGCAACAGGTTGGCGCGGTTTTCCGGCAGGCCGGCCAGGTAGTAGGCCAGCGGGTAGCCGAGCAGGGCGCAGAACAGGGTGATGACCAGTGCCATATTCAGGGTCTTGCCGTACAGCTGCAGGTAGATCTGCGTGTCTTCGCGCACCTGGATGCCCTGCTCCGGGTGCATTTCCAGGTCCAGGGCGGTCAGGTAGTAGTCGTAGGTGTAGACCGCGCCCGCGCGCTGGATGGCATACCAGACCTCGGTTTTGCTCCAGTTGCGATGGGCCTTGAGCAGGGTCTCGACGCCTTGGCTTTCGAGCTGTTCGGCCTCGATCCGGCCGACTCGTCGGGCGGTGGCTTTGACCACGCTGGACATGCCGGTATAGGCGCGGTTGAGCTCCTCGGACAGTTTGCCTGACAGGCGCTCCTTGGCCAGGCCATGCAGCTCCTGAACAAATACGTTCAGGGTGGCGTCATCGGGTACTGCTTTGCCGTCCCAGCGTTGCAACTCCACCAGGGTCAGCGGGATCAGTTCGGCCACGGCCGGGTGATGCACGCTGCGCCAGAGCATGCTGCCGATGGGCGCAACGAAGGTCAGGAGAATGAAGGCCAGCAACGGCACCACGAACAGAAAGGCGGTCAGGCGTTTCTTGCTGCGGGCGCTGGCGGCTTGGCCGGCTTCGGTGGTGGTGAGTGAAGACAAGGCGTTACTCCAAATCCAGATGAGGCCGATACCCTCACCCCAGCCCCTCTCCCGGAGGGAGAGGGGCTTTTGCGGGTGTTACTTCAACAGCCACTCATTGAATTTCTCGCCGAGGGATTCGCCGTAGTCGGCCCAGAACTCCGAGCCGGCCTGGATGCCTTTGTCCAGGTGGGCGGTGGGCAGGTGCGGGGCGGCGCTCTGGTCGGCCAGCGGCATGGACGACTTGCGGGTCGGGCCGTAGGCCACATCCGGCATGCCGGCCAGCGGCGTGGAACCGGTGGCGTAGTTGATGAACTGCATGGCCAGGTCCTTCTTCGGCGAGCCCTTGACGATGGCCCAGGCGTCGAGATCGTAGACGTGGCCGTCCCAGACGATCACGAACGGCTTGTTCTCCTGGCGGATGGCGTCGTAGAAGCGGCCGTTGGCCGATTGCACCAGCACCGCACCGCCGTCATTGAGCAGTTGCGGGGCCTGGGACCAGGAATCGAACCAGACCAGGTCGTCCTTGATGGTGGCCAGCTTGTCGAAGGCGCGTTGCTGGCCTTCCGGGGTGGCCAGCACTTCATAGACATCCTTGGGCGCTACGCCGTCGGCCAGCAGGGCCCACTCCATATTGACCTGAGGGCGCTTGCGCAGGGCGCGCTTGCCGGGGATCTTCTTGGTGTCGAAGAAGTCCTCGATGCTCGCCGCCTGGGTGCCGCCGATGGTCTTCTCGTTGTAGGCGAACACCACCGACCAGACGATATTGCCGACCGCGCACTCACTGGCCAGGGCTTCGGGGATAAAGTCCTGGGCGGCCGGGGTGCCGTCGATGCCCGCCGGCAGGACGCTGTGATCGAGGCTTTCCAGCAAACCTTCGGAGCAGGCGCGCTCGAGATCGATCACCTCGAAGTCGACCACGTCCCACTGGATATTGCCGGACTCGACCTGGGCCTTGATCTCGGCCACGCCGCCGGAATAGTCCTCGAACAGCACCTTGGTGCCGGTGTCTTTCATATAGGGGTCGATAACATGTTTCTTCTGTGCCGCACCATAGGCACCACCCCAGGACACCACGGTCAGGCTGTCCTGGGCGCTGGCGGCGAAGCTCGCCGTGCCTAACGCTGCAGCCAAAGCGAATGTGGAAAAGCGGGTAGTCAGTGATCTAGCCATTGCTGTGCTCCATTGCTTTTAGTTGTGGGGTTAAAGCGTAGTCGCGGCGGGGCGATCCAGCGCCTGGCTGTCTTGCGGCAGCCAGGCCAGAGCGACTTCTTCCTTGGCACCGAGTTGCGGGGCGCTGCTGTCGTTCAGGTTCTTCACCACCAGCTCGGTGCCGTCGCGGGTTTCGAAGTGATAGCGGATGTATTCGCCGACATAGTGGCGGGTGACGAAGCGCGCCATCACCTGGTTGCCGGCGCTGCCGAGACGGTCGGTGAAGGTGAGTTTTTCCGGGCGGATCGACACGGTGGTCGGCAGGCCGACCTCCACGCAGTTGGCTTTCAGCGAGCTGACCAGGGCACCGTCGTCCAGGCGTACGTGCACGGTCTCGGCATCGACCGACTCGATCACGCCCTTGAGCTTGTTGCTCTCGCCGATAAAGTCGGCGACGAACAGGTTGGCCGGGCGCTCGTAGAGCACGTGGGGCTCGGCGCATTGCTGAACGATGCCGTTGTTGAACACGGCGATGCGGTCGCTCATGGTCAGGGCTTCGGTCTGGTCGTGGGTGACGTAGATCACGGTGAAACCGAGCTGCTCATGCAGGCGCTTGATCTCGAACTGCATCTGCTCGCGCAGCTTCTTGTCCAGGGCACCCAGGGGTTCGTCCATCAGGATGATGTCCGGGGCGAAGATCAGCGCGCGGGCCAGGGCCACGCGCTGGCGCTGGCCGCCGGACAGCTGCCCGGGAAAGCGGTTGCCGAACTCCAGCAACTCGACCAGGGACAGGTACTCGTCGACCTTGGCCTTGATCTCGTCCTTGGGTTTCTTGCGGATTTTCAGCGGGTAGGCGAGGTTTTCGCGCAGGGTCATATGGGGAAACAGGGCGTACTGCTGGAAGACCATGCCGATATTGCGCGCGTAGGGGGCGATGCTGGTGACCGAGCGGCCGTTGATCAGGATCTCGCCGCTGGTCACGTCCTCGAAGCCGGCGAGCATCATCAGGCAGGTGGTCTTGCCGGAGCCGGAAGGGCCGAGCAGGGTAATGAATTCGCCCTTGGCCACGTCCAGGTTGAAATCCTTGACCACCAGTGTCTTGTGGTCGTAGGTCTTCTTTACATTGGTGAATTGCAGGAACGGTTTGTCCCCAGCTTGCTCAGCCATATTCCTCCCCAGCGTTCCATCAAAACAGGCGTCCCGCGATCAGGCTGTTGAAAAACTACTGCGCTTGGCTATGCGGCGTTGCAATTATGCTCAGACTGCTCATGTGCAACAGCACACTCCGCGTCTTCACCTAATTGCGCCTTGCCTAGCCTGCGCTCGCTACATTTTTCAACGGCCTGATGTGGCGTTTACCTGACTGCTTCAGTCAACCGTCTCGCTCACTTGTGGTGACGAGCAGCTGTTATGGAAATAACCAAAAGCAATAACCACGCCAGTCAGCCATAACCGTGCACTGCTGCGCAGCGCGTGTTTCTAAGCCTAGTCCAGCTTGGGGTTTGCGCTAGCAGGGTGGGAGAAGTGGTAACAGTACAGGGGGAAGGGGATACCCGCCGAAACGCACTCGGCGGGTGCAGCGCTGCACCGCCGCGGGCGTTTAGCTGCGGCGGCACGGCAGCGCGACCTTAGCTATTGGGCAGCAGGCGGACGGTCAGACTCTTGATATAGCGGGTCTCATTGATGGCCGGGTGCACCGGGTGATCCGGGCCCTGGGCTCCGCGCTCGAGCAGCTGGATATTGCGGTCCAGATGGCGCGCGCTGGTCAGCAGGATGTTCTGCAGGTCGTCTTCCGGCAGGTGCATGGAGCAGCTGGCGCTGATCAGGATGCCGTCCTTGTTGAGCAGGCGCATGGCCTGTTCGTTGAGGCGGCGGTAGGCCCCTTCGCCGTTCTTCAGGTCTTTCTTGCGTTTGATAAAGGCCGGTGGGTCGGCAACGATCACGTCGAAGCGCTCTTCCGAGGCCTTGAGCTGCTTGAGCGCCTCGAACACATCGCCCTCGACGCAGGCGACCTGATCGGTCAGGCCGTTCAGCGCGGCGTTGCGCTCGACGCCGTCGAGGGCGAAACCGGAAGCGTCGACGCACATCACGTCGCTGGCCCCGAAGGCCGCCGCCTGAACGCCCCAGCCGCCGATATAGCTGAACAGGTCGAGCACGCGCTTGCCTTTGACGTAGGGGGCCAGGCGCGCGCGGTTCATGCGGTGGTCGTAGAACCAGCCGGTCTTTTGCCCCTCGATCACCGGCGCTTCGAACTTCACGCCGTTCTCTTCCAGGGTGACCCACTCCGGCACCACGCCAAACGGGGTTTCCACATAACGCGCCAGGCCTTCGGCATCGCGGGCGGCGGAGTCGTTCTTGAGCAGGATGCCGCTGGGCTTGCACACCTGGATCAGGGCGGCGAGCACCTCGTCCTTGTGGCGCTCCATGGCCGCGGACGCCAGCTGCACCACCAGGATGTCGAAGAAACGGTCGACCACCAGGCCCGGCAGCAGGTCGGAGTCGCCGTACACCAGGCGGTAGCAGGGCTTGTCGAACAGGCGCTCGCGCAGGCTCAGGGCAACGTTGATGCGGTGCACCAGCAGGGACTTGTCCAGCACATGCTTGACGTCGCGCGACAGCAGGCGGGCGCAGATCAGGTTGTTCGGGCTTAGTGCGACAACCCCCAGGGGTTTGCCACCGGCGGCCTCGAGAATGGCCTGGTCGCCCGCAGCAAAGCCGCCCAGGGGAGTGGCGGCAACGTCGATCTCATTGCTGTAGACCCACAGATGGCCGGCGCGCAGGCGTCGGTCGGCGTTGGCTTTCAGGCGCAGGCTGGGCAGGGACATGGGGGAGGGCTCCGAAAAAAGAGCGAAATTATAGCGGGTTCATAGGGGCTGTTGCCGTTTCATCGCGCGAATGAAGCGGCAACAGACCCTGGCCTTCGCGGCTTTTTCCACCCACAGGCAAAAGTTGGCTGCGGAACGCCGCTGGCTTTGGCTAGACTGCGACGCACCTCTCATTCCGGTTGCCGTCCGCATGGTTCACGAGCTCTCCCCCGAACAGCTTAGGAAATTTCTCCAGGGCATCAGCGTGCCGCCGCAGCCGCAGATCATGGTCGACCTGCAGATGGAGCAGTTTATGCCGTCGCCGGACCTGCGCAGCATCGCCCGGCTGATCAGCCAGGACCCGGGGCTGTCCGGGGCCCTGCTGAAAATCGTCAATTCGCCGCATTTCGGTCTGACCAATCGCATTGCTTCGATCCAGCAGGCGGTCAACCTGCTCGGCTGCGACACGGTGATCAACCTGATCAACGCCCAGTCGATCAAGGGCGAGCTGACCGACGAAGCCATCGTCACCCTCAACCGCTTCTGGGACACCGCCCAGGATGTGGCCATGACCTGCCTGACCCTGGCCAAGCGCATCGGCTACCACTCGCCGGACGAGGCCTACACCCTGGGGCTGTTTCACAATTGCGGCATCCCGCTGATGATCAAGCGCTTTCCCAGTTATATGGCGGTGCTGGAGGAGGCCTACGCCAGCGCCACCGGCGAGCGTCGGGTGGTGGACACCGAGAACCGCCTGCTCAACACCAACCATGCGGTGGTCGGTTACTTCACCGCCAAGTCGTGGAATTTGCCCCTGCACCTGTGCGAGGCGATTGCCAGCCATCACAACGCCCTGGCGATCTTTACCGAGGACGCCGCCCGCGATGCCCCGCTGAAGACCCTGCTGGCGATCCTGAAGATGGCCGAGCACATCTGCGAAAGCCACCGGGTGCTGGGCAATCAGGCCGAAGACCATGAATGGCAGAGCATCGAGCAGCTGGTGCTGGAGTATGTCGGCCTGTCCGGGTACGACTTCGAGAACCTGCGCGAAAGCATTCGCGAGCTGGGGGCGGCCTAAGGGTTGGCTTAGGTCCTGCCCGGCTCGTCGCTCCAGGGCATTCCTGCTAAGGTAGGGCCGCCTCCCGTACGTCTCGATTGAACCCCCTATGCCCGAACTCCCCGAAGTCGAAACCACCCGCCGCGGCATCGCCCCCTACCTCGAGGGCCAGCGCGTCAGCCGGGTGATCGTGCGCGAACGGCGCTTGCGCTGGCCGATCCCGGAAGACCTGGATATCCAGTTGTCCGGGCAGCGTATCGAGTGCGTCGAACGGCGCGCCAAGTACCTGCTGATCAAGGCCGAGACCGGCAGTCTGATCAGTCATCTGGGCATGTCCGGCAGCCTGCGTCTGGTCGAGTGCGGGTTGCCGGCGGCCAAGCACGAACATGTGGATATCGAGCTGGAATCCGGGCTGGCGCTGCGCTACACCGATCCGCGGCGCTTCGGGGCCCTGCTCTGGAGCGCCGACCCCCTGGGGCACGTGCTGCTCAGCAAGCTCGGCCCGGAGCCCCTGACCGGGCTGTTCGACGGCGAACGTCTGTTCCAGCAGTCGCGCGGCCGCAGCATGGCGGTCAAGCCCTTTATCATGGACAACGCGGTGGTGGTCGGGGTCGGCAATATCTACGCGACCGAGGCCCTGTTCGCCGCCGGCATCGATCCGCGGCGCGAGGCGGGTTCGATCTCGCGGGCGCGCTATGTGAAACTGGCGGATGAGATCAAGCGCATCCTTGCCCACGCCATCGAGCGCGGCGGCACCACCCTGCGCGATTTCGTCGGCGGCGACGGCCAGCCCGGCTACTTTCAGCAGGAGCTGTTCGTCTACGGCCGTGGCGGCGAGTTCTGCAAGCTCTGCGGCAGCACCCTGCGCGAGATCAAACTGGGCCAGCGGGCCAGTGTCTATTGCCCACGCTGCCAACGCTAAGCTTCCGTCAACGATCTGCTGCGCGTCGGCCATACTGCGCTAAAAACAGGCTCGGCAAGCCGCTTGCGGCTAACGCGCTTTAGCGCGACCCGAAGGGCGAGTGAAACGAGTAATGCTCATTTACACCAGTAAACTCCGCTTCCTCGCCGCTTTGACCAGCCGGAGGCTGTTACTAACGTAGCGCCTTGTCTGTCTCTAGCTCGCGAGATCGTCAAAGCGCGTTGATTTGATGATAAGAAACACCGGGGTCGAGATGTCCGCTAACTACCTGCCGCGCAGTCCCCTGGCCGAGTGGCTGGGGCGCAGCGTACTGAAGCTGATGGGCTGGCGTATCGAAGGCGAGCTGCCGAAACTCGACCGCTTTGTGGTCATCGGCGCGCATCACACCTCCAATTGGGATTTCGTGATCTTTATCGCCCTGAAGTTCGTTCTGCGCCTGAACGCCCGCTGGTTCGGCAAGCACACGATCTTTCGCTGGCCGTTCGGCGGCCTGCTGCGCCGCTGGGGCGGTATCGCCATCCATCGCGGCCAGCAGGGCAATACCGTGGAGCAGGCCGTGCAGGCCTTCCGCGATCACCCACAGTTTATTCTGGTGCTGTCGCCGGAAGGCACGCGCAAAAAGGTCGAGCGCTGGAAGATGGGCTTCTATCACATCGCCCTGGGAGCCGGGGTGCCGATCGTGCTGGGGGCGCTGGATTATCAACATCGGCGGGTGGTGATCGGCCCGACCTTCTGGCCCAGCGGCGATGAAGTGGCCGATCTCAGGGAAATACTCGGTTTTTACCGGCCCTTTATCCCGAAAAAACCCGAGTACGGCTTTTATGGCGATTGATGTCGGTCACGCTGACAATTGGCAGAGCGCTGTTATAGTTAATCGCACCGCCTCCTAATAGCTGAAGGATCGCCCCATGAAACTGTTTCGCTCAACCGCTGCTGCCCTGGCGCTGACCACTGGCTTGCTGGCCCTGCCGGTGCATGCCCAGCAGAATTCCAGCGGCGACCCGCTGTATACCGTGGAGGCCCCGGGAGCCTTCTCGATGGTGGGTGACCTGCTGATCGCCCGGCCCCTGCTGATCGCGGCGACGGTGATCGGTGCTGGGGTGTTCGTGGTGGCCCTGCCGTTCGCCGCCACCGGTGGCGGTATCGGCGAGGCTGGCAGGGCGCTGGTGGTCGAGCCCGGCAAGGCCGCCTTCGTGCGCTGCCTGGGCTGCACGGGCGACGGTTACAACAAGCGTCAGTGATCTGTCCGATGGGGCGTTAGATGCCCGCTAGCGGTCGCGAGCGCCTGCAACGCTGGCGGCCCGTGGCCTGGGCCCTGGTGTTTGCCCTGCTGGCACTGAGTTTCTGGTTCAGTGACGGCTGGCTGACGCTCTG
The DNA here is from genome assembly GCA_041621875.1 of Pseudomonas sp. GTDB lineage: Bacteria > Pseudomonadota > Gammaproteobacteria > Pseudomonadales > Pseudomonadaceae > Aquipseudomonas. The sequence continues at coordinate 14,768 of JBFJZW010000034.1, read as the reverse complement.
TGCCGGTCTGGCACTCTTCCTGTTCGGCATGCAATGCCTGGAAGAAGGCCTGCGCCTGCTGGCCGGCGGCCAGCTCGAGCGCCTGCTGGCGCTAAGCACCGCGACCCCCTTCAAAAGCCTGATGTTCGGCGTGACGGCGACCATGCTGGTGCAGTCCAGTTCGCTGGTGTCGCTGCTGACCATCGCCTTTATCAGTACCGGGCTGATTCAGCTGGCCGCCGGCATCGCCATTCTCTTCGGGGCCAACCTGGGTACCACCAGCGGTATCTGGCTGCTGGCCCTGGCCGGGCAGAATATCAGCCTGGGTCCCCTGGCTTTGCCCCTGCTGGTGTTCGGGGTGCTGGGCAGTTTTACCGGGCCCCGCGGCCAGGCTATCGGTCGCGTGGTGATGGGGGTGGCCTTCCTGTTCCTCGGTATCGATCAGATGAAGGCCGGTTTTTCCGCGGTGGCTGGCGCTTTCGATCCCCTGCAGTACCAGCTGCCGGGTATCGCCGGTGCCCTGCTGTTCGCCGGGGTCGGTTTGCTGGTGACCGTGGTGCTGCAGTCCAGCCATGCCACCCTGATGCTGACCCTGACTGCCCTGGCGGGTGGCCAGTTGGCGCTGGAGCAGGGTCTGGCCATTGCCATCGGTTCCAACCTGGGCAGCACGGTCACGGCGGTGATCGGCGCACTGGGCGGCGCGCGCGCCGGGCAGCGGCTGGCCCTGGCCCATGTGCTGTTCAACCTGACCACTGGAGCCCTGGCGCTGCTGCTGCTGGTTCCGCTGGCTGCGTTGGTGCAGGCCCTGACCGCGCCCCTGGGTCTGGGCGACAACGCCCTGATCCAGCTGGCGCTGTTTCACAGCCTGTTCAATGCCATGGGGGTTGCGCTGTTCTGGCCCTGGCAGGGCTGGTTGGCCGGCCTGCTGCAGCGCTGGCTGCCAGAACCGGTCGAACCCCCCGTGCTGATTACCGAGGTCGCCCAACCCGAGGAACAGATCAGCCGCGCCCGCTATCTGGACGAAAATGCCCTGGCCAGCGCCGATAGCGCCGCCAGTGCGGTGGTGCAGGAGCTGCAGCACCTGGGCCGTTTGAGCCTGGAGGTGATCTGCCATGCGCTCTATCTGCCAGTGGATCAGCTCGCTCGCGAGCGCCCGGACGATGACCTGCTGAATGCCCGGCCGGAACCCCATGCCCTGGATGCCGAGCGGCTGTACCAGCGGCATATCAAGGGGGTGTACGGCGACCTGCTGGGGTTTATGGGGCGTCTGGAGGTCACGCTGGACGAGGCCCACCAGCACTTCTGGGTCAGCTGCCAGTTGGCCGCCCTGCAACTGGTGGATGCGGTCAAGGATGCCAAGCATCTGCAGAAGAACCTCGGGCGCTATCTGCGTGAGGACGAAGGGGCGGCGCGCCAGGCCTATGTCGACCTGCGCCGGCATCTGCTCGGCGTGCTGCATGAGGTACGCGAGCTGGGGCATATGGAGTTGCCCGAGCAGGCCTGGAGCGAGCGTCTCGACCTACTCGACCAGCAGGCTGCGGCGTTCGATAGCCGCTTTCGCCAGCGCCTGTTCGCCGAGGTGCGCGAGCGCCGGCTCAATGGTCAGCAGGCCAGTTCGCTGATGAATGATCTGGGCTATGCCAGCCGCATCACCCAGAGCCTGCGCAATGTGCTGATGCTCGGCCAAGGCGATGGCAACGAACTGTTCCGCCCACTGCGGCAGATGCTGGCCGAGGATGGGCCGCTGATCCAGTTAAGCTGAGAGCCGAAGGTTACGGCTTTACCGGCGTCATCACGGCGCTGCTGCCGATCCCCCGCGGGTCGCTGGCGGCCTGCACCTGTCCAGTCGCCTTCTCCCAGAACAGCACCTGCTGATTGCCGTATGTCCTCTCGGTCGATTTCAACTGGTGGCCGAGTGCCTGCAGGGCGGCGATTTCGGCCGCGCTGAAGGTGTCCGGCTCATGTTCGATCAGGTCGGGGCGGAACTGGTGGTGGTAGCGGCCGACGCTGGGCCAGCGCTCGATGGGTTGGTTATCCAGGTACTGCAGAACTGCCAGCAGCACCATGCTGGGAATCCGGCTGCCGCCGGGGGTGCCGAAGCTGGCGAACTCACCGGGGCTTTCGATAAAGGTCGGGCTCATGCTCGACAGGGGCCGCTTGCCGGCGGCGATGGCGTTGGCGTGGCTGCCGGCCAGGCCGTAGGCGTTGGCTCCCTGCACATCGGCGGCGAAGTCGTCCATCTCGTCGTTGAGCAATACCCCGGTGCCGGGGACGGTGAAGGCGGCCCCGAACGGCAGGTTGATCGACAGGGTGGCGGCCACCGCGTTGCCCTCGGCGTCCAGCACCGAGAAGTGGGTGGTGTGGTCGCCTTCCTGAAAGCCGCCGGCCGCCGGCAGGCTGTCGCTGGCGGTGGCCTGGTCGCTGCGGATACTCGCGCCCAGCTGCTTCAGGTAAGCCGGTGCCAGCAGGCGCTCCAGCGGGTTGGTGACAAAATCCGGGTCGCCCAGCAGGCCGCGGTCGCGGTAGGCGCGGCGCAGGGTTTCAACCACCAGGTGGGTGCGTTGTACCGAGTCGGCCTGTTGCCAGGGCAGCTGCTGCAACATCAGCAGGCTCTGCCCCAGGGCGAGGCCGCCGGCCGATGGCGGCGGTGCGCCGATCAGCTCGCGGCCATCCTGCAGGCTGACGCGCAGCGGCGTGCGTTCGACGGTACGGTATTGCGCCAGGTCTTCCAGGGTCCAGATGCCGCCGGCTGCACGCACGCCCTTGACCAGGCGCGCGGCCAGTTCGCCCTGATAGAACCCGGCATGCCCCTCGCTGCCCAGGCGTTCCAGGGTACGGGCCAGATCGGGCTGGCGCAGCAGGGCAAATTCTGCGGGGATCTCGCCCTGGTCGAGAAAGATGCGTGCGCTTTCCGCGTCGTCGCGCAGGGCTGCCAGTCGCCAGCCGGCCCTTTCCCGGTAGACCCGGTCGACACTCACGCCGCTGCGGGCCAGGCGAATGGCCGGGGCCAGCGCGTCGCGCAGCGGCAGGCGGCCAAAGCGCTCGGCCAGCTCGACCAGAGCGGCGGGCAGGCCGGGAATCGCGGCGGCCAGGGGACCATTCAGCGACAGCTGTTTCTGCACTTCGCCGTCGACCTTGTAGAGATCGGCATGGGCCGCCAGGGGCGCGCGTTCGCGGGCGTCGATAAAGCGGTAGCGGGGCGACTCGCCGGCCTCGCGCAGCAGAAAGAAACCACCGCCGCCCAGCCCCGAACCGTAGGGTTCGACCACCGCCAGGGCAGCGCTGATGGCCACCGCGGCATCGAAGGCATTGCCGCCCAGGGCCAGGGTTTCCTGGCCGGCTACGGTGGCGGCGGGGTGGGCCGTGGCGATGGCGGCGCGGCCGGGTTGTTCGGCCGCATGCAGTTCAAGGGCGCAGAGTAGGGCAAGCGCACCGAACAGGGCGCGCCAGGGAAGGTGGCCGCGGATCAGGCGGCCGCTCTTCACGCTTTACCCGTGATGATCAGGTACTTCTGCATCAGCTCATCCTTGCTCTCGACATTGTTCTCGTCGAGCGGGATGCAATCGACCGGGCAGACCTGCGGGCATGGAGGCTCCTCGTAGTGGCCGACGCACTCGGTGCACAGATTGGGGTCAATCTCGTAGATTTCCTCGCCCTGGGAAATCGCGGCGTTGGGGCACTCGGGTTCGCAGACGTCGCAGTTGATGCAGTCGTCGGTGATGATCAGGGACATCAAACACTCCTGCTGCGCCCATCAGGCGCAGCCTTAACACTCGGGGACATGCTGCAAATTGTGCCCCATAGAGGCCGCGCATGCACGCGGCTTGCCCACGGCCTGCTGCGCGTCGGCCCCGCTGCGTTAAAAACAGGCCGGGACGCGGCGTCTCGGCAAGCCGCTTGTGGCTAACGCGCTTCAGCGCGACCCCCGAAGGGGCGAGTGAAACGAGTAATGCTCATGTACAAAAGTACACTCCGCTTCCTCGCCGCTTTGACCAGCCGTAGGCTGTTACTAACGTAGCGCCTTGCAGGACTCTAGCTCGCGAGATCGTGAGTTTATTTTTCAGTCAGCGCTTAAAGCGTTCGGTCAGCGCGGCGGCCACGGCCGGGTGCACGAAGTTGGAGATATCACCGCCCAGGGCTGCGATCTCGCGCACCAGGGTCGAGGAGATAAAGGAGTACTTTTCCGACGGCGTCAGAAACAGGCTTTCCACGTCGGGAGCCAGTTGGCGGTTCATATTGGCCAGCTGGAATTCGTATTCGAAGTCGGACACCGCCCGCAGGCCGCGCAGGAACACATTTGCCCCCTGTTCCTTGGCGAAGTGCGCAAGCAGGGTGGAGAAACCCACCACTTCTACATTGGGTAGATGCTGGGTGACTTCCCGGGCCAGCTCGACGCGCTGTTCCAGGCTGAACAGCGGGTTTTTCTTCGGGCTGGCCGCTACCGCAATGATCACGCTGTCGAACAGCCGTGCGGCGCGCTCGACCAGGTCGCCGTGCCCCTTGGTGATGGGGTCGAAGGTGCCTGGGTATAACACTCGATTCATCGTGACGTCCTGGCGGGTCCGTTGGGGAGTCGGATGGTAGCGCAGCGCTTCCCCGCGGCCAAGTCGGCCGCGGCTTATCCAGCCGATTCACGGGCGCGGAACGGCCCGTGAATACCCTGGCATCAGGCGTGCTTGAGGCGCTCGGCGAGTTTTGTCGCGAGTTTGGCGGTCAGGCCGTAGATCGACAGCTGCGGGTTGGCACCGATGCTGGTGGGGAACAGCGAGCCGTCATGGATCGACAGGTTGCTCAGCTGGTGATGGCGGCCGAGGCTGTCGGTGACCGCTTGCTGCGGGTCTTCGCCCATGGCGCAACCGCCCATCACATGGGCGCTGCCCAGGCGGGTGCGGTAGATCTCCATGGGCAGTGCGTCGATCAGCTGCTTGGCCTCGCCCAGGGTCTTCACATAGCCGGCGTCGGCGTGCAGCGGCAGCACCGCCTTGGCCCCGGCGGCGAACTGGATCTCGGCCATGCTGTGGAAGGCGCGGCGCACGCCGTCCCAGCTGTAATCGGTCATCTGGTAGTCGAGTACCGGGCTGCCATCGCCGCGCAGCTCGACCCGGCCCTCGGCGCTGTCCGGGTGAAAGCCGTCGCGCAGCAGGGCCAGCATCACGTTGGTATTGGGCAGCTGTTCCATGCGCAGGGCGTTGTCGATGCCGAAGCGGCCGAGCAGGGTGGAGGTCAGGGCCGGCTGCAGCGGCGGCACTTCCAGCTTGTAGGAGAGCCGGCCTGTGGTGCCGTCGTCCCACTGGAAGTGGTCGGAATAGATGGATTGCGGCGCGCCGTAGAAGGGGTTGATCACCTGCTCGAACAGCGCAGCGGAGAAGTTCACCAGATGCAGATAGGTGCGCTTGCCGGTGCGCCGATGCGGGTCCGGCGCGCCCGAACGCAGGAGAATCCCCGGGGTATTGATGCCGCCGCCGGCCAGTACGTAATGTTTGGCCTTGACCCGGATCGTGCGGCCATTGGGGGCGACACTGCGCTCATCCATGCCGAGGCATTCGATCCCCGTGACCTTGTCGCCCTCGATCAGCAGCTTGTCGGCGCGGGCCAGATAGAGCAGCTCGCCGCCTTTTTCCAGGGTCGCCGGAATGGTGGTGACCAGCATCGACTGCTTGGCGTTGGTCGGGCAGCCCATGCCGCAGTAGCCAAGGTTCCAGCAGCCGCGCACATTGCGCGGAATGACGTTCCACTCGTAGCCGAGCTTGTCGCAGCCGCTGCTGATCACCGCATTGTTGGCATTTGGCGGAACGGCCCAGGGGGCGACCCCCAGGCGCTGTTCCATCTGCTCGAACCAGGGGGCCATCTCTTCCGGGCTATGGCCCTGTACGCCATGCTCCTTGGCCCAGTGCTCCAGGGTCGGCGTGGGGGTGCGAAAGCTCGAGGTCCAGTTGATCAGGGTGGTGCCGCCCACGGCGCGGCCCTGCATGATGGTGATCGCGCCGTCCTTGCTCATGCGGCCGATGCCTTCCTGATAGAGGCTGGCGTAGGCCTGGTCCTCGAGCATCTTGAAGTCGTCGCTGGTCTTCAGCGGGCCTTCCTCGATCAGCAGCACCTTGAAACCGGCAGCGCTGAGGATCTCTGCGGTGGTACCGCCACCCGCGCCGCTGCCGACTATGGCCACGTCGGCTTCCAGGGTCAGGTCGCTGTCCAGGCGTGAGCCGTCGTAAGTCTTCCAGCCGTTGGCCAGGCCTTGCTTGAACATGTCGGGTACGGGCATCTCAGGCGCTTCTCTTATGGTTCTGGTGTTGGAGGCTTGCTGTAGGAGCGGGCTTGCCCGCGAAAGCCGGCAATGCAGGAACATCGCGGGCAAGCCCGCTCCTACAGGTTCCGTGCATGTGCCTTATATCGTTGGTGGCCCGGGGTAGCCGCAGTGGGCCCAGGACTCCGCTCGGCTATACCAGCTCATCATCACCAGCTGCAGCAGTGAGGCATGGCCCATCTTCAGCAGGCCGATGGAGCTGTTCTGCCAGCGCTCGAGGAAATTGCGCACGTCGTCGGCCGATGCGTTCTGCCAGCTGCCCCAGACCCCGGTCAGCGGGCCGCGGGTGATGGGCAGGGCCAGGACGTCGAACAGCTGTACGGTCAGCTTGAGCATTTCCGGCGACAGATGATTCAGGCTGTAGTCCAGGTTTTCGAGTGTGGCGCTGACCGCGGCCGGCATCTGCGCCGGCTTTACTGCGCCTGCGAGCATCACCGGGATCAACGCCTGCAGGAAGGGCAGGTCGGACTCGCGTAGCACGGCAAAGCCGGCCTTGGGGCTGCTGGCCGAACAGCCGCTGAGGCTGGCGGTGAGCCCGGCGGTGGCGAGAAAGGCCGAGCCCATCAGGCCGACCTTGAGCAGGCTGCGCCGGCTCAGGTGCGGCGTTTCAAGCGTGGTGTTGTGCATTTATTGTTATCACCGATTCAGGCCATTGCCCCGGCATGCCAGGGCGGGATGGGGTTAGCGAACGAACAGCTTGTAGATCAGCTTCTGGATCGACTTGCCATAAGGCGGGTAGATCAGTTTGGCGGCGTTGAAGCGCTGCTTGATAAACACGCCCTTGGCCTTGCTGAAAGTCAGAAAGCCCTCATGACCGTGGTAATGACCCATGCCGGACGGGCCGACGCCGCCGAAGGGCATATCGTCCTGGGCCACATGCAGCAGGGTGTCGTTGAGGCACACGCCTCCGGAGTGGGTCTCGTGCAGCACGCGCTGTTGCTCGCCCTTGTCGTAGCCGAAGTAGTACAGCGCCAGCGGCCGGTCGCGCTCATTGATAAAGGCGAAGGCGTCTTCCAGCTTGTCGTAGGGGATGATCGGCAGCAGCGGGCCGAAGATCTCGTCCTGCATCACCTTCATCTCGTCCGTCACGTTCAGCAGCACGGCCTGGGGCATGCGCCGGCCCTGGGCTGAGGGGTACAGCGGGATGATGGTCGCGCCCTTGCTCTCGGCGTCCTGCAGGTAGCCGTTGAGGCGCTGCTGCTGACGCTCGTTGATGATTGCGGTGTAGTCCGGGTTGTCCGCCAGCGTCGGGTAGAAACTCTGCACCGCGTTGCGGTAGGCCTCGACAAAGCCCGCCACGCGGTCTTTGGGTACCAGCACGTAATCCGGGGCGACGCAGGTCTGGCCGGCGTTCATGGTCTTGCCGAAGGCGATACGCTCGGCGGCATCACTCAGCGGTACGCTGGCCGAGACGATGGCCGGCGACTTGCCGCCCAGCTCTAGGGTGACCGGAGTCAGGTTGTCGGCGGCGGCGCGCATTACATGCCGGCCTATGCTGGTGGCACCGGTGAACAGCAGGTGGTCGAAGGGCAGTTTGGAGAAGGCCATGCCCACTTCCGCCTCGCCCAGCACGACTGTTACCAGGTCCTCGGGGAACACCTTGGCCAGCAGATCCTTGACCAGCTGCGAGGTGGCCGGGGTCGACTCGCTCATCTTGATCATCACCCGGTTGCCCGCCGCCAGTGCGCCGACCAGCGGGCCGATGGCGAGAAACAGTGGGTAGTTCCAGGGCACTATCACCCCGACCACACCCAGGGGCTGGTAGATGACCTTGGCCGAGGCCGGCATAAACTGCATGCCGACGCTGCGCCGCGAGGGCTTCATCCACTTCTTGATGCGCTTGCTGGCGTAGTGGATGCCATGCAGGCTGGGCATCAGCTCGGCGAGCAGGGTTTCGTCGGCACTGCGGTTGCTGAAGTCCTGGGAGATCGCCTGGATCAGCGGCTCTTGGGCGTCGGTGAGCAGCTGGCTAAGGGCTTTCAGCCACTGCATGCGTTGTTCGGCCGAAGGCATGGGGTTGGCCTTGAACGCCTGGCGCTGGCGGGCAAAGCTGCTCTCCAGCTGGCTGAGCTGCTGTTGGCTGTGTTGCAGGCTTTTTTCTAGATAAGCCATGTCGGCGACCATGGTATTGCTCCTCGGCATTCCAGCAGTGCAGGGCGTCAGGTGAGCTGAGGCCGCTGCAGAAAAGGTGTGCTGGATTTTTAGAGCAATTGCTCTAATCTGTCAAATAGCATGGCGCGCTCAGCCGACGGGCGCAGCCCAACGAAAAGTTAGCGCATGTTGCCAAGGGTTTTTCCGGTAACACTTCTGGCGTTTCTGCCTGTACCTTTGCCGGGCTTTTTTCAGTCGAGATCTCTGTCATGGCCGCGCCGAAAACCCGCGAACGCATCATTCAGGCCAGCCTGGAGCTGTTCAACGCCCAGGGCGAGCGCAATGTCACCACCAACCATATCGCCGCGCATCTGGGTATTTCGCCGGGTAACCTGTACTACCACTTCCGTAACAAGCAGGCGATCATCGCCGAGCTGTTTGCCCTCTACGAAGGCCAGGTGGATACCTTTCTGCGTCGTCCAGAGGCGCGGGCGCTGACCGTGGCGGACAAGACCTTCTACCTGGAGGCGCTGCTCGCGGCGATGTGGCACTACCGCTTTCTCCACCGTGACCTGGAGCATCTGCTCGACAGCGACGCCGCGCTGGCCGAGCGCTACCGGCTGTTCGCCCAGCGTTGCCTGGCCCAGGCCCAGGAGGTCTACCAGGGCTTTGTCGAGGCCGGCATCCTGCTGATGAATGCGGCGCAGATCGAGGCGCTGACCCTCAACAGCTGGATCATCATGACGTCCTGGGTGCGTTTTCTCTGCACCACCCGCAGCGCGCCCGGCGACCTCAGCGAGGAAATGCTGCGCCGTGGCATCTACCAGGTGCTGGCCCTGGAGGGCGGTTACATCGCCCCGCAGGCGCGCGAGGCGGTGGAGGCCTTGTACGCCAAGCTGCATGTGCCGCTGGAACAGGTGATCTGAACCTACAGTGGCTTCGCCGCCTGCGCAGCCAGCCACTGCGGAATGCGCCGCTCCAGGTAATAACCCGGTTTACCCAGGCTACCGTCGACAAAGCCGACATGGCCGCCGTGGGCGTGCAGTTCGAATTCGGTGCTGGGTGACAGCTCGCAGGCTTGCGGCAGGCTGTGGGCAAACACGAAGGGGTCGTCGGCTGCCTGGATCAGCAGGGTGGGCGTGGTGATCCGGCCGAGGAAGTAGCGGCTGGAGGCGCGCCGGTAATAGTCCTGGGCATCGGCGTAGCCGTGCAGCGGCGCGGTGATGCGGCCGTCGAAATCCCAGAAGGTGCGCATATTGTCCAGGGGCCCGAGTTTCTCCAGGGTGGACAGGCGATCGCTCATGCCCTGGTGGGCGAACAGGCGCTGCTTGTCCTTCACGTAGGCCACCATCTCGCGCATGAAGTGGCTCTGGTAGACCCTGGAAAAGCCTAGGCCGATACGGTCTGCGCACTGGTCCAGACGAAAGGGTACCGAGACCGCCGCCGCGCCCTGCAGCTGGCTATCGGCTCCCGTCTCGCCGAGGTACTTGAGCAGCACATTGCCGCCCAGGGAGTAACCCACGGCATAGAGCGGGGCCATCGGCCGCTGGGCGCGCAGATGGCGCACGGTTTCCGCCAGGTCCTCGCTGGCACCGGAGTGGTAACCGCGGGCCAGCAGGTTGGGCTCGCCGGAGCAGCCGCGCCAGTTCAGCGCCACGCTGGCCCAGCCCTGAGCCGCCAGGGCCTGCTGCAGACCCAGCACATAGAGCGAGCTGGACGAGCCGGTCAGGCCATGCAGCACCAGTACCAGCGGCGCATCGGCCCGATGCGGGCCGTGCCAGTCAAGGTCGAGAAAGTCGCCATCTTCCAGCCACAGCCGTTCGCGCGTGCGTTCAAGCTGCGCCGGCTGGCGGCACATGGGGTTCCACAGCGTCTGCAGATGGGGGCCGGGTAGCCACCAGGCGGGTTTGAAGGCGGTGCTCATGTTTGCAACCCTGCTTGGCCGTTACGCCGTGCGCTGCCACAGCGCGTAATACACCTGGCCGGCCTTCTGTTCGCGGTGCAAGCGCCAGTTACCGGGCATGCCAAGGCTGGAGGGCGGGTTCTCGCTTTCGGTATACACCCAGGCGTCGGCCGCCAGCCAGCCGTTCTGCTCCAGCAGGGTGCAGGCCGGCAGCAGCAGGTTCTGGCTGAACGGGGGGTCGAGAAATACCAGGTCGAAGACGCTGGCCGGCTGGCTCTGCAGGTAGGCCAGGGCGTCGACCTGCTGCAGCTGGCCGTTGTCGCAGTTCAGCGTTTGCAGGTGGCCGCGCAGGCTGGCGATGGCCGCCGGGTTGAGGTCCAGGGCCAGGGCGCTGCCGGCCCCGCGGGACAGCGCCTCGAGAAACAGCGCGCCACTGCCGGCGAACAGGTCGAGCACCTTGGCCCCTTCGACATAGGGCGCGAGCCAGTTGAACAGGGTCTCGCGCACTCGGTTCGGTGTTGGCCGCAGGCCGGCGGCCATGGGGAAGTTGAACTGGCGCGAGCGCCATTGCCCGCCGATGATGCGCAACTGGCCATCGCCGGCATGGGCGGGTGCGCCGTTGTGCGGCCTGGGTCGCTTGCTCATCAGTGCTCCGGTACGGCAGAAGGTGGTTCGAGGGGTTTGTCGCTGGGCGGTGGCAGTTCCTTCTGCTCGACCGTCGGCCCGGCGGTGACGATCACCAGGGCTTCGGGGTCGAGGTGCCTGGCCATGGCGGCCTTGACCTGTTCGGCGCTCAGGGCCTGGACGTCGCGCATAAAGTCTTCCAGGTAGCTCAGCGGCAGATCATAGAAGCCGATGGAACCGAGCTGGCCAACGATGTCGGCGTTGCTGGCGGTGGACAGCGGGAAGCTGCCGGCCAGTTCGCGCTTGGCGTTGTGCAGTTCGTCCTCGGTGGGGCCGCTGCCGATAAAGTCGGCCAGCATGCCCTTGACCAGCTGCAGGGTGCCGTCGCTGAGTTCGGCGCGGGTCTGCAGGTTGATCATAAAGGGGCCGCGGGCCTGCATGGCGCTGAAGCCGGAATACACGCCATAGGTCAGGCCGCGTTTTTCGCGCACCTCAGACATCAGGCGGGTGCCGAAACCGCCGCCGCCGAAGATCTGGTTGCCCAGGTAGAGTGCGGCGTAATCCGGGTCGCGGCGGTCGATGCCCAGCTGGGCAATCATCAGGTGGGTCTGGTTCGACGGGAACTCGATATGTTGCAGGCCTGCCTTGGGCGTTTCCGGCTGGGCGATACGTGGCAGCGCCGGGCCTTGCGGCAGGGCGGCGGAGACCGCGCTGGCGATGGCTTCGGCTTCTGCTCGGGACAGGTCGCCGACCAGGGCCAGGACCGCGTTACCGGCGCTATAGGCCCTGGCGTGGAAGGCCTGGAGCTGCTCACGGTTGATGGCCGGGATCGACTCGGCGTTGCCGTCGCTGGGGTGGGCATAGGGGTGGCTGCCGTACAGGCGCTCGAACAGCGCCAGGCTGGCCAGTTTGCCGGGGTTCTGCTTCTGGTACTCGAAGCCGGCCAGCAGCTGGTTCTTGATCCGCGCCAGGGCGTCCTCCGGGAAGGTCGGCTGGCCGATCACCTGATTGAACAGCTGCAGCGCCGGTTCGCGCTGTTCCGCCGCACTGAGGCTGCGCAGGCTGGCGATGGCCATATCGCGAAACGCGCCGTTGCCGAAGTCGGCCCCCAGGCTTTCGAAGCCGGCGGCGATGGCCCCGACATCCTTGCCCGGTACGCCTTCGTTGAGCATGGCGTTGGTCAGCATGGCCAGGCCGGGTACGCCCTGGTCCTGGCTGCTGCCGGCGGCAAAGGTCAGTTGCAGGTCGAACATCGGCAGCTCACGGGCTTCGACGAACAGCACCTGGGTGCCTTCGGCGGTCTGCCAGGTCTGGATATTCAGGTCACGGCGACTCGGCGCGTCGCCGTTCAGCTCGGCCAGGGATTCGATAACGGGCGGCTCCGCAGACGTTGCCGGGCTGTCGGTCAGGGGGGCGGGGCGGTTGATCACCAGGGCCAGCAGGCCCAGCAGAATCAGTAGCGCCAGGCCGAGCAGGCCGTAGCGCAGGCCATTGCGCTCACTCATCGTCCTTCTCCTCGGGTAGCACATGGGCGACGCTCAAGCGGTCGCGGGTAAAGAAGGTTTGCGCCGCATTCTGGATATCGGCCGGGGTCACGGCCTCCAGCTCGGCCAGTTCCTGGTCGATCAGCTTCCATGACAGGCCGACGGTTTCCAGCTGGCCGATGGCGGTGGCCTGGCTGGTGATCGAGTCGCGTTCGTAGACCAGCCCGGCGATCACCTGGGCACGCACCCGGGCCAGCTCCTCGGCGCTCGGCGGGTTCTGCTGCAGGTCCTGCAGCTCGCCCCACAGGCCGGCTTCGGCCTGCTCCAGGGTCTTGCCGGTCTGCACGTTGGGGGTGGCCGAGAGCACGAACAGGCTGTCGCCGCGGGGGTAGCCGTTGTACCAGGCGGATGCACCGGAAACCAGTTCCTCGCCACGCTCCAGGCGGGTCGCCAGGCGCGCGCTGTAACCGCCGTCGAGCAGGGCGGCGATCAGGCGCAAGGCGTGCACCTGGCGTGGCTGTTCGGCGGTGGCCAGGCCGGGCACGTTAAAGCCCATCATCAGGCTCGGCAGCTGGGTTTTCAGGTACAGGGTGATGCGTCGCTCGCCGGGGGCGGCCAGCTCGCGCGGGGCTTTCGCCGGGGGCACGGCGCGCTGGGGGATGTCGCCGAAATAGCGCTCGGCGAGAATCTTCACCTCGGCGGCGCTGACATCGCCGACCACCACCAGGGTGGCGTTGTTGGGCGCGTACCAGGCTTCGTACCAGGCACGCAGCTCCTCCACCGTCATGCGTTCCAGGTCAGCCATCCAGCCGATGGTCGGGGTGTGGTAGCCGCTGGCCGGGTAGGCCATGGCCTTGAAGCGTTCGTAGGCCAGGGAGCCGGGCTTGTCGTCGGTGCGCAGGCGGCGCTCCTCCTTGATCACCTCGATTTCCCGAGCGAACTCCTCGGCCGGCAGCTTGAGGCTGGCTAGGCGGTCGGCCTCCAGCTCCAGGGCCACCGCCAGGCGATCGCGGGCCAGCACCTGGTAGTAGGCGGTGTAGTCGTCGCTGGTAAAGGCGTTTTCCTCGGCCCCCAGCTCGCGCAGGATGCGTGAGGCTTCGCCGGGGCCGAGCTTGCGGCTGCCCTTGAACATCATATGTTCGAGGGCATGGGACAGGCCGGTCTGGCCCGGCGTCTCGTAGCTGGAGCCAACCTTGTACCAGAGCTGGGAAACCACCACCGGGGCGCGATGGTCCTCGCGGACGATGACCTTGAGGCCGTTGTCCAGGCTGAATTCGTGGGTCGGCTGGGGTTCGGCGGCTGTAGCTAGCAACGGCAGGCCGATGGTGGCGAGCAACAGGGTTGCGGCGCGTAGAACGGTCATATGCATGGGGATGGGGTCACCGTGATGGGCTGCGTGTGTCGCCGGGATGCCGCTGACAAACTGCAGAAGCAGCCTGGGCATGGAGTTGTCGACGGATTCTAGCGGCAAGCGGCTATTAACAGAACCGTGAGACTGCTCGGGCGTGGCGTCGTTCCTTGGTCCGCGGGCGGGCATCTATTGCGAAATCTGTCGTTCGGGGCTGGTTCCCAGGCCAAAGCCGCGGCGGGCGCAGAAGACCGTCAGGTAGTCGATAAGGGCCTGGACCTTGCGCGTGGCCCGGCGATGGCTGGGGTAGACGGCGAGGATCAGGGGGCCGAAGGCATCCGGGTCGAAGTCGTAGTCGACCATCACCCGCAGCAACTGGCCGGTTTCCAGGTAGGGTTTGACGCTCCACAGCGGGCAGGCGTGCAGGCCGGCCCCCATCAGGCAGTTGGCCAGCAGCAGGTCGTAGTTGTCGCTCTCCAGGCGCGCCCGCGGCACGGGGGAGCGCAGGCGCACGCCGTCGAGCGATATCCAGCGGTAGTGCGGATCCAGCGCCGGGTGCTGGTAGATCAGCCACTGATGGCGGTCGAAGGTTGCCGGCGTGACCGGCAGTGGGTTGGTCGCCAGGTAGGCCGGGCTGGCGCACAGCACGATCTGGTTGCGCCCCAGGGGTTTGGCGATCAGTCCCGGCAGGTCGCTGCGGCCCTCGCGCAGGGCCAGGTCATAACCGCCCTCGGCCAGGTCGACGAAGGCATCGCACAGGTCCACCCGCAGGCAGATCTGCGGATGGGCGGCGAGAAAACCGGCGCAGGCTTCATCGAGAAACGCCCGGCCAAAGGCCAGGGGCGCGGTCAGCCTGAGGTTGCCGTGCAGGCCCTGCTTGAGCTGGCCGATTTCCTCGCCGGCATCGTGCAGGCGCTGCAGCACCTGGCGGGCCGTCTCCAGATACAGTCGGCCGGCCTCGGTCAGCGCGGTACGGCGGGTGCTGCGCTCGAACAGTTGGGCGCCCAGTTCCGCTTCCAGGTGGCTGACCGCCTT
>JBFJZW010000033.1:0-24355 GCA_041621875.1 Pseudomonas sp. | reverse complement strand
TGGCGGCCATGGCAAGGGTACGGTGAGGGCGAAAAGGCCGGCAGTCTAGCGGCTAGGCCAACTACGGCCAAGGGCGGCGAGCCGAATGGTCAATTATTGAGCAATGCTCAAGCCAAATGAACGGAAGTCGGTGGATGTGCCGTGCGCACCAGCGCAGCCAATAAGCTCTCGGTGCGCCCAGCGCACCCTACAAGTGCTAGCGCACCTCAACGCAGGCGACCGAGCGCAACAGGGTAATGGAAGACCGCCGCTCAATAACCCCGGGCAAAATCCACCCGCCCACGCAACTCATCACCCGCACGCCAGCGCGCCAGGTTATCGACAAACAGCTGCACCAGCAGGTGCGGGTCGGTGGGGGCCGAGCTGTGTCCGGTCAGCAGCAGGCGCGGCGCATTCCAGAAACCATGGCTGGCGGGCAACGGCTCTTCACGGCAGACATCGATCACCGCAGCGGCCAGCCGATCCTGCTCCAGCGCCGCGATCAGATCGGCATCGGCCACCGCGACGCCGCGCCCGGCATTGATAAACAGCGCGCCGGGCTTGCAGCAGGCAAACAGCGCGGCGTCATAGATATCGCGGGTGGCCGGGGTATCCGGCAGCAGGTTGATCAGGTAATCGGCCTCCCCTGCCAGGCGCGGCAAGGCATCGAGTCCGGCCACTTGGCGAAACGGCGGCTGTGACCGCGGGCGGCTGGCCACACCCAGCAGTTCGATGCCGAAGGGCGCGAGAAACTGCGCCAGGCTCAGGCCGATATCGCCCGTGCCGACGATCAGCGCCTTGCGCCCGGCCAGGCTGTGCGGCAGGCGATTGTCCCAGCGCCGTTCGACCTGGGCGGCCAGGCGGGCGAACAGTTGCCGCTCATGGGCCAGCAGATGGCAGAGCACATACTCGGCCATTACCTGACCGAAGATGCCCACCGCACGGGACAGCGAGTAGTCCCTGGGCAGATCGGCGGCCAGCAGCGGCGTGATACCCGCCCAGGTCGACTGCAGCCAGCGCGGCTTGTGGCCCTGGCGCAGCAAGGCGGCGAGCAGATCGGGCTGGCCCAGCCAGAGCGGGCAACTGGCGGCGTGCTCGAGCAACTCGTCCGGCCGGGCACTGGCTGCCAGCTCGAGTTCGGGAGCCTGCTGGCGCAGCAGCTCGGCATAGCGGGCATGATCGTTTTCGGCAATCAGCAGGCGCATGGGCCCTCCTCGCAACGCTGCATACCGTCTACATGGGGTCGTTGCGACGCAACAACTCGTCCGGCAGGTGCTCGATATATTCGTCTTCCGGTGGCGGCATCTGCAGGTGGTAACCCTGCTCGTCGAGGTTGGCCAGCACCTTGTGGATGTCTTCCTGGGCCAGGGTGCGCTGTGGCGTCAGCACCATCTCGAACGCCAGGGCCGGCGGACCAAAGGCGGCCAGCAGGCTTTCCGGCACGCGAGTGAAGGCTTCGCTGCGCAGCACATAGAGGTACATGCCGCTCTTACGCGGGCTCTTGTAGATCGAACAGATGCGTTTCACGCCGACTCTCCGCTTGCGGCCAGGCAATCGAGCAGCGCCTGGCCCATCAATTCACGCCGCCAGCCACGCAGGGACTCCGGCAGCTGGTAAGGGCCCTTGGGGTACCCGGTCTTCAGCAGGGCTTCGAGGGTCTTCTTGCGCAGCATCAGCTCGGGGGCGATGTTCAGGCGCTCGCCTTCGCGCTGGCCGATGGCCCGCAGTTTCTTCAGCAGCGACGACGCTTCGAGCGGCAGAGGCACAGGCAGGGCCGCTGGCCAATCCGCCGCCGGGCTGGTCGCCGCCTGCTTGATCATCTGCAGAATCAGCTCACCGTCCTGGCGCACGGTTTTCGGGTGCATATCCTCGATCCGCGCCAGGGCCACCAGGTTGTCCGGCTGGGTGCGGGCCAGGGGCCACAGCGAATGCTCGCGGATGATCCGGTTACGCGGCTGGTTGCGCGCCCGCGCCTCGCGCTCACGCCAGGCGCACAGCACCTTGAGCACCGCCAGCTGTTGCGGCGACAGCTTCCACGCCAGCTTGGCCTCGCGGTAGGCCAGCTCGGGGTCGAGCTCACGACCCTGGTTGGCCACCAGCTCGGCACCGTCCTCCAGGACCCAGCGGTATTTATCCGCACTCAATTGCGCCTGCAACTGCAGGTAGACCTCGGCCAGGTGCAGCACATCTTCCGCCGCGTAGCTGACCTGGGTGGCGGACAGCGGCCGCTGCAACCAGTCAGAGCGGGTTTCGCCCTTGGGCAGTTCAATATTCAGCACTGCCTGGACCAGCCGCGAATAGCCCATGGAGAAGCCGAGGTTCAAATACCCGGCGGCCAGCTGGGTGTCGAACAGCGGCGACGGCAGGCTGCCGGTCAGGCGCAGAAAGACTTCCAGGTCCTCGCTGCAGGCATGCAGCACCTTGACCACGGCCGGGTCCTGCAACAAACCGGCAAAGGGCGTCCAGTCGTCGATCGACAGCGGGTCGATCAGATAGGCGCGCTGGCCCTCGCTGACCTGCAGCAGGCCAGCAATCGGATAAAAGGTGTCGACCCGCATAAATTCGGTATCGACCGCCACAAAGGGCAGGCTGCGCCAGCTGGCGCAATGTTGTGCCAGGCTGGCGTTGTCGGTGATCCAGTGAATATCAATCGTCACGCGGCGCTCCCCTCAAGAATGCCGCGCAGTATATATCGCCCCGGCCTATTGCCGGGCATTTGCCGCCATGGGCTCACAGATGGAGATGAACCCTGTAATCTGCCCAGCGCTGCACGCGCTCAACTTCAGAACAGGGAATAACAACAATGAAGACACTACTTGGCCTGCTGCTGGCCCTGGTCGCCGCCGTGGCCATCTACCTCGCCATCACCCCCAGCCCCATCGACCCGCTGGCCTGGGATGCGCCGCAAGCGCCACTGATGACCGGCGTACTGGAGCCCAACGACACCCTGATGAAGGCCGAACTGCTCGGTCGTGGCCAGGTGCATGGCCCGGAAGATACCGCCGTGGACAGCCAGGGCCGGGTCTACGCCGGCCTGCATGACGGCCGCATCGTGCGTCTCGACGGCGATCAGGTGGACACCTTCGTCGATACCGGCGGCCGGCCCCTGGGCATGGATTTCGCAGCCGACGGCGCGCTGATCGTCGCCGATGCCTACAAGGGCCTGCTGCGTATCGACCCTCAGGGCAAGATCGAAGTCCTCACCAGCGAAGCCGAAGGCGTACCCTTCAAGTTCACCGACGATCTGGATATCGCCCGCGACGGCACCATCTACTTCAGCGACGCCTCCGCACGCTTCGAGCAGCCGGACTACCTGCTCGACCTGCTCGAAGCTCGCCCCCATGGCCGTCTGCTCAGCTACAACCCGACGACCCAGGAAACCAAGGTACTACTCAAGGACCTGTACTTCGCCAATGGCGTGGCGCTGTCGGCCAATGAGGACTTCGTGCTGGTCAACGAAACCTACCGCTACCGCATCACCCGCTACTGGCTGAGCGGCGACAACGCCGGCACTCACGACATCTTTATCGACAACCTGCCCGGCCTGCCGGACAACCTGCAGGGCGATGGCCAGGGCACCTTCTGGGTCGCCCTGCCGACCCCGCGCAAGGCCGACGCCGATATGCTGCACCGCTCGCCCTGGGCGAAATCGCAGCTGGCCAAACTGCCCCGAGCGTTCTGGCCCAAGGCCGTACCCTACGGTTTTGCCATCGCCCTCAATGAACAGGGCCAGATCACCCAGAGCCTGCACGACACCAGCGGCAAGCACCTGCGCATGATCACCTCGGTCAAGCCGGTGGGCGACTACCTGTACTTCGGCAGCCTGGATAACGATCGGATCGGCAAGCTGAAGATTCGCTAACAATGTGTAGGGTGGATGACGCTTCACCCATCCACCACTGCGATGGTGGATGAAAAAGGCGTCATCCACCCTACAAGGTCAAAGGCCAGCGCATAGCGCAGCCCTATTGCTCGCCAAGCAGATCCACCGCGCGCACATGCTCGGCGTCCCATAGCCGGGCGATCTGCGCGGCGCGGCCGAGCGCCAGCGGCTGGTTTTCGAAATCCACCACCACACAGAAGTCGGCATGCCGTGGGCGCTCGGGCAGTTGGCTGAAACGCCCATCGCTAAGCAGCCACAAGCCGATTTTTTTGCCCGGCGCGGCCTTGCGCACCTTGGCCAGGGTCTGCTCGGCCAGCTGCACCGCGCCGAGCGCCGGCGAACCGCCGCCACCGCCAATCGCGGCGATCCAGCCATCGTTGTAGGGCACGGCCTTTTGCGGGCGTTGCAACAGCCGCGCCTGGGTGCCGGCAAAACCGATCACCGCCAGTTCGCCGCGCTGCCGGTAGATCTGCTCGGTCCAGCGCAGCAGCAGGCCCTTGGCCAATGCCAGGTTGCTGCGCTTGAGCATGGAGCCGGAACAATCGAGCAACAGGCAATGCAGCAAGCCGTCTTCTGCAGCCTGAGGCTGGAACTGCAGGTGTTCCGCCAGCAGCGGTCCGCCCCCTTTGTTCAGCAGGGTGCGCGGCCAATGGATGCGCGGGCTCACTGCCGTGCCAGTCGCCCTCACACTTCCGGCCTGCTCACCCTTTCCCGCCAGCGGCCCGCTTGCGGGCCGTTGGCTCAGGGCTTTTTTAGCGGCAGTGGCCTCGCCCCGGCGAGGTTCTGGGTGGGCACGGGTTGCGGCGGCATTTCGCCCCAATCGCTACCGCCACCGGGCGGTGGCTGGTCATTGGCAGCGCCATTGCCCGGGTTGTCCTGGGCGGACGATTGCGGCGTTTGCGGCGGGTTCTTGCGTCTATGGGCCAGCACCAGCTCGGCCACCGCCTCGACATCCGCCGCGCCTATTTCATCGCGCTGCTGCCAGGCGGCATGGGCGCAGGCGGCGCGCAGCAACACCAGGTCGGCGCGCACTCCTTCCACCCCGGCGGCATAGCAGAGCGCACTGACCTGACGGTGCAGCGCATCGCTGAATTCCAGGCGCGCCACAGTCGCCCGCGCCTGCTCCAGGCGTTCGCTGAGGCGCTGCTGCTCGTCGCGTTGCGCCTCGACAAAGCCCAGCGGGTCGCGGTCGAACTGCAGACGGCTACGCACGATGCGTTCGCGGGTGGCAGTGTCGATCTGCTGGCCGAGGCGCACGAACAGGCCGAAGCGATCGAGCAGTTGCGGGCGCAACTCGCCCTCCTCCGGGTTCATAGTGCCGACCAGGGTGATGCGCGCCTGGTGCTGATGGGAAATGCCGTCGCGCTCGATGCGGTTGATCCCGCTGGCGCAGACATCCAGCAGCAGATCGACCAGGGCATCGGCGAGCAGATTGACCTCGTCGACATAGAGCACGCCACCATCGGCGCGGGCCAGCAGGCCTGGCTTGAACTGCACGCTGCCGTCCTGCAACGCCGCCTGGATATCCAGCGAACCGACCAGTTGCTCCTCGCTGCTACCCAGCGGCAGATTGACGAAACGTCCGCTCGGCAACAGATCGGCCAGGGCACGGGCGCTGGTGGATTTGGCGGTGCCGCGCGGGCCTTCGATCAGTACACCGCCGATCTGCGGGTCGATGGCCGCCAGCAGCAGCGCCAGTTGCAACTGCGGCTGGCCATGCACGGCGGAAAACGGAAAATGCGGGCGATTGCCTAGGTTCATCGGCTTATTCCAATTGCTGTTCGGCGGCCAAAAGATGCTGTTCGATCTGTTCGCGGTAGTCGCCCGGCGTCTGCCACAGGCCGCGCTGGATCGCTTCAAGCAGACGCTCGCTGATTTCCAGCAAGGCATCGGGGTTGTGTTGCTGGAGAAACTCACGGGTCGCCGGGTCGTTCAGATAGGCGTCGGTGACGCTGGCGTACTGGTCGTCGCGCACCACGCCGGTGGTGGCATCGAAGGCGAACAAGTAATCCACGGTCGCGGCCATCTCGAAGGCCCCCTTGTAGCCGTGGCGTTTGACCCCGTCGATCCACTTGGGATTGCTCACCCGCGCGCGCATCACCCGGCTGACTTCCTCGGCCAGGGAACGCACGCGCGGAGCCTGCGGGTTGCTGTGGTCGCCGAATAGCAGGCTTGGCTGCTGGCCGCTGTAGTGGCGAACCGCAGCGGCCATGCCGCCCTGGAACTGGTAGTAGTCGTCGGAGTCGAGCAGGTCGTGCTCGCGGTTGTCCTGGTTCTGCACCACCGCCTGAATCTGGGTCAGACGTGCGGCGAAGGTATCGCGGCGATCCTCGCCATAGACCTTCTGCCCGTAGGCGTAGCCGCCCCAGTTGAGGTAGGCGCGGGCCAGGTCGCTGTCGTCCTGCCAGTCGCGGGAATCGATCAGACCCTGCAAGCCGGCACCATAAGCACCGGGCTTGGCACCGAACACGCGAAAACCTGCCTGTTGGCGCGCGCTTTGCGCGTCCAGGCCCTGGGCTTGCAGCTCGGCGCTGTCGCGCAGGATGCGCGCGCGGATCGGGTTGACCTCTTCCGGCTCGTCCAGCTCGGCGACCCGCTGCACCGCAGCGTCGAACATCTGCATGACATTGGCGAAGGCGTCGCGGAAGAAGCCCGAGACACGCAGGGTCACGTCGACCCGCGGGCGGTCCAGGCGCTTGGCCGGCAACACCTCGAAATCGCTGACCCTATGGCTGCCCTCGGCCCACTTCGGCCGCACGCCGAGCAGGGCGAAGGCCTGGGCGATATCGTCGCCGCCGGTGCGCATGGTCGCCGTGCCCCACACCGACAGGCCGATGCTGCGCGGATAGTCGCCATGGTCCTGAACGAAGCGCTCGACCAGCAGCGCCGCGGACTTCTGCCCGAGCGCCCAGGCGGTCGGCGTGGGGATCATCCGCGTGTCCACCGAGAAGAAGTTGCGCCCGGTCGGCAGCACATCCGGCCGCCCACGCGAGGGCGCGCCGCTCGGCCCCGGCGGCACGAAACGCCCGGCCAGGCCGCGACCCAGCTGGTACAGCTCCTGTTCGCCGCAGGCGACCAGGCGCGGGCGCAGGTCGCCCTCGACCCGTTGCATCACCTGGCGCGTGCAGGGCCAGTCGGCATCCACCATGCCCTGCTCCAGCAACTGCAAGGCCAACAGCTCGATACGCTCGCGGCAATCGCCGAGGGTACGCCAGGGCCGCTCGCTGACCGCCTGCAAGGCTTGAGGCCGCGCGCCCTGCCAGGGCAGCGCCCAGTCGGCGTCCAGCGGATCGAAGCTGTCATCGGCCAGCAGATCCTGCGCCAGCGCGCGCACCAGACTGGCGTTGCTGCCCAGGCCATCGCCGACGCCATGGCGAGCCAGGGCCAGCAGAGTGTCGCGCTGCAGGCGGCCCTGCGGCGACAGACCGAAGACGTGCAGGCCGTCGCGAATCTGACTTTCCTTAAGTTCACACAGATAACTATCCGTGCGGTTAAGCAGCAGTTGCTCCTCCGCTTCGCTGGCGGGCGCTTCGAGGCCCAGATCGGCGTGCAGGTTGTGCTGCACGATCAGCGCGAGGATCTGCTTGCGCAGCAAGGCGGCGCGGCGCGGGTCGAGGCTTAACGCCTCATAGAATTCGTCGACCAGGCGCTCCAGATCGCGGGTCGGCCCGTAGCTCTCGGCACGGGTCAGCGGCGGCATCAGGTGGTCGATGATCACTGCCTGGGCGCGGCGCTTGGCCTGGGTGCCCTCGCCCGGATCGTTGACGATAAAGGGATATAGATGCGGCATGGGGCCAAAAATCAGTTCCGGCCAGCACTGCTCGCTAAGCGCCACGCTCTTGCCCGGCAGCCACTCCAGATTGCCGTGCTTGCCGACGTGGACGATGGCGTCGCTGGCCCAGCTCTGCCGCAGCCACAGGTAGAAGGCCAGGTAGAAATGCGGCGGCACCAGGTCCGGGTCGTGGTAGTTGGCCTTCTGGTCGAGCTGGTAGCCACGCGCCGGCTGGATACCGACGAACACCTGGCCCAAACGCACGCCGGCGATCATAAAGCGGCCCTGGCGTAACATCGGGTCCTGCTCAGGCGCGCCCCAGCGCTCGGTGATGGCCTCACGGTTGGCCGGCGGCAGCGTGGCGAAAAACGCCAGGTAATCGTCCAACGCCAGGCTCTGCCGCGCCGGGCGCAGCGCCCATTGTTCGGGGTCGTTGGTCACTCCCTGTTTGAGCAGGCGCATCAGCGCGTCGCCATCGGCGGGTATCTCATCGACGCCATAGCCCTGCTGTTGCAGGCGGCGGAGGATTTCGATCACCGAGGCCGGGGTATCCAGACCCACGCCATTGCCCAGGCGACCTTCGCGGGTCGGGTAGTTGGCCAGCACCAGGGCCAGGCGCTTGTCCGGGTTGGCCAGGCTGCGCAGCCGGCACCAGCGCCGCGCCAGTTGGCTGACAAAGGCGATGCGGTCGCCCAGCGCCTGGTACTGCACCACATCGCTCTGGGTCAGTTCGCAGCGCTGGCCGAGGCCCTTGAAGCTGATCGCCCGGCTGATGATCCTCCCGTCCACTTCCGGCAGCGCCACGTGCATGGCCATATCCCGCGGTTGCAGGCCCTGGGGATCGGCGCGCCAGCTCTGCTCATTACCGCCGGAGAGGATCAGTTGCAACACCGGGATGTCGCCAGCCAAGGCGTGATCGCCGGGATCGTCCATCGCCGATTGGGAAAATGCCGTGGTGTTAAGGATCAGCGCGACTTCGTGTTCGACGCACAGCTCGCGCAGGGTCTGCAGGCACAGCGCATCCTTCAGCGAGAGCAGCGCGATCGGCAACGGATTCAGCCCCTCGGCCAGCAAACCGCTACACAGCTCGGCGAATACCTGGGTATTGCCCGCCTGCAGATGCGCCCGGTAGAACAGCACCAGCACACAGGGCGCGCCTGCAATCCACTGCTCGCGCCAGCTATCGGCAGAGGCATCGGCCTGCTGCGGGTGGAACACCGCCACCGGCGGCAAGGGTCGCGGCGGCCGCGCCTGCATGGGCAAATCGAAGAAGCGCGCGCCGATAAAGCGGTACAGCTCGCCGGCATTGGCCGCACCGCCCTCGCGCAGGTAGCGCCAGAGGTTGTGGCAGCAATCCGCGTCCACCGTGCTCAGGTCGATCAGGTTGCGGTCTTCGCTCATATCGCCGGAGAACATCGCCAGGGCGATACCCTTGCGCCGACACAGCGCGACCACCTGCTCGGTGCCGTAGGGCCAGTAACTCTCGCCGCCCAGGTGGTCGATGACCACGACTCTGGCGTATTGCAGCACCTGATCCAGATACAGATCGATGGACGCGTTCTGCCTCAGGTGCAGCAGATTGGTCAGGCGCACCGACGGGTAGACGATCGCTGCGCTGCCGGGCTGCGCCTGCGGGTGGGCGGCGGCCAGCAATGCCAGGGTGGTGTCGGCAGCGCTGAGGATGACGATATCCGCCGGGTCCTGTTCGACCACGGTGATGGTCGCCCCGCTTTCATCGATATAACCACCGGGCAGCGCCGACAACATGTGCATCGATCAGGCCTCGATCACGGCGGTTTGCAGGGCGCGGCTCAACACTTCGGCGTCCAGTTCCTGGCCGATCAACACCAGGTGGGTGCTCGGCGTTTCCTCGGGCTGCCAGCGGCGGTCGAAATAGCTATCGAAACGCTGACCAACGCCATGCACCACCAGGCGCATGGGCTTGTCCGCCAGGGCGACGAAACCCTTGATGCGGAAGATCCGGTGTTGCTCGACCAGCTCTTGCAGACAAGCCAACAGGCGTTCACGGTCGACCAGCGGCAGCTTGACCACCACCGAATCGAACTGGTCATGGTCGTGCTCATGCTCCTCGTCGTCAGCATGGTCGTGATGGCTTTCGCGCAGGTGGATGCTCTCCTCCGAGGCGTGGGACAGGCCGAGAAGCAGGTCGAGATCGAGGCAGCCGCGGTCGCTGGCGAGCACCTTGACCTGGGCCGGCAGCTCCTCACGCACCAGGGCGATCACCCGCTCGACCGCGGCGGCATCGACCAGATCGGTCTTGCTCAGCACCACGAGATCGGCGGCCAGCAGTTGATCCTCGAACAGCTCGTGCAGCGGCGATTCGTGGTCCAGATTGGGGTCGGCGCGGCGCTGTTCATCGACCGCCTTAGGGTTGGCGGCGAACAGGCCGGCGGCGGTGGCCGGCACATCGACCAGGGTCAGCACAGCATCGACGGTGCAGGCGTTCTTGATTTCCGGCCAGTTGAAGGCCTGCACCAGCGGCTTGGGCAGTGCCAGGCCGGAGGTTTCGATAAGGATATGGTCGAGCTCGCCGCGGCGTTCGATCAGCTCGCGCATCACCGGGTAGAACTCCTCCTGCACGGTGCAGCACAGGCAGCCGTTGGACAGCTCGTAAAGCTGGCCGGCCGTTTCCTGACCGTCCTCGTCGCAGCCGATACCGCAGCCACGGAGGATCTCGCCGTCGATACCCAGCTCGCCAAATTCGTTGACTATCACCGCGATGCGCCGGCCGTTGGCGTTCTCGAGAATATGCCGCAGCAGCGTGGTCTTACCGCTGCCGAGAAAGCCGGTGACGATAGTGACGGGGATCTTGGCCGACATGAAAATGCTCCAATTGGTAGATGGGAAAGCCGTGCCGAACTCAAGCGAGCGGCGGGATGCGGGCGATAAACTTGCCTTTGATGCCGGCCGGCCAGGTGCGGAATGGCACCTGGCCGCTCTCGGACTGCTGGTACTTGCGGCTGTAATCGAGCAACGCCTCGGCCGCTTCGCGTTCAGGCAAAAAGTCGCCGAGCACATAGGCGATCTTGCCGGGGGCTTGCAGCAGCGCGGTGCAATGCCGTTGGCAGGCCATCAGGCAGCGCGTGCGTTTGATCGTCAGGGGCGGCGCGCCGGCGGCCAGTTGCTCCTGCAACAGCCCCTCGACCTCGGCGGCGAACAGCTCGCCCTTGCGCGCGGCGCTGGGCGCGGCGGCATCCTGGCCGCAGGTTTCGCAGAGCAGCAGCGTGGTGGTCATAACTGTTCCTGAGATTGTGGGGGTTGCGGGCGGCAGGACCAGGGCAGGACGAAGCGCTGCTCCTGGTGCTCGCCGAGCATCGCCTGGACCTGGTAGACCTGCTGCAGGTTCTTCGGCGTCAGCACCTGGCGGGTGGTGCCGCAGTCGACCACCCGGCCCTGGTCGAGCAGCAGGATGCGGTCGCAGAAGCGGCTGGCCAGGGTCAGGTCGTGCAGCACCACCAGCGCGGCCTTGCCCTGGGCGCATTGCTGGCGCAGCAGCTCCATCACGTTCAACTGGTGGAAGGGATCGAGGGCCGCCACCGGCTCGTCCGCCAGCAACAGCGGGCTGCCGACCGCCAGGGCACGGGCGAGGCGCGCGCGTGCGCGTTCGCCGCCGGACAACTGATCGAAACGCCGCTGCGCCAGTTCGCCCAGACGCATCTGCGCCAAGGCTTGATCGATGGCCGCCTCGTCATCGCCGCGCAGGCGTTGTCCCAGGCCCCAGTTACCCCGGTGCGGCAGGCGGCCGAGGGCGACATAGTCGCGCAGGCGCAGCGGCCAACTGCTCTGATCACCCTGGCCCAGATAAGCGCAGCGCAAGGCGCGCTGGCGCGGCGACAGGCTGCTCAGCAGTTCGCCGTCCAGGCGGATCTCGCCCTGGTAGGGCAGCAGATGGGCCAGGGCCTTGAGCAGACTGCTCTTGCCGGCACCGTTGGGCCCGATCAGGCCGAGCAGTTCGCCGCCGCGCAGGCTTAGCGACACCCGATCGACCAGACGCCGGCCGTCGATCTCGACGCTGACCTGCTCCAGGCTCAGCATGCCGCCCCCAGCCGTTGACGCAGCACCAGCAGGAGAAAGAACGGCGCGCCTATCATCGCCGTGACCACCCCGAGCATCAGCTCCTGCTCGCCGCTGACCAGGCGCAGCAGAATGTCCGCCGCCAGCAGCAACACCGCACCGCCGAGGGCGCTGCTCAGCAGCAGGCGCGAGGGATGGTAGGCGACCCATTTGCGCAGCAGGTGCGGCACCACCAGGCCGATAAAGCCGATGGCACCGGTCACCGCCACGCTGGCACCGACGCAAAGCGCGGTGCCGACGATGATCTGCACGCGCAGCCGCGGCAGGTTGACGCCCAGGCTGCTGGCTTCGTCTTCGCCGAGGGTCAGCGCATCGAGTTGCGGGCCGCAGGCGAACAGCAGCAACAGGCCGGCGGCGATAAACGGCAGGCACAGGCGGATATCGGCGAAGCTGCGGTCGCTTAGCGAGCCCATCAGCCACAGCACGATGTCCTGCACGTCGGTGGGATTGGGTGCCAGATTGATCGCCAGCGAGGTCAGCGCCGCGGTCAGTGACGACAGGGCGACGCCAGAAAGAATCAGAGTCAGGTTGCTCGCGCTGCGCCGGGCAATCGCATAGAGCACCAGAGTGGTCAGGGCCGCGCAGCCCATCGCCGACAGCGGCACCAACCAGGCGCTCAGGCTACTCAGGCCGTAATACAGACAGAGCACCGCGCCCAGGCTGGCGCTGGAACTGACCCCGAGCAACCCCGGCTCGGCCAGCGGGTTGCGCAACAAGCCTTGCAGCGCCGCACCGGCTGCGCCGAGGGACATGCCGACGAGGATCGCCAGCAGCACCCGCGGCAAACGGATTTCGTTGACGATGACCTGCTGCTGCACCCGCACATCGGCCAGGTCCGCGCCGGCCGCCGCCGAGGACAGCAGCGCGCGGCCGATATCGCCGAAGGCCAGCGGCACCGAGCCAATACTCAGCGACAGCAGCAACAGCGTCAGCAAAGCCAGCATCAGCAGCAGATTGAGCAGACTCGGGGCGATCCGGTTCACGGATGCCCTCCGCTTGCCAGGCTCAGGGCATCCAGCTGCGCAGCCAGTTGTTCGGCGGCATGGATCAACTGCCAGTCGCTGCAGCCCCAGCGGTTACCGCTGATGCTCAGCACCGGGCGCGTGGCCATCAGTTGCTGCAGACGCTGATGGCGCGAATAGGCGGACTTGGCGTAGCCGTTGTCGATCAGCATGTCGGCGCTGACGAAGACGTCTGGCGGGCTGTCGACCAGGTCTTCGAGGGCATAACGGCTCCAGCCGGAGCGGCCGAGGCTGGCCAGGTGATTGCGCAACCCCACCGCCTGGAACACCGTATCGACATAGGTGTTGGCCCCGGCGCTGCCGCCGTTGGCGCGCAGATAGAGCGCGTTGAGCGGCCGCGGGCGCTGCTGCAAACGTGCCAGGCGCGACTGGACATCGGCGACCAGTTCGCTGCCCGCGGCCTCACGGCCGATCTGCCCGGCGACCCAGTGGGTGCTGTCGAATATCTGCGGCCAGGTAGTCGGGTAAGGCACCACCACCGTTCTGATGCCATGGCGGCTCAACAGCTCAGCCTGGTTATGCGCCTGCCAGCGCCGCGAGGCGAGGACGATATCCGGATGCAAGGCGATGATCTCTTCCGCCGTGGCGTCGTTCGCCGGGAATTCCCGGGCCCGTTCGGCCATCGAGGAAACGCGCGAGTCCTGGCTCTTGCGCGACACCGAAAGCAGCTGCGCAGGCGCGGCCAGGCTCAACGCCAGCATATCGGCGCAGAGATTGGTCGAGACTACGGTCGGCAACGCCGCGGCCCCGACCAGCGGGGCGCACAGCATCGACAGCAGCAGAGCGCAGGCGCGGCGCATCAGAAGTCGATACCGGCCTGGGCTTTGACGCCAGCGTTGTAGGCGTGCTTGACGTCGCGGATCTCGCTGACCGTATCGGCCAGTTCGATCAGCTCGGGCTTGGCCGCACGGCCGGTGACGATCACGCTCTGGCCGGCCGGGCGGGCGCGAATCGCCTCGATCACCATGGCCGCATCCAGGTAGTGGTATTTCAGCATGTAGGTCAGCTCGTCGAGCAGCACCAGGTTCAGGTTGGGGTCGGCGAGCATGCATGCGGCGTGCACCCAGGCCTCGTCCGCGGCGGCCTTGTCGGCGTCCCAGTTCTGCGTGTCCCAGGTAAAACCAGTGGCCATCGCATGGTAAGCGACTTGCGCGGCGTTCTGGCGCAGGTAGGTGACCTCGCCGGAGGCCTGGGTGCCCTTGATAAATTGCACCACACCGACCTGATGGCCGTAGCCGAGGGCGCGGTACAGGGTGCCGAAGGCCGAGGTGGTCTTGCCTTTGCCGTTGCCGGTAATCAGCACCACTATGCCGCGCTCTTCCTGGGCCCTTTCGATACCCGCATCGACCACGGCTTTCTTGCGCTGCATGCGCTCGGCATGGCGCTGTTTTTTCTCATCATCGATCATGAGTCACACTCCAGCCCGGGCCGAACACGGCCATGGCAAATTCCTCGCGCAAGCGCGACGGTTGAGTGCAACCACGGGGAGCTGGCGCGACGCACAGGCATCGAACCCTTGATGACGACTACTGAGGGGAACTGCCCGAAACGCGGGCATGCAACAGCACCGGCAACCACCCACACCCCGGGGTACGCACCTTGTTTCGATCAGGCCGGTCTTCTGGCTCACCTTCATTCGAAGTCCGCGCCTTCCCGGGCGGTAGCCCAGTGGCGTGTGGCGGCTTCGTCAGGTTTACAGCAGCGGGGGCTGCGCCGGAATGCTCGAGGAATTACCTCAGAGGTCACCGGACTTCCCGTTTCAGCCCGTAGCGCGATTGCGCACGGGGCACCTGTTCGTTGGCCGGCAGGGTAGCGCAGTCGGCCCCTTCCGGCAATTCGCCGCGGTTGACGGAGCTAGCGCTTCATGGTCAGCTAGCGGCCTGTTTCAGGTGTCTCGCGCCAGCGTGTGCGAGGTGAAACGGGAAGCCGGTGGGTTCGATCCGCAAGGTCGAACGAGTCCGGCGCTGCCCCCGCAACGGTAAGCGTACGCAAGAGTCGTCATCGCCACTGTACCAGTAGGTATGGGAAGGCCGACTCTCACTGTTCAGTCGACAGTCGTCGCAAGCCCGGAGACCGGCCTGAAACCTGTTTGGCAACCCGCGGTGGGCGGGGCGCGCCGAAATCGGGTTGGTTTCGCTGTCCGCGCTCGCCCCGTTTTTGTGCTGCTTCCCTTCCTCGCGTGGCCGTTTTTCGACTCCCAGGAAGGTTCATATATGTCCACCCGCACGCTGTCCGCCAGCCCCGCGCTCGCCCTGCCCCTGTCCCAACGCCTGACTCTCGCCCTCGGCAGTTGCCTGCTCGGCGGCGCACTGATTTTCTGCGCCGGCTTCGCGCCCATGGAAGTGCTGCATAACGCCGCCCACGACGCCCGGCACAGCGCCGCCTTCCCCTGCCACTGAGGCTTTTCGACATGCTTAAACGAATCGCCCAGACCGCAGGCTTTGCGGGGCTGCTGGCCGCGCTATTACTGACCCTGATGCAGAGCCTGTGGGTCACCCCGTTGATCCTTGAGGCGGAGACCTATGAAAGCGCCGAGCCGGTAGCCGAACATAGCCATGCCCCCGACGCGGCAGCCCATGAGCACCATCATGACGCGGGTGCCTGGGCACCCGAAGACGGTGCGCAGCGCACCCTGTTTACCGGGCTGAGCAATCTGGTGGTGGCGGTCGGCTTCGCCCTGATGCTGGCGGGCCTCTACAGCCTGCGCGCGCCGGGTCGTATCTGGCAGGGGCTGTTATGGGGCCTGGCCGGTTTTGCCATCTTCAGCCTGGCACCGGCCATCGGCCTGCCGCCGGAACTGCCGGGCACCGCCGCGGCCGACCTGACGCTGCGCCAGTACTGGTGGGTCGGCACTGCTGCAACCACCGCCGCCGGCTTGGCCTTGCTGGCGTTTGGCGGGCAGTGGTGGCTGCGACTCCTCGGCCTGCTCCTGCTGCCACTGCCCTATCTGGTCGGCGCACCGCAGCCTGAGGTACATGAAAGCCTGGTTCCGACAGCCCTGAGCCAGCATTTCATCTACGCATCGTTACTGGTCAATGCGCTGTTCTGGGCCGCCCTCGGCCTGCTCAGCGCCTGGCTGTTCACCCGCGGACAGCGGGTGAACTGAGTAGCTTTTGTAGGGTGGACATGCCAAAGGCTTGTCCACCATTGAGGCTCAGGGCACAACAGCCAAGCGCCGCAGGCCATACAGGCTGGCATCGACCTTGCTGCGGTTGTCGACTATGGCAATTTCGCCGCCCAGCTCACGCAAGCGCGTATTGATATCGCTGGCGTACAGCTGCTTGAGCCAAAGCCGGTAAGCCATGCCCTGCCCCGCGCCCAGATAACCATGTAGTTCCGCCAGACTGAACGTCCAACTGCCCGGCTCGCAGGCAAAACCTTGGGCGCGCAGCTGTTCGAGCGTCTGCGCGTCACCGCGCAGCACCGCCTCGCAACAATCGAGAAACCTCTGACGCGGATCGTTCATGGCGGATTACTTGAGCTTCTCGGCGATCCAGATGGTGTGCCGGGTGCCTTTGTTGCCGTGGGCGTAAACCTGCACTTCCTCGACCTTGAAGCCGGCCTTGCGCACCTTGTCGGCGAATTGCCGATCGGCGCTGGCCGACCATACCGCCAGCACGCCTTTTGCCCGTAACGCCTGATGACAGCGTTGCAAGCCTTGCGCCGAATACAGCCAGCCGTTGCGTTTCTGGGTCAGGCCCTCGGGGCCGTTGTCGACATCCAGCATGATCGCGTCGTAACGCTGGTCGGCGTTCTTCAGGCAGTTGGCGACATCGTCCTGAATCACCCGGGTGCGCGGATCGAGCAATGGATTGCCGGCCTTCGCGCCCAACGGGCCGCGGTTCCACTCGACCACTCCGGGCACCAGCTCGGCGACCTCCACCTCGGCGGTCTTGCCCAGGTTCTGCAGCGCCGCAGCCAGGGTGAAACCCATGCCCAGGCCGCCAATCAGCACCCGTGAATCCGGACGGCCGGCGACCTTCTTGCAGGGAATCGCCGCCAGGGCGTCTTCCGAGCCATGCATGCGGGTATTCATCAGCTGACCGCCATCGCCGCCGGCGATCTTGATCACGAAATCCTCGCCATATTCGAACAGGCAAAGCGCTCCCGAACCATCGGGAATCGGGGCGGTGTCCAGCAATACGAAGCGCTTCATGGTGGTCTCGTGAGAAGGGAATACGACAAAGAGGCGAACGATACAGCAGGTGCCGCTCAACCCCCAGTCAGCATATGGCCGACGATACCGAGCATGAAGCCCAGCAACGCGCCGAGCGACGGTGCCCAATGCTTGTTCAGCTTGGCCTGCGGGGCGATATCCTGGAACACCGAATAGAGAATGCCGCCAGCGGCGAACAGCATCACCGCGGCAACCACTTGCGGCGAATCATCCAACCATAAATAACCGGATACGCCGGCAACCGGCCCAAGCAACGCGGCGGCGGCAAACAGCGAGAGCAGACGTTGGCGGCTGTAGCCGCTCGCTTGATTCATCTCGCGGTAGGCATTGAAGCCCTCCGGCAGGTTCTGCAGCGCCATCAGGATGGCCAACAACATCGCGCCCTTGCCGCCATGGGCGAACGCCGCGCCCAGGGCCAGGGACTCGGGAATGAAGTCGCTCAACATCGCGGCCATCTGGCTGGCGGCGGTTTTGCTCCGCGCCAGAAGGATATCCAACCCCATAAAGGCCACGCCGCCAGCGCAGAACCACAGAGCGGCCTCCGTCGCCTCGAAGCGCACGATCGCTTGCGGCACCAGCACCAGCGCCACGGCGGCCAACAGCGCACCGCCACCGAAGGCGACCACCCCGTGGCGCAGTTCATTCTCCAACCAACGCGGTCGGATACGTTCGACGCTGGCAAATGCCGCGCCGAGGGGCATGGCCATGCCGGCCAACAGGGTATAGGCCACCACCATCCATAGAGAATCCACGGTCACCTCGTCTGCCAGTCAGGGGCTATCAATATCCCCCATTGCGCCGCCAACCCAAGCGCAGCCTCCATCGATGCAGATCGGTCACGCTATCGAGTGCCAACCCATGGCCACTTCGAGCCAATGCCGATTATGCTCTAACCATTGCAAACCCGGACGGGCCAAGACACGCGCCATCCACGTGGAACGATATACAACAGCCTGCCAACCCGACTTCCTTTCTTTTATCGACCGCCAAGGAGGCACACCATGCCCCTCGCCCAACTGATCACCGCCGCGCAGCTACAACAACGCTTGCATCGGCCCGACCTGTTGATTCTCGATTGCCGCTTCGCCCTCGACGACCCGGCCTATGGCCAGCGCAGCTATGTCGAAGGCCATATCCCCGGCGCGCAGTTCGCCGACCTGGAACGCGACCTCTCCGGCCCCGTCCATAAGGGCGTGACCGGCCGCCATCCGCTGCCGAACGCCGACCAACTGCAGCAGCGCCTGCGCGACTGGGGCCTGAACGACGACAGCGAGGTGGTGCTGTACGACGACGGCCCCGGTGCCTTTGCCGCCCGCGCCTGGTGGCTGCTGGCCTGGCTGGGCAAGTGCGAAGGCGTCTACCTGCTCGATGGTGGCCTCAAAGCCTGGCGCGAAGCCGGCGGCGAACTGAGCCAGGAGCTGACAACATCCGCACCCGGTGATTTTGCCGGCAAGCCCGACGCCGGCTTACTGATCGATGCAGACCAGCTGCTGCAAGGCTTACACGACCCGCGCTTGACCCTGCTCGACGCCCGCGCCCTGCCTCGGTTCAAGGGCGAGGTGGAACCCCTCGACCCGGTCGCTGGGCATATCCCCGGAGCCCAGTGCGCGGTGTTTACCGACAACCTGGACAGCGACGGCTATTTCCTCGGCAGCACAAAACTGCGCCAGCGCTTTGCCGCGCAACTGGGCGAGCGCCCGGCCAGTGGCCTGGTGGCCTACTGCGGTTCGGGCGTGACCGCCTGCCATAACCTGTTCGCCCTGTGCCTGGCCGGCTACCCCCTGGCAGCGCTGTATGCCGGTTCCTGGAGCGAATGGATCACCGACCCTGCCCGCCCGGTGGCCATTGGCGACTGAAACCAGGTCGGCCGGGGCCTAAGCACCAACTGGAATATCGGTCATAACCGAAAGCTGAAAACAATTTAAAAACAGCCCTTTACAGCGCAAAGGTCGCACTAGACTTCAACACAAGCGGCTAACCCCGCTTCCGGTGGGGCCTTTATCAAAACAAGCAGACGCTGCCAGCGCCCCGGCCCCATCGGCTACCTGTCGCGAGGGCTATATGGGAATTGCCGCCTGCGAGTTCAGTCAGTACGTCATTCGGCCCACCTTGATCTACCTGGGCCGCCACTCCGCCACCGCCGAAGCCCTGCTTCTGGGAGCCGCCGCCAGCCAATCCGGGCTGGGTGCGGGGCTCGATGACAAGCACGGCCACGGCCTCTACCGCATCGCCGCCCTGCGCCACCAGCAGCTCTGGGACCAGCACCTGGCCCGCGATCCGGACCTGGCCAGCAAGATCAGGGGCCTGGCCAGCCAGCATGCCTTTCTCGCCGCCCCGCATCTGGAGCTGACCGTCAACCTGCGCTACGCCACGGCCATTGCCTGGATGCTGATCGAAACGGACGCCTGCGAGCTGCCCGCCGCCGACGATCTGCTCGGCATGGCCCAGATATGGCAGCGGGTCTTCAGACCCCAGGGCCGGCCGCGGGACTTTATCGCCGCCTGGCAGCGCTATATCGGCCGCGTCAGCCAGGTGGCCTGACGCCTGGACAGCGGCCGTTATTGTCCGACAATTTAACTGCAATTAGCAGAAAATGGCTGCACTTTAAAGGCTTTTAACCGCTCTATCCCGGGAACTCAAAGGCTTGGCAAGGGTCATGAAAGGTTGCTAGTTTCCGCCCCCCGTTAAACCCTAGGAGTCCTCCGTGACCAGAAGAGTCGTCAAGACCTGCCTGTCCCTTGCCCTTGCCTCTGCCGCCAGCCATGGCGTTGCCAGTGGTTTTGCCATCAACGAACAAAGCGTCAGCAGCATGGGCACCGCCTTCGCCGGCCGCTCCTCCTCGGCCGATGACGCCAGCACCGTGTTCGGCAACCCGGCCGGGATGGCACGCCTCAAGCGCGAACAAGTCAGCGGCGGCATTGCCCTGATCCACGCAAAAACCGATATCGACAACGCCAGTGGCTCCACCCGCGGCAGCAATGACGGCGACATGGTGCCGTTTATCGGCGCGCCCATGGGCTATTACGTCAAACCGCTGGACGACAACTGGAGCTTCGGCCTGGGCCTGTACGTGCCGTTTGGCCTGGTGACCGATTACGAACGCAACTTCCAGGGCCGCTACCACGGCGACCGCAGCGAAGTACGGGTGATCACCCTGCAGCCAACCCTGAGCTACCGCGTCAACGAGCAACTGTCGATCGGCTTCGGCCCGACCATCAACCGCATCGACGGCGAGCTGACCTCGGCCGTCAACAACCCGATTCCCGGCGCGAGTGACGGCAAGGTCGAGATCAAGGGCGATGACACGGCGCTAGGCTACAACCTCGGCGTGCTGTTTGAGCTCAGCCCGCAGACCCGTTTCGGCCTGACCTACCACTCCAAGGTGGATTACCGCCTGAAAGGCGACACCAAGGTGTCCGGCCCAGGCTTCGTGATCGGTTCATCGGCTGGCAGCTACGACGCCTCACTGGAACTGACCACCCCGGAATCGGTGGATTTGTCCGTGACCCACGAGCTGAATGCCGACTGGACCCTGTACGCCGGCAGCACCTGGACCCGCTGGAGCCGCCTGGAAGAAATCCGCGCCGACAACAAAGGCGTGGGTGGCTTGCTGGGTGGTGCCCTGACCAGCATCAGCGAGCCGCAAAACTGGCACGACACCTGGGCCCACGCCGTGGGTGCGGCCTATAAACTGAACCGCCAATGGACCCTGCGTGCGGGCCTGGCCGTGGACCAGTCGCCAACCAATAACCTCGACCGTTCGCCACGCATCCCCAGCGGCGACCGCACCATCCTCAGCCTGGGCGCGGCCTGGAGCCCGAATGAGGACATGACCGTCGACCTGGCCTATTCCTACCTGATGGAAGACGATGCCGATATCGAGCGCGACGACTACCGCTCAACCTACAAAAACACCGCCCATGGTCTGGGCACACAAGTGACGTACCGCTTCTAATTTCCCGCGGACTTTGGGGTACACTCGCGCAGCGATGACAATTATAAAAATGCCGCGTGAGACAACCATGACTGCACTCTGTACTGCCCTGCCGGAGCGGCTCTGCCTGCTGCTGGTGGATGACCACAGGATCTTTCTCGATGGCCTCAGCCTGGCCCTCGCCCCGCTTTGCGCCGACCTGCAGATTCATACCGCCGAAACCGCCGCCGCCGCCGAAACCTGCCTGCAACACACCGATTTCGACCTGATCCTGCTGGACCTGCGCCTGCCCGACATGCCCGGCCTGGAGCTGCTGCAACGCTGGCAACAACAGGGCCGCATGACCCCGGTGGCGATTCTCAGCGCCAGCGACTCCAACCTGGATGCCCAGGCCGCACTGGCCGCCGGAGCCCTGGGTTTTATCCCGAAAAGCGCCAACAGCAACGAGCTGCGTCAGGCCGTGACCCGCGTGCTGCTGGGCGAAACCCTGCCCGCTCCGGCCGGGGCCGAAAAGGCCCAACTGACGCCGCGGCAGATGGAAATTCTGCGGTTACTGGCCGACGGCCTGCCGAACAAGTCGATCGGTAGGCAACTGGGAGTGGCCGAGGATACGGTCAAGACTCACCTCAAGACCCTGTTCCAGGAATTCGACGTGCACACCCGCACCGCCTGCGTCAGTGCGGCGCGTCAGCGTGGTTGGTTGTAGCCGCCTGACGCGTCGGCAGCAGCACTGCCAGGGCCTGGCGCAGGCGCGCCGGCAACAAGGGTTTGCCCAGCAGGGTGATATGCGCCGGCAGGCAGCGCTCCTGTAACTGGCTGCTGATATCGGCGGTGATCAGCAGCGCCGGCAACATCAGCCCCGCCTCTTCGCGCAGGCGCTCGATGGCGGACAGGCCATCCTCCTTCGCCGCCAGGCGAAAATCGCTGATCAATAACTGCGGCTGCGCCTCGTCCAGGCACAACAGGGCGGCCTCGAGATCGGCGCAGGCCCAGACCTCGCAGCCCCAGCGCCGCAATAGCCCGGCCAGCGCCTCGCGCCCGGCCCCGTCGTCCTCCAGCAGCAATATCCGCCCGCTCGGGGTTGCCACCGCGGCCAGCGCAGCCTGACGCTCGCCCGCCTCGGCACGCGGCAGCTGCAGCACGAAGCGCGCACCCTGGCCGAGGCTGGAATGCAGGCGCAGCGGGTGCTCAAGTAGCTCGGCCAGCTGTTTGACGATGGCCAGGCCCAGGCCCAGGCCGCGCTCGGCATTGCGCCCGGGGTTATCCAGCTGCTGAAACTCCTCGAACACCCGCTCCTGCTGTTCCGCGCTCAGGCCGCGGCCATCGTCGCCCACCTCGAGCAGTACCTCGCTCCCCTCTGCCCGTGCGCGCAGCCAGACCTGGCCTGCCTGGGCGTGGCGCAGGGCATTGGCCAGCAGGTTGCGCAGCACCCGCTCCAGCAGCAGCGGATCGCTGCGCACCCAGAGGTCCTCGCACTGCAGCTGCAGGGTGACGCCCTGGGCTTCGGCCTCGGCCCGACTCTCCTCGCTCAGGCGCGCCAGCAGCGGTGCCAGGGCGACCACCTCGAACTTGACCTGCACACCACCGGGCAGGGTCATGCGGCTGTAGTCGAACAACGACTGCAGCAGGCGACTGAGCTGCTCCACCGAGGTCGCCAGGCGACTGCTGATGCGCTGCGTGCCGGACTCCTGGCTCTGCTCCAGCAGGTGCTGGGCATACAGGCCCATGGCATTCAGCGGCTGGCGCAGATCGTGGCTGGCGGCGGCGAGCAGGCGCAGCTTGCGCGCGTCATCGGCCTCGGCCCGCTGGCGGGCCAGGTCGAGCAGACGCAGGTTGAGCCAGGCCCCGCGCTGACCATGCTCCTGCAGATAGGCACCGATACTGCCGATCAGGTTGGCGCAGACCAGAAACAGGCCCTGGTAGGCCAGCTCCGAACCGGCCTCGGTCAGCAGCAGGCCGAGGCCGAGAAACAGCACGCAGATGCCCCAGGCCGCGACGCTGACGGCCCGAAACGACACCCCCAGCAGCACATAGCCGAACATCAGCACCAGGAACAGGCCGTCGTAAGGTATGGCCACGCCCAGGCCCCAACAGACATAGATGATCGCCACCACACAGGCCCCGTTGAGCCCGTAGGCCGCGACATAGGCCAGCAGGCTGAAGTGCGGGTCGCTTTGCCCACGCCGACAGTAAAAGAAGCTCAGCGTCACGCCGAGCATCGCCAGCAGACGCAAGGGCACGCTGGTCAGGCCCACGGCCAGGGGCAGGAACAGCAGATCGAGGATGCAGTAGATCAGCTGGAAGATCAGCGCGGTGCTGACGATCAGCAGCAGGCGGCGGCGAATGCGCTGCACTCTATGGTCAACGAAGCCCTCTTCCAGCTCCGGCACGAAGCACAGACGGCTGTAGCCGCGGCGCTGCTGCGCCAGCAGCAAGCGCTCTTCCTGTTCCGGGGTCATGCCCATGGGGCTCCGGGGGTCGCCCCGGACTCACAAACCCGAGGTCTCGCTGTCCTGCTGTTTGCCGGCAATGGCGTCATAGGTTTCCACCCGGTGCTGGTCTTCGGCGCTGAATAATCGCTGGCGCAAACGCTGCTGCTCGCGCTGCCGATCCGCAGGGCTCAGGCCATTGCCCTGCAGGCTGGCCAGTTCCTCTTGGTACTGACCATAGCGTTGTTGCCAGGCCCGCTCGTTGCGCTGCTCGGTGAGCAAGCGCTCGACCGTGGGTGGATCATAGGTCAAGGCGAGGAACTGACGCACCTGCTCCTCGCTCGCGCCCTCTTGCCACAGCTGCTCGCTGCGTGCCTGTTGCGCCTGGGCCTGGCTGTGGCGCTCCTCGCTGGCGCGCATGGCCGCCGGCAGCTGCTCGCGCAGGCGCAACTGGGCCTGGGCCTTGCCCTCCTCGCCAAGATCCTCGCGGGCGAGCAGTGCCAGGTTCTCCAGGGTGTAGCGGGCATAGGCTTCTTCGGCCCCGAACAGGGCCTCCACCGCGGCCGTGGAAAAATGCCCACGGCGCAGCTCGGCCAGCTTGTCGAATGCCTGCTGCAGAGCAGCCAGCTGCGACTGCGGTTGCGCCTGCTCGGCAGCGCTCAGCGGCTGTTCGAGCAGCGCCAGGCTGGCGCGCTTGTAATCCATATAGTCGCCCAGCAGGCCGATAAACTGCCCCAGAGCCGGCTCCGCCAGACGCTGGCTGGCATCGGCCAGCATGGCTTCGACGGCCGCATCCAGCCCGGCACTGTCGGCGGCGCTAAGGAAGTAATCGAAATAGTCGCGCACCCCGAGGTTCAGGCGCAGATTGCCGGCACTGTCGCTGCCCAGCTCGCCATCCACTTCGGTGCCCTGCAACCCGGGCAGTTGCGCGGCGGCGGGCGCAAGCGCAGCAGCCGGCGCGGCAGACGCCAGCAAGGGACTGGGCAGGCTGTCGACACTGGCTACGGGGGTGGGCTGGGGCGCGGTAAACCGGGCCACCGGAGCAGGCTCTGGCCATTGCCAGT
>JBFJZW010000032.1:0-24385 GCA_041621875.1 Pseudomonas sp. | reverse complement strand
GTCGACAAGGTCGACACCTGCTACCGCGTGCTCGGTGCCGTGCACAACCTGTACAAGCCGCTGCCGGGCCGCTTCAAGGACTACATCGCGATCCCCAAGGCCAACGGCTACCAGTCGCTGCACACCACCCTGTTCGGCATGCACGGCGTGCCGATCGAGATCCAGATCCGCACCCGCGAGATGGAAGAGCTGGCCAACAACGGCATCGCCGCCCACTGGCTGTACAAATCCAACGAGGAAGACCAGCCCAAGGGCAGCCACGCTCGTGCCCGGCAGTGGGTCAAGGGCGTGCTGGAGATGCAGCAGCGCGCCGGCAACTCGCTGGAATTTATCGAGAGCGTGAAGATCGACCTGTTCCCCGACGAGGTCTATGTGTTCACCCCCAAGGGGCGGATCATGGAGCTGCCCAAGGGTTCGACCGCGGTCGACTTCGCCTACGCGGTGCACACCGATGTCGGCAACACCTGCATCGCCTGCCGTATCAATCGTCGCCTGGCACCGCTGTCCGAGCCGCTGCAGAGCGGGGCCACGGTGGAAATCGTCAGCGCCCCCGGCGCGCGGCCGAACCCGGCCTGGCTCAACTTCGTGGTCACCGGCAAGGCGCGTACCCATATCCGCCACGCCCTCAAGCTGCAACGCCGCTCCGAGTCGATCAGCCTCGGCGAGCGCCTGCTCAACAAGGTGCTGGCCGGCTTCAACAGCCGGGTCGAGAAGCTTGCGCCGGAACGGGTCAAGGCGGTGCTCGACGAATATCGCCTGGAGGTGATCGAAGACCTGCTGGAAGATATCGGCCTGGGCAATCGCATGGCCTATGTGGTCGCGCGCCGCCTGCTCAGCGAAGGCGGCGAAACCCTGCAGAACACCGAAGGCCCGCTGGCGATCCGCGGCACCGAAGGCCTGGTGCTGAGCTACGCGAAATGCTGCACACCGATTCCCGGCGACCCCATCGTCGGCCACCTGTCCGCCGGCAAGGGCATGGTGGTGCACCTGGAAACCTGCAGAAACATCGGCGAGATCCGGCATAACCCGGAGAAGTGCATCCAGCTGTCCTGGGCCAAGGATGTCGCCGGCGAATTCAATGTCGAGCTGCGCGTCGAGCTGGAACACCAGCGCGGCCTGATCGCCCTGCTGGCCGGCAGCGTCAACGCCGCCGACGGCAATATCGAGAAGATCAGCATGGACGAGCGCGACGGCCGCATCAGTGTGGTCCAGCTGATCGTCAGCGTGCATGATCGTGTCCACCTGGCCCGCGTGATCAAGAAGCTGCGCGCGCTCAAGGGCGTGATCCATATCAACCGGGTCAAGGCCTGACGGCAGCCGCAAGCACAAAGCCTGTCCTTGAGCCTCTGGCCCGCAGTCTGTAGCCTGACACCCGCCTTTACTCGCAGCTTGCGGCTTAGTGCCTGAAGCTGCTTCTTTCCAAGGAGTTTTTCCATGAGCAGAAGCGTCATCAATTCCGACAAGGCCCCGGCCGCCATCGGCACCTACTCCCAGGCGATCAAGGCCGGCAACACTGTCTATATGTCCGGGCAGATTCCGCTGGACCCCGTCACCATGGAGCTGGTGGAAGGCTTCGAAGCCCAGACCGTGCAGGTATTCGAGAACCTCAAGGCCGTCATGGAAGCCGCCGGCGGCTCGTTCAAGGACGTGGTCAAGCTGAACATCTTCCTCACTGACCTGGCGCATTTCGCCACCGTCAACGAAGTCATGGGCCGCTACTTCCAGCAACCCTACCCGGCCCGCGCCGCCATCGGCGTAGCCGCACTGCCGAAGGGTGCCCAAGTGGAAATGGACGCGATCCTGGTCCTCGAGTAAGTCCCTCCGGCGGGGCAATGCGCCCCGCCGTTCGGCTCGGCCGGGGCACGCCATGTGTCCCGACTCCGCCGTGCCGTCCGGTGCCTGGCGCTGGCAACGCGACTAGCCCAGCAGCAACCACAGACCGAGAGCCAGCAGCAAGCCGCCGCATAGCCGGTCCAGCCAGCCCACGCGCCGCTGCAACCAGCTGCGCCAGCGCGCCTGCCCGAGCAGACGCACCAGGGCCAGGTCCCAGACCAGCACCACCAGCGTCATCCACAGCATGCTCAGCAGCATCCCCCAGGCGGGCATCGCCGCCTCGCGCAGCACGCCGAACAAGCCGGCGTAGAAAATCGGCAATTTGGGATTCAGGCAGCTGGCCAGCAGCCCCTCGCGCAGGCCGTCCACCCAGATGCCCGCGCACGCCTGCGGCTCAACCGTCGTCAGCTCCAGCCGCCGCCGCGAGCACAGCGCCTGGCCACCGAGCCAGATGAAATAGGCTCCACCCGCGACCTGCAGAACAGGCCATAGCCAGCCACCCTCAGCCGGCAACAGACCGAGGGCCAGCAGCACCAGCAACATGCTCAGCAGATTGGCCAGGGCGATCCCGGCTGCGCAGCCATCCGCCTGCCGCCGGCCCTTGAGCAGCGCGGCGCGGATCAGCAGAAAGAAGTCCGGCCCCGGCGACAACAGGGCGGCGAAATGGGTGCTGGCGACCAGCACGAACAAGGCGAACATACACGGCTCCCGAATTGAACGGGAGCCAGTTTCAACGGGGCGGCCAGGGGCGGTCTTGGAAGAAACTCAGGCGGTCGAGCGGCGAAACAGTCCGGGGCTGACCCCGGTAAAACGCTTGAATGTCGTGGAGAAATGCGCCTGATCGTAAAAGCCCAGGTCCAGCGCCACCGCCGCCAGCGCCTGGCCCCCAAGCAAGCGGCGCTTGGCCTCGCGGACCCGACGCTGCAGCAGGTAGGTATGCGGCGGTACGCCGTAGACGCGGCGAAACGCCTCGATCAAGTGACGCGGATGACGCTGCAACTGCCGGCCCAACTGCTCCAGACTGATGGCCTCGGCATAGTGCGCCTCCAGGTAATCGCGCAGGGCCAGGGTCACCCCGCCATCGCGCCGCGCGGCCCGGGCCGCCGGCAATCCGCCGTGGCGCAGAAACACCCGTTCCAACAGGGTCAGCAGCTCGCTCTCCAGGCTCAGCACATCCGCCTGCTCGAACGCCGTCGCCAGCCGCGCCAAGCCCAGGGCCACCGCACCATCGTCCGTCGGGTTCAACTCGGCAAAGCCCCGCGGCAGGCGCTTGCGCCCCAGCAAGTGCGGCAGACGACTCTCTTCGACATAGAGCATGCGATAGACCAGGCGCTCGGACTCGGCATAGCCGTTATGGGCCTCCTGCGGATTCATCAGCGACAGGGTCCCGGCCGGCAGGGCATGCCGCGCCCCTCGGCACTGGTAGCCGCCAACGCCCTGGAGGATGGCCCCGATGGCGAAGGCATCGTGGCTGTGGCGCGCAAACGCCTGCCCGGAAAAATCGGCATGGAAGAGCTCCACCCCCGGTAGCCAGGCGCGGGCCAGCAGCCGATTGGCGTCCACCTCAGCGCCCCGCCAGGATCGCGCGGTAGCCCTCGCGGTAACTCGGGTACTGCGGCTCCCAGCCCAAGGCCTTGGCACGGGCGTTGCTGCAGCGCTTGCTGCCGGCGCGACGCACCGTCGCCTGCTCCGCCCAGTGGCTGACCCCGAGCTGCTCGCGCAGCCAGGCCACCACCTCATGCAGCGGCGCGGGCGTATCGTCGACACCGAGGTAGCAGTCCTCCAGGACTACCCCGCGGGCATCGGCCTGCAGCAGAAACGCCAACAGGCCGGCCGCATCGTCGACATGTATACGGTTGCCGTAGAGCGGTGGCTCGGTGGCCACCCGGTAGCCCTGGCGCACCTGGTTGAGCAGCCACTGCCGCCCAGGGCCGTAGATCCCGGTCAGGCGCACCAGGCTGGCCGGCAGGCCGCTGTGCAGAGCCAGTTGCTCGGCTTCACGCATGATGCGCCCGGAAAAGCCTTCGGCCTCGGCCGGCGAGGTCTCGTCGATCCACTCGCCGTCCTGTTGGCCATAAACACTGCTGCTGGAAACGAACAGCAGGCGCTTGGGCCGCTGCCCATGCTCGGCCAGCCAGCCCAGCACCCGGCGCAGGCCGTCGACATAGGCCGCGCGGTAACCGGCTTCGTCATGCTCGCTGGCCGCCGCGCAGTACAGCAGATAATCCAGCTGGCCGGCTGGCCAGGCCGGCGGACAGGCATCGGCCCGCAGGTCCCCGGGCACCGCCAGGATCGGCGCGGGCAACTGCGCAACCGAGCGACGCAGACCATGCACGGTCCAGCCCGCCGCAGCCAGGCGCAGCCCCAGACGGCTACCGACGTCGCCGCAGCCGGCAATCAAAAGACTCGCTGAACCCGCCATGGGCTTCTCCCTGTATTTGCAGGTGGGCAGTTTAGCCCGGTTGGTTGATTGCATTGCAAAGGCTATGCTTAGGCGCAATTTAATGGATAAACACTATGACCCTCACCGAACTGCGCTACATCGTCACCCTGGCCCAGGAACAACACTTCGGCCGCGCCGCCGAACGCTGCCATGTCAGCCAGCCGACCCTGTCGGTGGGAGTCAAGAAGCTCGAGGACGAGCTCGGCGTGCTGATCTTCGAGCGCAGCAAGAGCGCGGTCCGCCTGACCCCAGTCGGCGAGGGCATCGTCACCCAGGCGCAGAAGGTGCTGGAGCAGGCCCAGAGCATCCGCGAGCTGGCCCAGGCCGGCAAGAACCAGATGGCCGCGCCACTGAAGATCGGGGCCATCTACACGGTCGGGCCCTACCTCTTCCCCCACCTGATCCCGCAGCTGCACCGGGTCGCCCCGGACATGCCGCTGTATATCGAGGAAAACTTCACCCACGTACTGCGCGACAAGCTGCGCAACGGCGAGCTGGACGCGATCATCATCGCCCTGCCGTTCCAGGAAGCCGATGTCCTGACCAAGCCGCTCTACGACGAATCCTTCTACGCCCTGCTGCCCGCCGGCCACCCCTGGGCGGCGATGAAGACCATCGATACCAAGCTGCTCAACGACAAGAGCCTGCTGCTGCTCGGCGAAGGCCACTGCTTCCGCGATCAGGTACTGGAAGCCTGCCCGAGCCTGCGCAAAGGCGGCGAAGACAGTGCCAAGCACACCACGGTGGAATCCAGCTCCCTGGAGACCATCCGCCATATGGTCGCCTCTGGCCTCGGCATCTCGATCCTGCCGTTCTCCGCGGTGGACAGCCACCACTATGCCCCCGGCGTGATCGAAGTACGCCCCCTGAGCCCGCCCGCGCCGTTCCGCACCGTGGCCATCGCCTGGCGCGCCAGCTTCCCGCGGCCCAACGCCATCGAAGTGCTGACCGACTCGATCCGCCTGTGCTCGGTGGCCCGCCCGCCAGCCCTGAAAGCCTGAGACCGGGCATG
Source organism: Pseudomonas sp. (assembly GCA_041621875.1). Lineage (GTDB taxonomy): Bacteria > Pseudomonadota > Gammaproteobacteria > Pseudomonadales > Pseudomonadaceae > Aquipseudomonas. The sequence goes on along the minus strand of JBFJZW010000032.1, from coordinate 19,097 downwards.
AGCGAGCTGGCCACTGTATCGGTAACTGCGCTGAAAGGCGTGGGCGCGGCCCTGGCCGAAAAGCTCGCCAAGGTCGGCCTGGAAACCCTGCAGGACGTGCTGTTCCACCTGCCGCTGCGCTACCAGGACCGCACCCGCATCGTGCCGATCGGCGCGCTGCGCCCGGGTCAGGATGCCGTGGTCGAAGGCGTGGTCGCCGGCGCGGATGTGGTGATGGGCAGACGACGCAGCTTATTGGTGCGCCTGCAGGACGGCAGCGGCACCCTCTCCTTGCGCTTCTACCACTTCAGCCAGGCGCAGAAGGAAGGCCTCAAGCGCGGCACCCAGGTGCGCTGCTACGGCGAGGTGCGCCCCGGCTCTTCGGGGCTGGAGATCTACCACCCGGAATACCGCGCGCTGTCGGGCAGCGAGCCGATTGCCGTGGAACAGACCCTGACCCCCATCTACCCGACCACCGAAGGCCTGACTCAGCAGCGCCTGCGCGCCTTGAGCGAACAGGCCCTGGCCCGCCTCGGCCCGCACAGCCTGCCAGACTGGCTGCCGCGCGAGCTGGCCGACGATTACCAGCTTAGCCCGCTCGATCAGGCCATTCGTTACCTGCACCGGCCACCGCCGGACGCCGATCTTGAGGAACTGGCCGAAGGGCGGCACTGGGCCCAGCACCGCCTGGCCTTCGAGGAACTGCTGACCCACCAGCTGTCGCTGCAACGCCTGCGTGAAAGCGTCCGCGCACAGCAGGCCCCCGCCCTGCCCCTGGCGAAAACCCTACCGCAGCGCTACCTGGCCAACCTGGGTTTTACCCCTACCGGCGCACAGCAGCGGGTCGGCGCGGAGATCGCCTACGACCTCAGCCAGGACGAGCCCATGCTGCGCCTGGTGCAGGGCGATGTCGGCGCGGGTAAGACCGTGGTCGCCGCCTTTGCCGCGCTGCAGGCCCTGGAGGCCGGCTATCAGGTGGCCCTGATGGCCCCCACCGAGATCCTCGCCGAGCAGCACTTCATCACCTTCAGCAAGTGGCTCGCGCCGCTGGGCATCGAAGTCGCCTGGCTGGCCGGCAAGCTCAAGGGCAAGGCCCGCGCCAGCGCCCTGGAACAGATCGCCGCGGGCGCGCCCATGGTGGTCGGCACCCACGCGCTGTTTCAGGATGAAGTGCAATTCCACAAACTCGCGCTGGTGATTATCGACGAGCAGCACCGCTTCGGCGTGCAGCAGCGCCTGGCCCTGCGGCAGAAAGGCATCGGCGGACGCATGTGCCCGCACCAGCTGATCATGACCGCCACCCCCATCCCCAGAACCCTGGCGATGAGCGCCTACGCCGATCTCGACACCTCGATCCTCGACGAACTGCCGCCCGGGCGCACCCCGGTCAATACCCTGGTGATTGCCGACAGCCGCCGCCTGGAAGTCATCGAGCGGGTGCGCCTGGCCTGCAACGAAGGGCGGCAGGCCTACTGGGTGTGCACCCTGATTGAGGAATCCGAGGAACTGACCTGCCAGGCCGCCGAAACCACCTTCGAGGATTTATCGGCGGCCCTGGGCGGGCTGCATGTCGGGCTGATCCACGGGCGCATGAAGCCGGCGGAAAAAGCCGCGGTGATGGATCAGTTCAAGCAGGGCCAACTGCAGCTACTGGTGGCCACCACGGTGATCGAAGTGGGCGTCGACGTACCCAATGCCAGCCTGATGATTATCGAAAACCCCGAACGCTTAGGCCTGGCCCAGTTGCACCAGCTGCGCGGGCGGGTCGGGCGCGGCAGCGCCGCCAGCCATTGCCTGCTGCTCTACCATCCGCCGCTGTCGCAATTGGGCCGCGAACGGCTGGCAATCATGCGCGAGACCTGCGATGGTTTCGTTATCGCCGAAAAGGACCTGGAACTGCGTGGCCCCGGCGAAATGCTCGGCACCCGCCAGACCGGCCTGCTGCAGTTCAAGGTGGCCGACCTGATGCGCGACGCCGACCTGCTGCCGGCGGTGCGCGACGCCGCCCAGGCCCTGCTGGAGCGCTGGCCGCAGCATGTCAGCCCGCTGCTGGAGCGCTGGTTGCGCCACGGACAACAATATGGGCAAGTGTGAACCAGATCACGGAGCAACCGTCGCCTGAACGCCTAGCCCATCCCAACAGCTGCATATACTTGCCAAATTGCTGCCTCAGCCGGATATCACCATGACTGAACTCGCCCTCTCCACCTCCACCGCGCCGCAACCCCCTGCGGTGATTCTGCAACTCCTGGAGAAGCTGGGCCTGAGCTACCAGGTGCGCAGCGACCTGCCCAATCTGCCGGCCGCGCAGCGCCTGCAGGCGGTCTTGCTCGACGATGCCGTCGGGGCCCTGCTGGTGCTCTACCCGCAGAGCCAGCTGCTCGACCTCAAGCGCCTCACCGAACTGACCGGCCGCCAGCTCACCGCGGTCAAGCCGGAGCGCCTGGAGCGCATGCTCGGCAAGCACAACCTGAAAGCGCTGCCCGGGCTGCCGCCGCTGACCAGTTCGCCCTGCCTGTACGATGAGCGCCTGCTGCAGGTACCCAGCCTGTTTGTCGAGTCGGGTACCCCCGGCGTGCTCCTGGAGCTGCCCACCGAGGCCTTCAAGAACCTGCTGAGCAAGGCCAGCGCCGCGCGCTTCGGCGAGCCGCTGGAAAATATCCGCCTGAACCTCGATCGCCCCGACGACGACCGTGCCGAAATCACCCAGGCGGTGCAGGCCTTTACCGCCCGACGCATCCAGCAGCGCCTGGAAGAAACCATCGAGATCCCGCCACTGCCGGAAACCGCGCAGAAGATCATCAAGCTGCGGGTCGACCCGGACGCCACGGTGGACGACATCACCGGCGTGGTGGAAACCGACCCGGCGCTGGCCGCCCAGGTGGTCAGCTGGGCCGCTTCGCCCTACTACGCCGCCCCCGGCAAGATCCGCTCGGTGGAGGACGCCATCGTCCGCGTGCTGGGCTTCGACCTGGTGATCAACCTGGCCCTGGGCCTGGCCCTGGGCAAGACCCTGAGCCTGCCCAAGGACAAGCCGCAGCACGCCACCCCCTACTGGCAGCAGGCGATCTACACCGCCGCGGTGATCGAAGGCCTGACCCGCGCCATCCCCCGCGCCCAGCGCCCGGAGGCCGGCCTGACCTACCTCGCCGGGCTGCTGCACAACTTCGGCTACCTGGTTCTGGCGCATGTGTTTCCGCCGCATTTCTCGCTGATCTGCCGGCACCTGGAGGTCAACCCGCATCTGCCTTCCAGCTATATCGAGCAACACCTGCTGGGGATCAGCCGCGAGCAAATCGGGGCCTGGCTGATGCGCTACTGGGATATGCCGGAAGAACTGGCCAGCGCCCTGCGTTTCCAGCACGACACCGACTACAACGGCCCCCACGCGGTGTATCCGAACCTGGTGTGCCTGGCGGTAAAACTGCTGCGCAACCGTGGTATCGGGGCCGGTCCCCAGGACGAAATCCCGCAGAACCTGCTCAACAACCTGGGCATCAGCCGCGACAAGGCCGAGGAAGCGGTCAACAAGGTGCTGGCCGCCGAAGCGGCCCTGCGCGAGCTGGCTTCGCAATACTAGAGGAGCCCCATGCGCCGTTAGCCATCGGCCTGCAGGAGCGGCTGGGCGGCACCCCGCCATGCCGGCGATTCGCACGCATGGCGTGCTCCTACATGCTTGCGGCACCTGAACCCTGTGGAGACCGCTGAAAAACCCAGGAGGGGAGGCCGCTCGCAATGTAGGTTAGGCGCACAATACCGTTAGCTGTTGCACAGGCTGTGGGAGGGGCTTCAGCCGCGAAACTCGCGGACAAGTCCGCGCCCACAAGAGCCCCCGTAGCCAACAAAACGCGCTCCCGCCGCTCCTAAAGGATTTGCGATGGGGGCGCTTTTTTGTGTGGGCGATCTCGACCGCGAACGCTGCCTGGGGTTATTTACGCAACTGGGCGCGGCGCGCGGCAAACAGCTCGGGGAAAATTTCCAGGCTGCGCTCCAGCAGCAGCGCGACCGTGTCCTCCTCGTAGAGCGCCGCATAGTCGGCCAGCTGCGCACTGGGCATGCGCCGGTAGGCGAACAGCATGAACGACTCCACCGCGGTGGCGCTGGAGACCCGCAGGGCCTTCTCCTGAGCCTGGGTCTGGCTGCTCAGGGCCTGTTCGTCGATGCTTTCGCCACGGGCCTTGAGGGTCAGCAGGGCCTGGGTCTTGCCGACCTCATAGCGCAACAGAGTGGCCAGTGCGGTGGTGTGGGCCGCAGCATCCAGGCGCTTGACCAGCTGCAGGCGCTCCTCCCGCGGTGGCCGCTCGGCCAGCTGCTGACGATAGGCGGCCAGGTCTTCTGCGCCCCCCTCGCCCACCGCCCGCTCGGCGGCGGTAAAGCCCTGGGCCAGCGGACTTTCGAGCACACGCCGAGCTTGCTGCAGGCGCGCCTGGTCGAAGCTGGCCGCCATGCGCTTGGCCAGATCCAGGCACAGGGCGTCGGCGGCGAACAGCCGGGCCAGTTGCGCCTGTTGCTGTTTGCCGAGGCCGCGCTGCACCAGCGGCGCACTCTGCTCGCAGAGCAGGCGGATACCGGCCAGTTCGAACAGCGGGGCAAAGGCTTCGGCTTTGGGCGGCGCGGCATGGGCCAGGCTGGCGGCCAGGCACAGGAGGGTAATCAGCAAACGCATGGGCGAACTCTCGGAAAAACTCCGCCCAGCCTAACCAATGCGGGACACGCCGACCAGCGCCGACCTGTGGCAAGGCGGCTCAGGCGGCTTTTTTCACCTCGGTTTTCTTCTTCGGCATCAGGTACTTGGTCAGGCCCTGGAACCAGATCACCAGTGCCGGGTTGCCCTGGATCTGGATCTCCTTGTTCTGGATGCCCTGCATAAAGGCCAGCTGCTTGTTCTTCGCACTCATGGTGGCGAAACCGTAGGCGGCATCCTTGAAGCCCAGGGCGAATGCAGGCTCGCTGGCCGGGCCGCGCTTGCTGCTGATGCGCCGGTCCTTGACGATAAAGTGGCGGGCGACCTTGCCGTCCAGGGTGTGCAACTGGAAGACCATGTCGCGGCCTTCGAGCTGCTGCTGAAACGCAGGATTGTCACGGCTGGCCTTGGCCATCAGGCGGCCCAGCATCCACAGAAGAAAACGAAATTTCATGCGCAAGGCCTCGCGAGGGGTATGAAAAGGCCGCGCATTGTAGCGCTTCGCACCGGGGACTACATCCGGCTAAAAGGAGGGAAACCAACGGATCGGGCAACCCGGAGCCTGGCGGCTCCGGGTTTTGCAACTTAGTTGACGGCGTCTTTCAGCGACTTGCCCGGTTTGAAGGCGACTGTGTTGCTGGCCTTGATCTTCACCGGCTCGCCGGTTTGCGGGTTCTTCCCGGTGCGGGCACCGCGATGACGTTGGACGAAGGTCCCGAAGCCCACGAGGGTGACACTGTCCTTGCGGTTCAATGCACCAGTGATTTCTTCGAGTACGGCGTTGAGTACACGGCTGGCCTGATCTTTAGTCAGATCTGCCTTGTCCGCGATGGCGGCGGCGAGTTCCGGTTTACGCATAAATGCCTCTTTGACGGTTTTTGTTGTTGTGTCCGGGGCTGCTCTGCGCGAGCAGCGTCCAAGGCGCCGCAACAGCTCTGGGCTGCGGCAGACCCACCGAGAATGGCATGCCATTTGGAGCTGCGCCAGTGTTGTCAGACAGTTTCAGCGGACAACACAATGGCATAACAGACAGAACAGCCGCCATTTACGCCATGAGCGGCGGCAAGGCCTTATTCAAAGCCAATTTTTCCTGCACGGCCGTTCCGGTCAGCGCGTAGCCGAGCAGGGCTCCGCTGCTGTCGCGGCACAGCGCCTTGATGTCGCCGCCACTGCCTTCCACGCTCCATTCGCCTTGCAGACCTCGCGGTGGCGGCGACACCACCAGCGGGCAGACCGGGGTTTTCACCGTCACCGGCATGGGCCCGTAGCTCACCGCGGTCGGCTTGCCGGCCAGGGTCTGGGCCAGGGCCCGGGCACAGGTCATCAGGGGCATGACATAGAGCAGGTTGAGGCCGTCGACCTCGGCGCAGTCGCCGAGGGCATAGATATTGGCATGGGACGTCTGCAGCAGACGGTCCACCACCACCCCACGATTGACCGCCAGGCCGGCGGCGGCGGCCAGTTCGGTGCGTGGGCGCAGGCCCACGGCCGAGAGCACCAGGTCGCAGTTCAGCACGCTGCCGTCCGATAGGTGCGCTTCCAGGGCCGCGCCCTTGTGGTTGAGGCTGGCCAGCACCGGCCCCAGGTGGAAGCGCGCGCCGAGGCTTTCCAACCCCGCCTGGACCGCCGCGGCCGCAGCCGGATGCAGCAGGCCGGGCATCACCTGTTCGCAGGGTGCCACCAACTCGACCTGATAGCCGCCCAGGCTGAGGTCGTTGGCGAATTCGCAGCCGATCAGGCCGGCACCGAGCAGCAGCAGCCGCTGCTTGCCCGCCACCGCCGTGCGGAAGCGCGCGTAGTCCTCCAGGTCGTTGATCGGCAGGATCGCATCCTGGGCATCCCCGGCCACCGGCACGCGGATCGGCTCGGCCCCCCAGGCCAGGATCAGGTCGCGGTAGGGCACCGCCTCCTCGCCTATCCACAGCTGCTTGTGGCCCGGGTCGATGCCGCTGATGCGGGTGTGGGTACGCACTTCTGCCTTGAGCTGCTCGGCCATGGCCCCGGGCTCGGCCATGCTCAGGCCATCGGCATCCTTGTTCTTGCCGAAACCGGTGGAGAGCATGGGCTTGGAATAGGAGCGCCCGTCGTCGGCGGTAATCAGCAGCAGCGGCGTCTCGCTGTCGAGCTTGCGCCACTCGCGCGCCAGGTTGTAACCGGCCAGGCCGGTGCCGACTATCACTAGGGGTGCACTCATGATCGATTCCTCAAACTTGGCGACGGCACGGGCGGCCGTGGCCAGAACGCATTTTCCAGGGGGTGGCGGCTCAGGTGATCTCGATCATCTCGAAGTCGGCCTTGCCGGCCCCACAGTCGGGGCACAGCCAGTCGGCGGGAATATCTTCCCAGGCGGTACCGGCGGCAATCCCCTCTTCGGGCCAGCCAAGGGCCTCGTCATAGATAAAGCCACAGACCACACACTGCCATTTGCGCATACTCGCCTCGCCCATCATTCGGCTTGTTCGGTCTTAGTATGCGCAGGCCTAAACAAAACGGCGACCCGCGGGTCGCCGTTTAAAGATTGCCGATCAACCGATCTCAATCATTTCGAAATCCATCTTGCCCACGCCACAGTCGGGGCAGAGCCAGTCTTCCGGAACATCCTGCCACGGCGTACCAGCGGCGATGCCTTCATCGGGCCAACCCTGGCTTTCGTCGTAAATCAGTCCACAGACCACACATTGCCACTTTTTCATAACTACCTCTGGCGAATCTCACGGCTATTGCGCGAGGCAAACTACCGTAAATGCGCGGGTGCGCCAAGCGGCCGAAGGGTGAAAGCTGCCCGCCGGCGGGCCAACTAAAGTCGGGTCCCGCCCAGCGAGCGCCCGCCTATCAGTGCACAGCAGCCGATCCCGGCCGCCCGCTCCGGCCTAACCGGCAAAGCGCCATGCTAGACTCGCGCGCTTCCAGTCCATGGTGATTTCCTGCCGTGCCCCACACCGCCCTCGCCCATCCGCCCCGCTGGCTGACTGCCGGCCAGTTGCACCCCGCCCCTGTCGCGGCCGTGCGCGACTGGCTGTTCAATGAAGACTCGCTGACCCGGCGGCTGACCGCCCTGTCCCACCAGGGTTTCAGCGTCACCCCGCTGCAGGAAGGCTGGCAGCCGCTGCGCCGCGATGAATGCAGCGCCCTCGGCGTGGCCCCGGGCAGCCAGGGCTGGGTGCGCGAGGTGTACCTGCGCGGCCATGGTCAGCCCTGGGTGTTCGCCCGCAGCGTGGCGGCCCGTAGCGCCCTGCAGGGCTCCGGACTGAACCTGGCGGAGCTGGGCAGCCGCTCCCTCGGCGAACTGCTGTTCAGCGACCGCGCCTTCGACCGCGGTGCGATGCAGGTCTGCCGCTACCCGGCCGCCTGGCTGCCCACCGAGGCCCGCGCCGAACGCCTGTGGGGACGGCGCTCCTGCTTCAGTCGCGGCGCGCTCGGCGTGCTGGTGGCCGAGGTGTTTCTGCCAGCCTTCTGGGTCGCGGCCGATATCGAGCCGTAGGATGGGTTGAGCGCAGCGATACCCATCACCTGTGCCCCTGATGGGTTACGCCGCTACGCGGCTAACCCATCCTACGCATCGCCTGATCGCGCGCCGACTCCGTATAATCCGCCGCACCCCGCACGGAGACGCGCCCGATGTACACCCGCCTGCTGAAATCGCTGAATCGCCTGCACCCACGCGCCTGGGACTTCGTCCAGCTGATGCGCCTGGACAAGCCCATCGGCATCTACCTGCTGCTGTGGCCGACGCTGTGGGCGCTGTGGGTGGCGGCCGAGGGCGTGCCGAGCGCGAAGAACCTGTTTATCTTCGTCTTCGGGGTGATCCTGATGCGCGCCGCCGGCTGCGTGATCAACGACTACGCCGACCGCGACTTCGACGGCCACGTCAGCCGCACCCAGGCCCGTCCCCTGGCCAGCGGCAAGATCCAGCCGCGCGAGGCGCTGCTGCTGTTCGCCGTGCTGGTGGCAGCCAGCTTCGTACTGGTGTTGTTTACCAACGCCACCACCATCTGGCTGTCCTTCGGCGGCCTGGCCCTGGCCGCCTGCTACCCCTTTATGAAGCGCTACACCTTCTACCCGCAGGTGGTGCTGGGTGCGGCCTTCTCCTGGGGCATGCCCATGGCCTTCACCGCCGAGACCGGCAGCCTGCCGGCCGAAGCCTGGCTGCTGTATATCGCCAACCTGCTGTGGACCGTGGCCTACGACACCTATTACGCCATGGCCGACCGCGACGACGATCTGAAGATCGGGGTGAAATCCACCGCCATCCTGTTCGGCGATGCCGACCGTCTGATTATCGCCAGCCTGCAGGGCCTGGCCCTGCTCTGCCTGCTGCTGGCCGGCGCGCGCTTCGAGCTGGGTATTTGCTTCCACCTCGGCCTGGCCGTGGCCGCCGCCTGTTTCGCCTGGGAATACCACAAGACCCGCAACCGCAAACCCATGGCCTGCTTCAACGCCTTTCTGCACAACCACTGGGCCGGCCTGGCGATCTTTGTCGGTATCGTGCTGGACTACGCCTTGCCAGGGTAGGGCGCAGGAGGGCTCGTGCCGCGCGCCTGTCATATCACTGCAATAATTCCGTTATCTAATGCAGTGCATTACAGCGAGATGACCCCGAGGCTTGACCATGGTTGGCAAGAACATCCTGATCGTCGACGACGAAGCACCGATCCGTGAAATGATCGCCGTGGCCCTGGAAATGGCCGGCTACGAGTGCCTGGAAGCGGAGAATACCCAGCAGGCCCACGCCATCATCGTCGACCGCAAACCCGATCTGATCCTGCTCGACTGGATGCTCCCCGGCACCAGCGGCATCGAACTGGCGCGCCGGCTCAAGCGCGACGAGCTGACCGGGGATATCCCGATCATCATGCTCACCGCCAAGGGCGAAGAGGACAACAAGATCCAGGGTCTGGAAGTGGGAGCCGATGATTACATCACCAAGCCCTTCTCCCCCCGCGAGCTGGTGGCGCGCCTGAAAGCCGTGCTGCGCCGCGCCGGACCGACCGACAGCGAAGGGCCGATCGAAGTCGGCGGCCTGCTGCTCGACCCGGTCAGCCACCGCGTCACCATCGACGGCAAGCCGGCCGAAATGGGCCCCACCGAATACCGCCTGCTGCAGTTCTTTATGACCCATCAGGAACGCGCCTACACCCGCGGCCAACTGCTCGATCAGGTCTGGGGCGGCAATGTGTATGTCGAGGAGCGCACCGTCGACGTGCATATCCGCCGCCTGCGCAAGGCCCTCGGCGAGGTCTACGAAAACCTGGTGCAGACCGTACGCGGCACGGGTTACCGTTTCTCCACCAAGAGCTGAGACAGTTTAGGATGCCTGGAGGTCGCTTAACCGACCTGCATAAAGGATTGATTGGCGGATGAGTTCTAATTGAATCAAGACTGGCGCGCCCCCCTGATACGTCGCTTGCTGCTGCTGACCACGGCCTGCCTGCTGCTCGGCCTGATCAGCGGCGAGTACGGCTGGTCCATGGCCCTTGGCCTGGCCGTCTACCTCGGCTGGCACCTGCAGCAGCTGCTGCGTCTGCACAAATGGCTGCGCACCCGCAAGGGCGACGAACCGCCACCCGATGGCTATGGCCTGTGGGGCGAGGTGTTCGACAATATCTATCATCTGCAACGTCGCGACCAGAAGGCCCGTGGACGTCTGCAGGCGGTGATCGACCGCGTACAGGAGTCCACCGCCGCACTGAAGGACGCGGTGATCATGCTCGACCGCGACGGCAACCTGGAATGGTGGAACCTCGCCGCGGAAAAGCTGCTGGGCCTGAAGACCCCTCAGGACAGCGGCCAGCAGATCACCAACCTGGTGCGCGATCCGCGCTTTATCGAGTATTTCGAAGGCAACAACTACAACGAGCCGCTGGAACTGCCCTCCCCGGTCAGCGACCGCCTGCGCCTGCAGTTCCACATCACCCAGTACGGCAACCGCGAGCACCTGATGCTGGTGCGCGACATCACCCGCATCCATCAGCTGGAACAGATGCGCAAGGATTTCGTCGCCAACGTCTCCCACGAGCTGCGCACCCCGCTGACGGTGATCGCCGGTTACCTGGAGACCCTGCTGGACAACGTCGAAGCGGTCAATCCGCGCTGGCTGCGCGCCCTGCAGCAGATGCAGCAACAGGGCGGGCGCATGCAGAACCTGCTCAACGACCTGCTGTTGCTGGCCAAGCTGGAAGCCACCGACTACCCCTCGGACAACCAGCCGGTGGCGGTGGACCTGCTGCTGCTGTCGATCAAGAACGACGCCCAGGCCCTGTCCGCCGAACGCCACCACCGCATCAGCCTGGAAGCCGATCCGCACCTGCGCCTCAAGGGCAGTGAGACGGAACTGCGCAGCGCCTTTTCCAATCTGGTGTTCAACGCGGTCAAGTACACCCCCGACGAGGGCGAGATCCGCATTCGCTGGTGGGCCGACGACCAGGGTGCACACCTGGCGGTTGCCGACAGCGGCCTGGGCATCGAAGCCAAGCACCTGCCGCGCCTGACCGAACGCTTCTACCGGGTCGACTCCAGCCGCGCCAGCAACACCGGCGGCACCGGCCTGGGCCTGGCCATCGTCAAGCACGTGCTCCTGCGCCACCGCGCGCGCCTGGAGATCCACAGCAGTCTGGGCAAGGGCAGCACTTTTACCTGCCATTTCCCCGCCCAGCAGATGGTGCGCCGCGGCTAACCCGCCCAGCCGCGCACCCGCATGGCTCTGCCATAGGGTGGATGGCGCTTTATCCATCCACCGGAAGCTACGCGCTGGCGGATAGAAAAGGCCCCATCCGGGCGCGTAGTTGGCTGGCGTTGGCTTTTCCCGGATTACATCCGGGCTACGAAAGCCTTTTAGCCCCACTTGCAAAGCCCGGCATCTGCCGCCACTCTTAGCCGTCATTGGTCAACCGAACCCCCTATGGACCCCTCCACGAGTTACACCGCCGCCAGCTATTTCGCCGATTTCGGCCTCGTCCTGTTCGCCCTCTTCCTGGTCCTGCTCAACGGCTTCTTCGTCGCCGCCGAGTTCGCCATCGTTCGCCTGCGTGCCACCAAGGTCGAAGCCCTGGCCCAGGCCCATGGCTGGCGCGGGCATATCCTGCGCACCGTGCACAACCAGATGGATGCCTACCTCTCGGCCTGCCAACTGGGTATCACCCTAGCGTCCCTGGGCCTGGGCTGGGTCGGTGAGCCGGCCTTCGCCCATCTGCTCGAACCGCTGCTCGCAATCATCGGCATCGAGTCGCCCAAACTGGTGCACGGCATCGCCTTCTTTACCGCCTTCGCGATCATTTCCTACCTGCATATCGTGGTTGGCGAGCTGGCCCCGAAATCCTGGGCGATCCGCAAGCCCGAACTGCTCTCGCTGTGGACGGCCGCGCCGCTGTACCTGTTCTACTGGGCCATGTACCCGGCGATCTTCCTGCTCAATGCCAGCGCCAATGCCATCCTGCGCATCGCCGGCCAGGGCGAACCGGGGCCACATCATGAGCACCATTACAGCCGCGACGAGCTCAAGCTGATCCTGCATTCCAGCCGTGGCAACAACCCCAGCGACCAGGACATGCGCGTGCTGGCCTCCGCCGTGGAGCTGGGCGAACTGGAGGTGGTGGACTGGGCCAACTCCCGCGAAGACCTGGTTTCCCTGCCGCTGACGGCAGCCCTGGACGAGGTGTTCAGCGTCTTCCGCCGGCACAAGTACAGCCGTTACCCGATCCATGACGACAGCAGCGGCGAGTTCGTCGGTGTGCTGCATATCAAGGACCTGCTGCTGCACCTCTCCTTGCTGGAGATGCTGCCCTCGGCGCTGAAACTGGCAGAGCTGATGCACCCGATCGAACGGGTCGGTCGGCATATGCCGCTGTCCAACCTGCTCGAACAGTTCCGCCAGGGCGGCTCGCACTTCGCCCTGGTCGAGGAGGCCGACGGCAAGGTGATCGGCTACCTGACCATGGAGGACGTGCTGGAAGCCCTGGTCGGCGACATTCAGGACGAACACCACAAGACCGAGCGCGGCATCCTCGCCTACCAGCCGGGCAAGCTGCTGGTGCGCGGCGACACGCCGCTGGCCAAGGTCGAGCGCCTGCTCGGCGTCGACCTCGATCACGTCGAGGCAGAAACCCTGGCCGGCCTGGTCTACGAGACCTTGAAGCGCATGCCCGAGGAAGAGGAGGTGCTGGAAGTCGACGGCCTGCGCATCATCGTCAAGAAGATGAAGGGGCCGAAGATCGTCCTGGCCAAGGTACTCAGGCTGAGCTGAGGTTTATTAACGCGTGCCGATCGCCTGCAGTGCCGGGCGGTAGCGCAGCAACAGCAAGGCCAGGGTCGCGGCATACAGGCCGATCACCACCAGCCCCACCCACTGGATCTCGAACGGGGTGAACTTGAAGGCCAGCACCAGCGCCACCAGCACACCGAAGTTCAGCGCGATAAAGCGCGGCTTGCCCAGCCGCCGCACACCGATGCCGAGATTGTCGGTGTACAGGCGCACCAGCGAATCCACCGAATTGATCACGAAGATCACCCCCACCGTGAGCATCGCCATCTTCCAGAACGGTCCGATCTCGATGCCCTGGTCGAAATAGGCGTACAGCACGGCAAACCAGATCGCCAGGGGAATGGAGGGAATGATCAGCAGCGCCAGCAGCAACTGGTAGGTCCGCAGGCCGCCGACGAAGCGCGCGACAAACTGGCCGATCATCACGCTCCAGGCAAACCACCAGAACAGGTAGAAGGCGTGGTAGTCGCTCAGCGGCAGGACGAACTCGGGCAACTGGGCGAAGTAGCCGGAGCCGATCGCCGCTGCCGCCTCGGCGAAGAAGCCGCCGCCGGCCTCCAGGCCCCACCACATGCCGAGGATCAGGGCGAAGAACAGCCAGGTCGAGGCGATGCTGAGGATCTTCAGGTAGCGGATATCGGTGCTGGAACAGACCGCAGCCAAGACAATCGCCAGCACCACCAGGTAGTGCCAGGCGGCATCGAGCTCGGGGGCATACCAGGCGATATTCACCAGAAACAGGTAGGCGGTGAAGGCGCAGGTGGAAACGATCACCAGGTTGTTGACGATCTTCACCGGGCGCAGTTCGAACAACTTGACCCGAGGTTCGATCACGCAGAAGTAGAAGGTGGTGATGAAATAGAACACCCAGATCAGAAAGCCCCAGAAGCCGAACTCCACCGCCAGCGGGTTGGAGAACTGGTATGCCGTTTCCTCGGCATACACCGGGAATTCGGTCAGCGGGAAGATGATCAGGCCCATGTCCAGGCCGGAGGTGAAGAGAATGGCGAGGAAGGTGAACAGGCCCACCGGCTCGCTGCCAGTGCAGCGCAGATTGCCCCAACGCAGCAGCACCCACAGGGTGGCGGCCAACAGAACCAGGATCGCGCCCGATAGAACGACAGTCATACAGCCCCCATGCGCTGCTCCCTGGCCAGCCGGCCCGGGGCAATCTTGTTGGAATGGCGCAACGGCCGCTGGCCCGTGCAGGGCCGGCCTCTGGCAGGCTGTTGAGAAACGTAGGCGAGGAAGGCAAGACAAGGCGAAAATGGCCGAAAAAGCGCAGTTTACGTTCTGTAAATGAGCATTTTGAGGCCGTTTTTAACGCAGTATTGCCAACGTAGGTAGTTCTTCAACAGCTCGCTAGGCGAGGCACTGGCCGAAGCGGGGTACATCCTCTCGGCTTCTCCGCCCGTGCGCATGCCTCAGGGCGTCGTTCGATGGTCTATTTCCGGCCGGGCATAGGACTGTCGCAGCGCATGACTAAGCGCCGGCCTGGGATGAGTTCCGGATAGCGCAGGCAAGTGAGGGGGCGCGGATTGCATCCAGGCTACGAGAGCGGTGTAGGGTGGATGGCGATGCGCTATTCGCCGCCGACGGCGAAGTTGGGCAGGCTGTTGACCGGCCGGGCGAAGTCGAAGGGAATGGACTCCAGCGCCAAACCGACGTTGCGCTGCACCACGAAGTGCAGGTGCGGGCCGGTGCTGTTGCCGGTGTTGCCGGAACGGGCGATAAAGCTGCCGCTATTGACTCGCTGGCCTTCGCGCACGCTCACCGAGCCCTTCATCAGGTGCAGGTAGACGCCCATGGTGCCGTCGTCATGGAGGATGCGCACATAGTTGCCGGAGGGGTTGTTGCCACGCCCGCTCTGCTGGTTTTCGGTCTTCACCACCACGCCGCCACGGGCCGCGACAATCGGCGTGCCTTCGGGCATGGCGATATCCATGGCATAGCGGCCCTTGGGCGTGAAGTGGCTGTACTTGCCGTTGGCCCCCTGGGTCAGGCGGAACGGACCGCCGCGCCAGGGCAGCGGGTAGCTCTTCTGGGTCGGCAGCAGGCGCGGATCGCCCAGGGCATAGCGCAGCTTGGGGGTGTAGCGCAGCGGCTTGCCGGCATCCTGCGCGGTCAAGGTCACCAGGCGGATATGGCTGCGCGGCGGCAGTACCCAGCTGATGGGTTTGCCGGGCGCGCCGACGACATTGTCGAGCTGCTCCAGGCGCAACTCGACCTGCACCGGGGCGTAGAGATCGTTGCGCACCAGCAGGGTTTCCCCGGCTTCGTGCTTCTTGGTTTCCAGCTTCACCTGGTTGTCCAGGCGCTCGACCATGCGGTCGCGGAACACGAACACCTGGGCACCGGGGGCAGCCTTGTCGGTGTAGGTCACCACGCCGTTGGCATCGGTGTACTTGTAGATGGTCAATGCCCCGGCCTGGCCGGCAAAGACCAACACGCCACAGAGTAGTATCAGACGCCCTAGCATAACGACCCGGTTCTTATGATTGGTTGGCCATGATCATTCAGATTAGCAGCGCCGGCCGAGCCATGCGAGGCGACATCCGCCGGGCTGTGATACAGCTCGCGTAGACGGACCATGGGGAAAGCGTCGGCCCCGGTACCTAGGCACCGGGGCTGAAGTGCTTCTGCGCGGTGCCGCGGGCGATCAGTCGGGAGATATAGTCGAGCTTCTGCGGGTCGCGGTCGACGAACCTGAAGGTCAGTTGCAGCCATTCGCTGTCGGGCTTGGGCTCGAAGGCCGCCACCGCATGCAGGTAGCCGTTGAGTCGGGCGGTTTCCGCCGCTTCGCCCTGCTCCAGGTCGAGCACCGCACTTTCCAGCACCTGGGGCAGCAGCTCGGTCCGTTTGACCACCAGCAGCGCCTCCTTGAGGCTCAGGGCCTTGATCACGCAGGCCGTGGTGCCGCCGGGCAAGCGCAACTGGCCCTGACCACGGCCGCTGGCTGGCGCGGCCTTGGCAGCCGCTGGCTGGGCGGCGAAGGAGGCGGCCGTGGCCACAGGCGCGGGGGCGGCGGCCGGCTTGAGCACTTCGGCCTTGCCGGCAGTCAGGGCGGACAGCGAGTCATTGGCATAGGCTCCGCTGCTGAGCAGCTTGGGTGGCGCGCTGGCCATCAGCGCCTGCAGCTTGCCGGCACGCTGCAGGGCCTTCTTGACCTTGGTCACCAGCTGCTCATTGGAGAAGGGCTTGCCGATAAAGTCGGACACCCCGGCCTGAATCGCCTGCACCACGTTGTCCTTGTCGCCACGGCTGGTAACCATGATAAAAGGCGTGGTTTTCAGGTTGTCCTGCTCACGGCACCAGCTGAGCAGCTCCAGCCCGGACATTTCCGGCATTTCCCAATCGCAGAGGATCAGGTCGATGCTCTGCCGGCCGAGCAGTTGCTGGGCCTTGCGCCCGTTCACCGCTTCCGCGATCTGCACGCCGGGAAAGTGGTCGCGCAGCCCCTTTTTCACCAGATCGCGAATAAAGGTTGCGTCGTCCACCACCAGCACGCTGACTTTGCTCATCGGCCACTCCCATTAAGATGGCCTTAGCATAGTCGCGGCTGGTGGCCAAAGGCCAACCGAAATACGCCTTACCGGGTCGCGAACGGCTAGTTGCCCTTGTTGGTGCCCTGCACTTCTTCCTGCATGCGGGTCAGGCCCATGTGTTTCACATCGGTACCGCGCACCAGGTAGATCACCAGCTCGGCGATGTTGCGCGCATGGTCGCCGATGCGCTCCAGCGAACGCAGGGCCCAGATGATATTGAGCACACGGGAGATCGAGCGCGGGTCCTCCATCATAAAGGTCACCAGCTCACGCAGGGCGGTCTTGTATTCGCGGTCGACGGTCTTGTCGTACTGCGCCACCGACAGCGCCAGGTCGGCGTCGAAGCGGGCAAAGGCATCCAGCGCCTCCTGCACCATCTTGCGCACCTGGTCGCCGATATGCCGCACCTCGACGTAGCCGCGCGGTGCTTCGCCTTCCTCGCACAGGAGGATGGCGCGCTTGGCGATCTTGGTCGCCTCGTCACCGATGCGCTCGAGGTCGATCACCGATTTGGAGATGCTGATGATCAACCGCAGATCGGAGGCCGCCGGCTGACGCCGGGCGAGAATGCGCACGCATTCCTCGTCGATATTGCGCTCCATCTGGTTGATCTGGTCGTCGATCTCGCGCACCTGCTGGGCCAGACCGGAGTCGGCGTCGATCAGCGCGGTAACCGCGTCGTTGACCTGCTTCTCGACCAGGCCACCCATGGCCAGCAGGTGGCTGCGCACCTCCTCCAGCTCGACGTTGAACTGCTGGGAGATATGCTGGGTCAGGTTGTCTTTGTTGATCATTCCAATTCGCTCCGCGAATGCTGCCGGCTTGGGTGGCTGTGGTGCGCACGGCGCACCCTACGAGTTATCAGATGGATGGGCTGTGCCATCAGCCGTAGCGGCCGGTGATGTAATCCTCGGTCTGCTTCTTCGCCGGGTTGGTGAACAGGGTATCGGTATCGCCGAACTCGATCAGTTTGCCCATATACATAAACGCGGTGTAGTCCGAGACCCGCGCCGCCTGCTGCATATTGTGGGTAACGATGACGATGGTGTACTTGGATTTCAGTTCGTAGATCAGCTCTTCGACTTTCAGCGTGGAGATCGGGTCCAGCGCCGAGCAGGGTTCGTCGAGCAGCAGCACTTCCGGCTGCACCGCCACGGTACGGGCGATCACCAGACGCTGCTGCTGACCGCCGGAGAGGCCGAGGGCCGACTCGTGCAGACGGTCCTTGACCTCATCCCACAGCGCCGCGCTTTTCAGCGCCCATTCCACCGCTTCGTCGAGCACGCGCTTCTGGTTGATGCCCTGGATGCGCAGGCCATAGACCACGTTCTCGTAGATGCTCTTGGGGAAGGGGTTGGGCTTCTGGAACACCATGCCGACGCGGCGACGCAATTCGGCCACGTCCTCGCCCTTGCGGTAGATATTGCGCCCGTCGAGGTTGATCTCACCGTCCACGCGGCAGCCGTCGACCAGATCGTTCATCCGGTTGAAGGTGCGCAGCAGGGTCGACTTGCCGCAACCGCTTGGTCCGATAAAGGCGGTGACGCGCTGCCTGGGAATATTCAGCTGCACGTCGAACAGGGCTTGCTTGTCGCCGTAGTACAGGTTCAGACCCGGCACCTGGATGGCCGTGGTTTCCGCGGCCAGGTTGAGGCTCTGCTTGTCGCGGCCCAGGGCCGAGATATCGATACCGTGGGTGTGGGCTTCGTGCTGCATGGGATGCTCCCTACGCTAACAAATTCGTTGAGCCGCCGCGGCCAGCCGGCCGCGGCGTACTGATTAATGATCCAGCGCCTTGTACTTCTCGCGCAGGTGGTTGCGGATCATCACCGCACTGAAGTTCAGCACCACGATCACCAGCACCAGCAGCAACGCGGTGGCGTACACCAGCGGCCGCGCGGCCTCGACGTTGGGGCTCTGGAAGCCGACGTCGTAGATATGGAAGCCCAGGTGCATGATCTTCTGATCGAGGTGCAGATAGGGGTAGTTGCCATCCAGCGGCAGGCTGGGTGCCAGCTTGACCACGCCCACCAGCATCAGCGGTGCCACTTCGCCGGCGGCACGGGCCACGGCGAGAATCAGGCCGGTCATCATCGCCGGGCTGGCCATGGGCAGCACCACGCGCCAGAGGGTTTCCACCTTGGTCGCGCCGAGGGCCAGGGAGCCTTCACGCACGGCCCGCGGAATCCGCGCCAAACCTTCCTCGGTGGCGACGATCACCACCGGCAGGGTGAGGATCGCCAGGGTCAGCGAGGCCCAGAGCAGGCCCGGGGTACCGAAGGTCGGTGCCGGCGCGGCTTCCGGGAAGAACATGCGGTCCAGCGATCCGCCCAGCACATAGACGAAGAAGCCCAGGCCGAACACCCCGTAGACGATCGCCGGCACGCCCGCCAGGTTGTTCACCGCGATGCGGATCACCCGGGTCAGCGGGCCCTGCTTGGCGTATTCGCGCAGGTAGATGGCCGCCACCACGCCGAACGGGGTGACGATCACCGCCATGATCAGGGTCATCATCACGGTACCGAAGATCGCCGGGAAGATACCGCCCTCGGTGTTGGCCTCGCGCGGGTCGTCGCTGACGAACTCCCACAGTTTGGCGAAGTAGAAGCCGAACTTATCGATCGTGCCCATG
>JBFJZW010000031.1:0-24426 GCA_041621875.1 Pseudomonas sp. | reverse complement strand
CCGTCAGGGAATCGGCATCGCCTCCGAGCCTGGCCCCAGCGGCTGGCCATAGCTGAACTCGACATAATTGCCCGCCGGATCACGCAGCCCACAGTAATAGCCAACCGGGTAGGGCTCGTCGCGCGGGGCCCAGATCAGGCAGCCCGCAGCCTGGGCCTTGGCGGCAATGGCATCGACCTGCTCGCGGCTGGCCACGGCGAAGCCGAAGTGGCTGTAGTCATCGGCCGCCAACTGACGATCCTGCCCACCGGGCATGATCACGAAGATAAATTCGTGTTCCTTGCCGGGCTCGGCCATCCAGATAATTCGTGAGCCTTTGCCGGCGCGCTGGTGAATCACAGCCATGGCGCAGAATTCGCGGTAGAAGGCCACACAGGCATCCAGGTCGGGGACGTGCAGCGCCAGGTGGGTGAGGGTCGGGCGCATAGGTCTGCTCCTTGAGGGTACTTTGCAAGCGTAGTCCGAGCGCGGCACTCGGGGCGATTGGGTTATGCTTGCGGCCTGTTCTGGAGGCTTGTGATGACCTACGACTTCGACCTGTTTGTAATCGGTGCCGGCTCCGGCGGCGTACGCGCGGCACGCTTTGCCGCGGGTTACGGTGCCCGTGTGGCGGTGGCCGAGAGCCGCTCTCTGGGCGGCACCTGCGTCAACGTCGGCTGCGTGCCGAAAAAGTTGCTGGTGTACGGTGCCCATTTCACCGAAGACTTTGAACAGGCCCAGGGGTTTGGCTGGTCGCTGGATCAGGCGCAGTTCGACTGGCCGACCCTGATCGCCAACAAGAACCTCGAAATCGAGCGCCTCAACGGTATCTATCGCAACCTGCTGGTCAATAGCGGGGTGACCCTGCTGGAAGGCCATGCCCGCCTGCTCGATGGGCACAGCGTCGAACTGGACGGCAAGCGTTACAGTGCCAAGCATATCCTTATCGCCACCGGCGGCTGGCCTCATGTCCCGGATATTCCTGGCCGCGAGCATGCCATCGACTCGAACCAGGCATTCTTCCTTCCACAATTGCCTAAGCGTGTGCTGGTGGTGGGCGGCGGCTATATCGCCGTGGAGTTCGCCTCGATCTTCCATGGCCTGGGCGCGCAGACCTCCTTGCTCTACCGGGGTGAGCTGTTCCTGCGCGGCTTCGATGGCGCGGTGCGCCAGCACCTGCGCGAAGAACTGAGCAAGCGCGGCCTCGACCTGCAGTTCAACAGCGATATCGCGTGCATCGACAAGCAGGCCGATGGCAGCCTGCTGGCAACGCTCAAGGATGGCCGCGTACTGGCAACCGACTGTATTTTCTACGCCACCGGCCGCCGGCCGATGCTGGACAACCTCGGCCTGGAAAACACCGAGGTGCAACTGGACGAGCGCGGCTATATCCAGGTCGACGAGCAGTACCAGAGCACGGTACCCTCGATCATGGCCATCGGCGATGTAATCGGCCGGGTACAGCTGACCCCGGTGGCCCTGGCCGAAGGCATGGCCGTGGCGCGGCGGCTGTTCAAGCCGGAGGAGTACCGCAAGGTCGACTATAAGATGATCCCCACGGCGGTGTTCAGTCTGCCGAATATCGGTACCGTAGGCTTGAGCGAGGAGCAGGCCAGGGAGGAGGGCTACCGGGTCAAGGTGTTCGAAAGCCGTTTCCGGCCGATGAAGCTGACGCTGACCGACTGCCAGGAGCGCACCCTGATGAAGCTGGTGGTGGATGCCGACAGCGACCGGGTCCTGGGTTGCCATATGGTTGGCCCGGAGGCGGGGGAAATCGTCCAGGGCCTGGCCATTGCCATGAAAGCCGGGGCAACCAAGCGGATGTTCGACGAAACCATCGGCGTGCACCCGACGGCGGCCGAGGAATTCGTCACCATGCGTACCCCGGTCGAGTCCTGAGGACGCCATGGCAGAACTCTTCTACCTCGCCGACCTGTTCGGCGTTGCGGTATTTGCCATTACCGGTGCGCTGATGGCCGGTCGTAAATCCATGGACCTGTTCGGCGTGCTGGTGATTGCCATCATCACCGCCCTCGGCGGCGGCACCCTGCGCGATCTGATCCTGGACAACCACCCGGTCAGCTGGATTCTCAACGACCTCTATATCCTAGTGGCCTCTCTGGCGGCCATCGGCACGGTGATATGGGTGCGCCTGACCCAGCCCATTCATGAGAAAGGCCTGCTGCTGGCGGATGCCTTCGGTCTGGCGGTGTTTACCGTGATCGGCACCGAAGTGGCGCTGCAGCATGCCGTGCCCCATAGCACGGCGGTGATCATGGGGGTGATGACCGGCGTGGCCGGCGGGGTGATGCGCGATGTGATCTGCAACGAGATTCCGCTGATCTTCCAGAAGGAAATCTACGCCACCGCCTGCATCGCCGGAGCCCTGATGTTTATCGGCCTGCGCGAGCTGGACACCCCGCACTGGCTGGATACCGGAGTGTCCATGCTGACGGTGCTGCTGATCCGCCTGGCCGCTATCCGCTGGCACGTATCCTTGCCCCGCTTTCATCTGTTGGACAGGGATTGATAATCGAACGTCTGGACCAGTGGGTGGTGTTGCCTTAAATCCTGAGCAAGGCCTGCTGCCGCCAGGCCGGCGCGCTGGTGGGGAACAGCGCTTCGGTCGGGCGCAGCCGGGCCAGGCCGCAGGCAGCGGCGATGCGTTGGCGCTGTTGTCCCCGGGCGAGCGCCTGCAGATAAGCCTGTTCGCTGATCGGTTGGCCGAGCAAATAGCCCTGGCCCTGCTGGTAAGTACCTTTCTCCTGTTGCCACCAGGCCTCGATCAGCGCCGGGTCGGGCCAGGGCAGGTTCTCGTCGTCGTCCATGGACACGTTGGGATCGGCAGGATCGTCATTGGGCCCGGCGTCGTAGTCGGGGCTGTCCCTGAGTTCAAGATCCAGCAGGGCCAGATCGGCCCCGGTGATCAGGCTGAAGGCCTCGCCGGCGACCCGGGCATGGGGTAAGTCATGCATCTGCTGGATCAGCCAGGGGATGCTGACCGGATCGCCCAACAGGCCGACGGCCTGGATCACCATGCGCCGTTGCTGCGCTTGCGGCATTAGCTGGCGAATCCAGGCAATGCTGATATCCCGTGGCTGCCAGGCCAGCAACACCAGCAAGGCGCGGTACTGCAGGGCTCCCGGTTGTTCGGCGAACTGACGTAGCGGCACCAGCGCCTCTTCGTCGCCCATCTGCACCGTCGCCCAGTTGGCCCAGAAGCGGGTGGCAGCGTCCGGGTGCAGACGATGGGCGCGAATGGCCTCCATCAAGTCGCGCCGCCGCAATTCGCCGGCGACGCGCGCGGCTCGGGCGAGCACGCCCGGAACGGCATGGGACAGGCCCGCCAGCAATGCCGGGCCGGGATCGTGGCGGTGCATGCCGCAGGCGGCCAGGCCGATGCGGCGAAAGACGGGTTCCGGCGAGACCAGCAGGCGGTCGATCCAGGGTGCGATCAGAGGCCATTCCAGCCAGCCCAGGGCGGCGGCCATAAAACGCTCGGCATCGGCATTGCTGCGCAGATGTTCGGCCAGGCGGGCCATGGCGGCGCTATTGCTGGTCTCGAAGGCCAGTACGGTAGCGGCGAATACTTCGCCCTGGGCATTGGGGCCCAGTTGTTGGAGCAGAGCATCCAGCCCGGGCAGGCCGGCGATACGCAGGCCATCCAGATGGGCTTCGATACGGTTGTCCAGGGTGGCGAGGTGGTTGAGATCGTAGTGGGGGGCACGCACGGCGTAGTCGCGCAGCAGGGCGAGGAAGGCCGCTTCTTCGCTGTGTTGGTCGAGCATGTTGGTGATCGAGTGCATCAGCGTTGTCCCATGCCGGCGGAGGTCTTGACCGTACTAACGGTTATACGATCCGACTCCACTGCAGGCCATCGAAGGACATTAGGTCGAACTCTCCGTTCGACCACATCACACCCTCGCCGACGCTCAACTGGTAGCAAGACTTGGGCTTATCCCCACCGAAGTTCACCAACTGCAGTTGCGCGTTTTCCAAACGATAGACATTCGACATAGTGGAAGCGTAGAGGTGATCCATAAACCACTCCAGATCCCAGATATCGTCGCTGGTCTCCGTATGATCAATGACGCTCCATTGATCGTGCCGTCCTTGCAGCAATACGCCACGATGGCCAGCCGCGTAGACGATGCCATTGGGGGCGCACTTGACCGAGGTGAGTGTTACCGAGGTAGGCGATTCGCAGGGGAGCCATCTACGTCCATCGTATGTCCAGATCGCCCCCTCGCGCCCGACCGCATAAAGCTCTGTTTCGGAAAAGCCATGGATAGCCTGAGCGTTAAATGTATCTGGCAGGCCATCGTCGATGCGCGTCCAGTTCTTGGGGCCGTCGAAGCGATACACCATACCCCGTAGCCCGACAGCGAAGGCGCGACCGGCAATAGCTGCAACTGCACGGATGCCGCCTGTTCTCGGGGCTTTAGGCGCGGGTTTGCTGTCGTCGAAGATATCGCCCGAGCTGTTCCCACTGGCCATGATGGCTGAGTAATAACCAGGCCCGGAAACATCGATAAGGCCAGGGCCAGGTTGCGAGACGATAGCTAGCGAATGAGCGTTGTAGTTGGCCTCGGTGCGGATGAATTCACCATCCTTATATTTCAGGATGATGGCATGGGGAATATCCTGAGCCTCTTTCTGTGGATCGGCCGCGTAGATGTAACCCGCGCCGGGAACTCGAGCGATCGCCGTGCGCATGATCAGGCCATCCAATGGTTTTGCAGGCATCTGGAACTCCTTGGCAACAAGGCCACTATGGGAAGGTTGTCGGGTTTGAGGGCTCTGGCACATGGCCGGCAGTCGAGGGGCGTATCTTCTCACTAGGCCCAATGCCCATCTGTTGGTGACCTGCTCTTACCTGACTTTTGGTGCATTCCTCGTCGCACTGGTTTCCGCCTTTTTTGCTGGCTTTTGCGCCAACAGCTTCCGCATCGGCGACTTCCCAGCTGGCATTGGGGGCGATTGTCTTGCCTGTCACGTGCGGGGCCACTTTCGGGTGCGTTACCGTCAGTAGGTTGGTTTCCTCATGAATATCACCATGGGTGCCAGTGGAGTGGCTGTGCCCATCCTCACAGATACAGGGAGCTTTGCTGGGGTCGTACTTGTTTTCTCCATTTGCATCCAACAACAGCGCTTTGCCACCTTTGCCGCGCTCCTTGAACTGAGATTTCGGCACGATATGGTGCGCTGTCTTGCCGTCACAGCAGTTTGACGGACTGTAAGGTGTCAGGACGCATGCCATTGCTTTTTTGCATTTTGGATCTTTGCAGATCGCTTCGGACGCTCCTGCTCTATTCACCGCTCCTGTGGTGTATGTGTTGGCTTTGACATGTCGCTGGCAGTCGTTATCGGCCAGGCCCTTGGTGACTGTGTGACAGGGGTCAGAGGTATTGGCAGCCGCGGCAACAGCGTCGATGTACGGCCAGACCGGCGTATTGCCCGGCATCGATGCATGGTTATGGGTGGTCATATCCAGATTTCTGACCACGTTCTCGCCCTCGAACTTCACATCCATCGACCAGGAGGTGAAGTACACCTTGCCCTTGATCTTGCTGGTGACCACCCCTTTCTTTGGCGCACAGCCGGCTTCGTCGCCGTAGCTGGTCTTGAAGTAGCTCTTGTTCTTGAGCATCACTTCCTTGCCGGTGATCTTCACCGTGCGGGTGCCGTTGGTGGTGTCCTTGGCCATGCCGGTGTTGGGGTAGGGGATGGGCACGCCGGGCGGGGTGGCCGGGGTTTGTGGTGGGGTGAAGCAGACGTCGGGGAAACAGGCCACCGCCTTGCCGTCGGCCGACTTGCACGACACCTCCATATTGTTGGCGTAGACCTCATTGCCCATCAGGCGGCCCTCACGATCTGATAGCTGAGCAGGGCGGCGGCGCGCTGGCCGGCGTCGTTGCCCAGGTGGCAGAGGATATTGGGGCCGTCGCCATAGGCCTTGCGGCTGGCGGCCAGGGCCACGGCGAGCATGGCCGGGCCGATGGCGGCACCGACCTCGCCGATGCAGTCGGCCGGGTGCCAGATATGGAAGAACTCCTTGCGCACCCGCAGGGTGCGACTCAGGGCCAGGGAGGCTTCCTTGAAATAGTACTGCTCACCGGACAGATCGGTGACGCGGTAGTCCATCTGCTCCAGTCCGCAACCGACTTCGGCCAGGGCGGCGCGGATGGCCTGGGTCAGGCCCTCGGCGCGCAGAGGAATGTCCTCGCTTTCGACCGTTGCCGGTTCCATACCGAAACCCAGGCCCAGGCAGGCCAGTTGCGGCTCCTCGCCGGCGACCGGTGCGCCCAGCACCACTGCTGCAGCGCCCTCGCCGGGGATAAAACCGTTGGAGTTCTGGCTGGTGAGCAGACGCTCGCGCTCCTCGAAGGCAGCCAGGGTCGGGGCGCTGAGAAAGGAGTCGACGCCGGCGATCAGCACATGGCGGTGGCTGCCCTGGTGGATCAGCTTGCGCGCATTGAGCAGGGCCACCGCAGCGCTGACCCGGCCGCGGGCGATCACGCTGGAGCTGGGATGAAAGGCCAGGCCCAGCTCCCGCTCGATTCCGTGCAGCAATGTCAGGTCCAGGCCGTCCAGCCGCCCCGGTCGTTCCTGTTCCGCAACGCCGAGCAGCAGCGGCGTCTGCGTCGGGTCGATGCCTGGCGTGCTCTGCAAGGCCTCGGCAATGGCGCGGGCAGCCATCTTGATCAGCTTGCTGTGGCCGCGCCAGGGCTCCTCGAGTGGCACGCTGGCGGCAATCAGCCATTCGCCGCCACGGTCGATAAAACGGGTCTCCTGGAAATTGTCGATGGCGCAGCGAATCGCCGCACAGCTGGCCGGGGCGCTGAGGCCTACGGCGCTGACCATGCCGGAGCCGAGAATGCATAGGGCGCTCATCATTCGCTCTCCGCCGGCTGCTGCCTGGCCCTGACCAGCTCGCCGAGGCCGGCGTGATAGTCCTTGCCCAGCTCCCGTGCCCGCCACCAGGCCCGCGACATGCTGCCCACCAGCACCTGGCTGATCTCGAACATATTGCGCCTGAGCGGCCGGCTGGTGCGCCAGGTCAGCTGCACCTGATTGGCGTCGGTGTCGATCAGCAGGGTGTCGATTACCGCATGCACGGTCTCATGGCCGCCCTTGTTGAGAAAGAAGGTGACCGGTACCTCCAGGCTGGGGATGCGAAAGCCCGCACGTTCCTGGGGCGTCAGGTTGAGCAGCACGACCTCTTCGCCGCCCTTGAGGTACTCGGTCTGCTGGTCGGCCGGCGCGGCCTGGAAGTAGCGATTGTCGAAGTCCGCCGGCAGAAAGGGGAAGCAGTCGGCCAGCCAGGCCTCGTCGTAGGTGCCGGCAAAGGTGGCGCGCTCTGGCCAGTGACGGCCGATGGGGCCCAGGGCCATGGGGCGGAAGTCGCCGTGGGGGCTGTCCACCGGCTTGCCCAGTTCCTCGGTGCTGGGCATCGGCATGCCGAGCATATCGGCGCTGTCCATATTGCGCGGGTACCAGCCGCAGCCGGCCGGGTTATCCAGGTAGCAATGCTGTTGCTGCGGGTTGCCCTCGAGCGAATGAGTACCGCCAAAGGCCTGGGCGTAGGAAATATCCTGCTCGATAAAGGCCTGCGGCAGGCCGGGGGCGACGCCGAGCAGCCCCGGCTGCCAGTGCCTGGGGCCGAGCACGGAGAAGGCCTTGGCCACTCGGCCTACGCGGATGCCGGCGGTGATCTGGCTGGCGGGACGGCCGCCGGGGGCATGGGCCTTGCCCAGCACCAGTACGTCGCAGAAGGGTTTGACCGGGGCGAAGTCCATTTCCCGTAGTGGCGCACTCAGGCCGGGCTCGCCAAGGAAGGTATCGGCCATCAGCAGTGCTTGCTGGGTATCGAGCAGGCGCGCCTCGCGGCCGTCCAGGGGCAGGTCGAAGCTGCCCTTGGCGATCACCACCAGGGACTCGCGGCCATCGGGGGCCAGACCCTGGGTATAGGCGGCGGCGAGGCGGGTGGCGTTAAGCAGTTCCATAGGCCGGCAACCTTCTAGTTGATCTGCACCGAGCCGCCCTTGATGCGGTTGACCCCGCTGGAGCGGCTGGACAGATAGGCCCCCTGGATAATCACCTTGCCGGCGCGGGTCAGGGTGATGCTGGCCTTGCCGCAGCGCAGCACGATCTCGCGTTCGGCGCGCAGCTCCAGGCGCTCCTCGTCCAACTTTACCTGGGCGCTCGGCGCGCTCGTGCCGAGCAGGCGGCCGATCACCAGGGGCCGAGTCGGATCGCCGTTCTCGAACATCAGCGCCACCTGGGTACCGATGTCCGCGGCTGTGAGTTGCGCGGTGCTGCGGGCGATCAGGCCCTGCGCCTCGCCGCAGCCGGGAAAGCTTACCCGCGGCGTTGTGGCCTGGGGCAGGGCAAGCAGGGTGCCGATCACCACGCCGTCGAGGCGCGCCTGGTTGGGCAGGAAGTATTGAACCGTCATGTACATGACTCCTATCAGGCCGTTGAAAAACTACCTGCGTTGTCTGGCCGTCGTTAAAAACGGCCTCAAAATGCTCATTTACAGCCCGTAAACTGTGCTTTTTCGGCCGTTTTTGCCTAGGCCAGTCTGCCTCGCCTACGTTTTTTAACGGCCTGCTAGTTCTGCAGGATCTTCTGACCCTTGACCACCACATTTTTGCTGGCCTTGACGTTGATCGCGCCGGAGCCGTCGATGGTGATGTTCTTGCCGCGAATGGTGATGGTGCCGTCCTTCTTCATGGTGATGCTGGCCGAGCCGGTGGTCAGGGTGATGGAGTCGCCGGCGGTCAGCGAAAAGTTCTTGCCGACGCTCAGGCTGTCGTCCTTGCCGATGCTGCTGTCGCGGCTCTGGCCGACGCTGCGCGACTCGTTCTTGCCGATATTGGTGCTCTGGTTGCTGCCGATCGTGATGTCTTCGTTGCTGCCGACGCTTTCCGTGCGGTTGCTGCCGATGGTGATGGTCTCGTTGCTGCCGACGCTCTCGGTGCGGTCGCTGCCGATGGTGATGGTTTCGTTACTGCCGACGTTTTCGGTGCGGTTGCTGCCGATGCTGATGGTCTCGTTGCTGCCGACGCTCTCGGTGCGGTCGCTGCCGATGCTGATGGTTTCGTTGCTGCCGACACTCTCGGTGCGGTTGACGCCGATGCTGATGGTCTCGTTGTTGCCGACCTGTTCACTGCGGTCCACGCCGATGGTGATGGTTTCGTTGTTGTCCACCGTCTCGGTGCGGTCGTGTTTGACGTGCACGGTTTCGTCGTTGTCGATGGTCTTGGTCCGGTCGTGGCCGACCCAGTGGGTTTCGTCGTTCTCGACCTCGATGTCCTGGTTCTTCTCCGCGTGGATAAACAGCTGCTCTTCCCCCTTCTTGTCCTCCAGGCGGATCTCGTTGAAGTTGGCCGGCGTGCCGCTCTTGCTCGAACGACTCTTGATGCCGCTCTGGGTGGCATTGGCGGGCAGTTCGTAGGGCACGGTCTGTTCGGCGTTGTAGACGCGACCGGTGATGATCGGGCGGTCCGGGTCGCCCTCGAGAAAGCTGACGATCACTTCCTGGCCGATCCGCGGGATATGCACCGCGCCCCAGTTCTTGCCGGCCCAGGCCTGGGACACGCGCATCCAGCAGGAGCTGTTCTCGTTGGACTGGTCGTGGCGGTCCCAGTAGAAGTGCACCTTGACCCGACCGTACTGGTCGGTCCAGATCTCCTCACCGCCGGGCCCGACCACCAGGGCGGTCTGCGGGCCACGGACGATGGGCATGGGGGTGAGCGGCAGCGGGCGGAAGGCCTGGCTGGCATCCATGCAGTCCAGCTCGCTGGTGAACTGCTCGCTGGCGTCGGCAAAGCCGGTTTCGTAGGCGTCCTGGTGAATGCGGTAGCGAGCGCCCACCACCAGGTATTCGCGGTTCTGGTCGTCGCGCTCGTAGCCGGTCAGCTTGAACAGGTGGCCCGAGCCCAGGCCGCGGGCGCGGCCGCGCAGTTGCACGCGCTCGAACTGGGTATGGATGGCCTCGATGCGGGTGCGCGCGTAGTGCTCGCCATCCTTGCTCTGCACATATTCGCCGGGGTAGTCGAACAACGGGTAATCGGCGTTGCCGTGGCTGCGCGATACGCTGGAGCGCACCTCCAGGCTGGCAGCGGGGCGCTGGAAGTCGTAGTCGGTCAGGGCCAGCGAGCCGGGCTGGACCTCGCGGGCCAGTTGCCAGTCGTAGAAGTGATCGCGCTCGCGCATCTGCTGCTCGGGTGGGAAGAAGGGCACCGAGGCGTAGCCGTCCACCGTGGCGTGGGCTCCGTAGGCGTCGGCCAGGACCAGCACGTGACGCGCCTTTTCATGGCGGAAGTAGTAGTAGATGCCTTCCTGCTCCATCAGCCGGCTGACGAAGTCGAAGCTGCTTTCGCGGTATTGCACGCAGTATTCCCACTCGCGGTAGCTGCGGCTGAGGCTGTCCTCGAAGTCGGAGAAACCCAGGTCGCGGAACACCTGCTTGATGATGTCCGGCACCGTCTTGTTCTGGAAAATCCGGCAGTCCGAGGTGCGCGTCAGCAGCCACAGCCAGGGCCGCAGGCTGACCTGGTAGCCGGCGTACTGGCCGTTGCCCACGGTTTGCCGGCAGTTGCAGGCGATGCCGTGGAAATAGCGCTTGCCGCCATCGTGCAGCTCCAGGGTCAGGCCCATGGGTTTGCCCAGCAACTGGTCGAACTTGACCGCGCTGTTCTCCGAGGTCAGCTCCAGCTGGTAGTGAAACAGCCGGCCCAGCTCTTCGCTGCCATCCAGGCTCTGCAAGAGCAGAACGTCGCCGCCGAGGGGGCTGTCGACCTGGACCAAGCGATTCTTCTGGGTGATGGCCATAAACGGCATCCTCTGGCTCGCAAGTGGGCGTCAGTCGCCCGCCGCAACGTCGTGCTGGGCAATATCCTGCTGGTGGAAATCCGGCTGGTAGAAATCATAGTGCAGGGCATTGTCGCGCTGGCTGATGCGCACCCCGCTCAGCGGCTTGCCCTCGAGCATGCGCGTGAGGAACTCGCGGCTCATGTCCGGCAGCAGGGTGTTGGTGAGGATGGCGTCGATCATCCGCCCGCCACTCTCGATCTCGCTGCAGCGCGAGACGATCAGCTCGATCACGCTGTCGTCGTAGTCGAACGGCACCTTGTGCCCGGCCTCCACGCGTTTCTTGATGCGTTCCAGTTGCAGACGGGTGATGGCCTTGAGCATGGTGTCGCTGAGCGGGTAGTAGGGGATGGTCACCAGACGCCCGAGTAGGGCTGGCGGGAACACCTTGAGCAGCGGCTCGCGCAGGGCCTTGGCGATGGCGTCCGGGTCGGGCATCAGCTCTGGGTCGCTGCACAGGCTGGCGATCATCTCGGTACCGGCGTTGGTGGTGAGCAGGATCAGGCAGTTCTTGAAGTCGATCTGGCGGCCTTCGCCGTCCTCCATCACGCCCTTGTCGAACACCTGGAAGAAGATCTCGTGCACGTCCGGGTGGGCCTTTTCCACCTCGTCCAGCAGCACCACGCTGTAGGGTTTGCGCCTTACGGCCTCGGTCAGCACGCCGCCCTCGCCATAACCGACATAGCCGGGCGGGGCCCCCTTGAGGGTGGACACGGTGTGGGCTTCCTGGAACTCGCTCATATTGATGGTGATGATGTTCTGCTCGCCGCCGTACAGGGCTTCGGCCAGGGCCAGGGCGGTCTCGGTCTTGCCCACCCCGGAGGTGCCGGCGAGGAGGAACACGCCGATCGGTTTGCTCGGGTTGTCCAGCCCGGCGCGCGAGGTCTGGATGCGTTTGGCGATCATCGCCAGGGCGTGGTCCTGGCCGATGATGCGTTTTTTCATGTGCTCGTCGAGGCGCAGCACGGTGTCGAGTTCGTTGCGCGCCATGCGCCCGACCGGGATGCCGGTCCAGTCGGCCACCACCGCGGCCACCGCCTGGTAGTCGACGGTCGGCAGGATCAGCGGGGTCTCGCCCTGCAGGGTGCTCAGGCGCTCCTGCAGCTCGCCGAGCCTGGCGTGCAGGGCCAGGCGTTCGTCCTCGCCGAGGCTGGGGCTGGGCGGCTGCAGCTGGCTCTCGCCGGTGTTGTCCAGGGCTTCGGCGGCGGCGCGCAGGCGGGCGCGGGTGGCCAGCAGTTCATCGACCAGGGCCTTTTCCTCGCCCCAGCGGCTTTCCAGCTCGGCCAGGCGTTCGC
Organism: Pseudomonas sp.; assembly: GCA_041621875.1. Lineage (GTDB taxonomy): Bacteria > Pseudomonadota > Gammaproteobacteria > Pseudomonadales > Pseudomonadaceae > Aquipseudomonas. Next base: position 12,274 of record JBFJZW010000031.1, on the reverse strand, counting down.
GTTCGGCGGCGAGGGCGCTTTCGACATCCTGCTGACGACTGCCGATGGCAATGCCTATGGTCTGTTCGCGGCCGATAATGGCCAGTTCGGTCTCCAGCGCCTCGATGCGCCGGCGGCTGTCGTCCACTTCGGCCGGCACCGCGTGCAGGCTGATGGCGACTCTGGCGCAGGCGGTGTCGAGCAGGCTCACCGATTTGTCCGGCAGCTGACGGGCCGGGATATAGCGGTGCGACAGCTTGACCGAGGCTTCCAGCGCCTCGTCGAGGATCTGCACCTGATGGTGCTGTTCCATGGTCGAGGCCACGCCGCGCATCATCAGGATCGCCTTGGCCTCGGAGGGCTCGTCCACCTGCACCACCTGGAAGCGCCGGGTCAGGGCCGGGTCCTTCTCGATATGCTTCTTGTATTCGGCCCAGGTGGTGGCCGCCACGGTACGCAGGGTGCCGCGGGCCAGGGCCGGCTTGAGCAGGTTGGCGGCATCGCCGGTGCCGGCCGCACCACCGGCACCGACCAGGGTGTGGGCCTCGTCGATAAACAGGATGATCGGCTTGGGCGAGGCCTGGACGTCCTCGATCACCTGGCGCAGGCGCTGCTCGAACTCGCCCTTCATGCTCGCACCGGCCTGCAGCAGGCCGACATCCAGGGTGCGCAGCTCGACGTCCTTGAGGCTCGGCGGCACGTCGCCGGCGACGATACGCTGGGCAAACCCCTCGACCACCGCGGTCTTGCCGACCCCGGCCTCGCCGGTGAGGATCGGGTTGTTCTGCCGACGGCGCATCAGAATGTCGACCAGCTGACGGATTTCCTCGTCGCGCCCAACTATGGGGTCGAGCTTGCCGCTGCGCGCCTGCTCGGTGAGGTCGACGGTAAAGCGCTTGAGCGCCTCCTGTTTGCCCATGGCACTGGGGGCCATGGCTCCACTGGCGTCGCCCGGGGTGCTGCTGGCATTGAAGCCATCGCTGGGAGCCTGGCCGTTTTCCGGCGAGTTGCCGACGTATTCGTCGAAGCGCTCGATCAGGCTTTCCACCTTGATCTTGTCGAATTCGCTGGAGATGGCGGACAGCGCATGGCGCAGGCTCGGGGTCTTGAGTATGCCGACCACCAGATAGGCGGTGCGTACCTGGCTTTCGCCGAACATCAGGCTGCCGTAGACCCAGCCGCGCTCCACCGCTTCTTCGACATGGGAAGACAGGTCGGTGATCGAGGTGGAGCCGCGTGGCAGACGATCCAGGGCCTCGGTGATGTCCTTGGCCAGGCGCGCCGGGTCGAGGCTGAACTGGCGAATCAACTGGTGCAGGTCGGAGTCCTGCAGCTGGAGGATCTGGTGCAGCCAGTGCACCAGTTCGACATAGGGATTGCCGCGCAGCTTGCAGAACACCGTGGCGGCTTCGATGGCCCGGTAGGCCAGGCTGTTCAACTTGCCGAACAGCGCGGCGCGGCTGATTTCACTCATGATCGCGGCTCCAGGTAGAGGGTTGAGGCGGCTGCCGGGCGTAGTCGCGGGCCAGCAACAGGTCGTCGGTATCTGTCTGCGGCGTGCCGAGCCAGGTGTTGAAGCCCAGCTGGGTCTGGCCGTCGAGGTCGATGCGCGGCACCTCCTGGCAGCGCAGCAGCAGGTTGACCTCCCAGTCCAGCTCATCGCCCTGGTGCTCGGCGACCCAGGCGGCCAGCTCGCCGAAGCGCTCCTGGCCTGGCAGAAGGCCCTGGTACTGCTCCAGGCTCAAGGGCCCCAGGCGGATACGGAATTTGTGCTGGCGGTCCCAGACATGGCTGCCCAGGCACAGGTCGCTGCCGAGCGAGCAGGCGTGGGCCCCCAGCTGGCTGTATTGCGGCAGCTGCAGCCATTGGCCGACGTATTCCTCGATGCCCACCGGCACCTCGAAGTAGCTTTGCAGAATGGCGCGCAGACCATCGGGGTAGCGGCTCTGGGCGGCCAGGTGGCCGGTGAAGTGATAACGCGCCGAGTCGCTGATCGGACCCAGGCCGAGCAGGCTGCTCATGCCGTGTCCGGACAGGGCGGCCAGGCGCATCGACCAGTAATCCTGCTCGGGGCGATCATGGCTGACGGTCGGCCGCGACTCCGCCCAGGCGCGGTAGAACAGGCTTAGCAGGCGGTGGTGGAATACATCCAGAAAGCTTTTGAAAGTGGCGTCGCCATTGTTGCGCTGGCGTTCGCGGGCGTATTCGGTGAGGTGCAGGGGCAGGGGGCCATTGGGGCCGGTGAGGCCGAAGAAGTATTGCTCGACGTGCGGCACCGCCCCCTCGACACCCACCTCGATATGCGACAGGGTCGAGGGGGCAAAGCCACAGTCCGGGGTCTGGCCCAGGCGCAGCGGGTCCTCGCTCAGGCGCAGGGAGTGGCCGATGCGCGGTTGCTCACGGGCCTCGCACTCGATCCGGCGCAGGGCCTGGAAGAAATCGTAGTCCCAGGGCTCGGCCGCCATCCGGGCGAGGCTGTTCAGAGGTTCGGTCGGCATCCAGGGTGCGCCTGCCATCGCTTGATCTCGCCGCGCTCGGTGGTGCGCAGAACCATTTCGGTAAAGCTGTTGATCGACACGTAGCGCGTCAGAAAGCGCTCGAACACCGCGCCCAGCAGGTAAACGCCGGTGCCGCGAAAGGCGTTTTCGTCGAACTCCAGGCTGATTTCCAGGCCGCGGCCGAACACGATCGGCCCGGGTATGGGCAGCCGGCGGGTGCACTGGGTGCTGCGCACCTCGCGCAGCCCCTCGATCTGCAATTGCAGCGCCGAGTCGCTGGGGTCGCCGTACAGACGCAGCAGCTCGCGCAACACCGCTGCACCCTGGCCCTGTTCGGTCAGCGACAGGTAGTTGAGCGACAACTGGCTGATCAGTCGCCAGGCACTGGCATCGTGGGCGCGGCTGGGGCGTGGCCGGCTGGGCCCGGCCAGACAGCGCACGGCCAGCACCGGGGCACTGTCTTCCAGGGTGAAATCGCTTTTGCCGCTGCCCACCGGCATCAGCAGGGGCAGGTCGCGGTTGGTGCACAGGGCGCTGACCCCGAGCTGGCGCAGATCATGGCGGTAGGGGGCCTGGTTGACGTCGACCAGCGAGACAAAGGTTTCGCTGCCGATATAGGTGGAGCGCGGCCCGCGCCGGTGCAGCTGGCTGGACAGCCTGCGCGGTTCGCGGCGGACGATGTAGTAGGCCTGTTCGTGGCCGTAGCGCAAGGGATCGCGCACCGCATAGAAGGGCTGGAAGGGCTGTTCGGGGCCGCTGCCGTGGCCGGCGACCTGGGTCAGGGAGTGAACTTCGAAATCCAGGGGGCGGGTGCGGTCGGCGATCACCTGGTGCTCGTGCACCCGTTCGGACAGGTGAATGCGGTCGGCACGGCGGGCAAACAGGTTGATCGCCGGGGTACAGAAGGGCACGAACTGGGCGGCCGAAACCGTGCCTTCCAGGGTGCTGTCGATTCGGTCGAAGAGCACCACCAGTTCCAGTTCCTGGCTGTTGCAGCGCTGCACGCCGGCGCGCAGGCCGGCGAATTCGACGAACAGGAAACGGTTGGGCAGGGCGAAGTATTCCTGCAGCAGCCGATAGCCCTGGAAGGCCCGCGGCACCACCGGCAGCAGCGCATCCTGATCGTCAAAGCCACGAGGCTTGAGGCAATCCAGGGGCAGGCGTTCGACCCAGTCGCCGTCGACGCCCTTGATAAACAGCGCACAGGCATTGCCGAGCAGCTGCTCGTACAGGCGGAAGGGCTGCTCGTCGGCCCCATTGAGGTAGAGCGGCAGGCTGTCCAGGGCCAGTGCATTGAAGTTCAACCCGGCCCCACAGCGCAGGCGCAGACGCAAGCCGGCCTTGGCTCGGGGTTCGCTGGCGGCGAGGCGACCGAGGGTGGCGGCGGGGTTGCCGAAGTATTCGCCGTGGCTGACCTGCAGCGGCCAGAGCGTCACGGCATGGGCGCTGCGGTATTCGCAGGCGGTCTGTTGGCCATGGCCGAGCTGGCTGCGCAGGGCGGCGTTGCGCTCGACCTTGAAGCCGCTGCTCAGCGAGCCTTCGTCGGGGTCGGCGGCCAGTTGCACCACCACCACCGAGGGCGTCGGGGCCAGGTAGTGGGGGTAGGCGATCTCCAGCAGGTTATGGGTGAAGGTCGGGTACTCGGCGTCCAGTTTCAGGTGCACCCGCGCGCTCAGGTAGGCGAAGCCTTCCAGCAGGCGTTCGACATAGGGGTCGGCACAGTCGATGCCCGAGAGGGTCAGGCGGCTGGCGATCTTCGGGTATTCGCGGGCGAATTCCGCCGCGCTTTCGCGAATATGCTGCAGCTCCTGGTTGTAGTACTCGAGCATGCGCGGATTCATCGTGACCCCCGCGACGGCTCGGCCTGCATTACCTTGACGTGGCCGGTTTCCAGGTCGAGGGCAGTGCTCAGCAGCAGGCGCAGCGGCACCGGTTCGGCCCAGAGATCGCCCTCGATCTCGAAACTCAGGGCGTTGTGGTTCATTTCCCCGCTTTCGAGCTGGGCGCGAATACGCAACGAGCCCTTGAGGATGCGCGGCTCGTAGGTGGCAATGGTCTCGGCGAGCAGGGCCTCGACGGCCTGCACGTCGATACTGGAGGCGGTGTGTCCGGCCAGGGGCGGCATGCCGAAATTGAGCACCGAGGTGCCGGCGGGCATCTGCGCGGCACTCTCCAGATCGAACAGCGAACTGGTATTGAACAACCAGGCGAGATCGCGCAACACCGAGGCCTTCAACTGGCTCAGGGACATGACCCGGCGCTCGGCACCTTCCTGCGGGTTATTCGGCTCGTTGTCGGTCAGGCGATCGAGCAGCGAGGGTTGCAGGCGTTCCTGCATGGTCAGCTCGGCCATGGTCAGTCGCCCTGCGCGGCAAAGGTCAGGCTGCGCAACTCGAACAGGCCGACCTCGCCATTGTCGGTGGCCAGCAGGCGTTGGCCGATGGGGTAGCCGCTGTCCAGCCATTCCACCTTGCGCGCCAGCAAGGCGGCATCGTCGCCACAGGCCAGGGTGTCCGGGTAGCGGCTGGGGATCAGCGCCACGGTGCTGCCGCCATTGCTCAGGGTCAGTTCGGCGGGCAACCAGACCAGATCGCGCAAGTCGCTCGGCGGCTCACAACTCAGGCTGCTGAGGTTATCCAGCGGCAGCCAGACATAGCGGCCGTTGACGATCAACTCCAGCACCGGGCCGAGCCTGGGGTCGGCGTCGGCGCACCAGGCGAACGGCTCGCCATTGAGCTCGCCGGATACCGCCGGAGCCTGCTCGAAGGCCTGTTCGCGCAGTTGCTGGGCAGCCTCGCGCTGGCCTTCGCCATCCAGTTGCAAGGCCTGGATCAGCAACGCGACCCAGGCCGCGGGCTGGCCGAGCAGCACCGGGGTCAGGCGGCCGGCGAACACTTCGGCACGCAACGCCTCGCATTCCAGGGCGGCGCGATAGGTCTGCACCATGGCCAGGGTGCCGGCATCCAGCTCGCCGGCGACCTTGAGCTGGTTCTGGGCGCGGTTCCATTGGCCCATTACCGCCAGCAACTGGAACAGGAACACCCGCAGGCTGGGGTTGGCCGCCTGGTTGCGAACCTGGTCCTGGAGGGCGGTCAAAGCCTCGTTCAACTTGCCCGCGCGTACCAGCTCATCGGCGTTCATCGCTGCCTCCTTACTTGCGCGCACCGCAGGAGCGGTGCTGATGTAGGCCATGGCCTGCAACAGGCCGGTCAAAGGGAGATGGCTGCCATTGGGGCGTGCGCTGGACATTGGCATTCACGCCTGGATTTTCCCGAGCGTCGCACTCAGGCCTGTGCCGCCCCTCGTGATCGATGCGCGCAGCTCATCAGTGAAACGCCTGGCGCGCCATGGTCCAAGGATTGAACTGGCCACCCTGCGGTATGGCTGCAGGGTGGTCGCCGTCACACCTTGACGTTTTCGCGGATATTCCAGCCGTACTTGACCGGGCCGCCGTCCTTGCTGCCGTCCTGTTTCTGCGGCTGGTAGTCGACCAGGACCTGGCCGAAGTTGAGGGTCACGTTCTCGGTCAGGCGATCCTCGCCGCCGCTGCCCCCCGTGCTGATGGAGGACACCAGCACCTCCTTGAGGGTGATGATCAGGTATTCCACCGGGTCATCACCGCCGGCCTTGCGGATGGTCAGCTTCGCCTCGTCGTAATGCTTGCCGCTGGAGCAGGCCATCATCAGATTGGGTGAGGACTTGTCGACCCACTTGGTTAGCGACAGGTCCTGAATACTCACCTTGCCGGCCCCACCGCCGCCGCCCACATGCATGCTGCCGGATTGGGACATGCCCCAGCTCCAGGCGAGGACGTCGATTTCCTCCTTGTGGCTCTTGTCTTGAGACTCGCCCTTGACGTCACCGATCTTGATAAACATATCAACAGCCATCATGCCTCCTTAGTGGCTCGCACCACTTTGCGTTGTACTGCATTCGCCGTGGCGGCGAATGCCACTGAGCTGCATCAGGCCCCTTTGGCAGAGGGCAGTTTGGACACCAGGCGCAGCGATACCGTGAGCCCTTCGAGCTGGTAGTGCGGGCGCAGGAAGAACTTCGAGTTGTAGTAACCGGGGTTGCCCTCGACTTCCTCGACCACCACTTCCGCCGCTGCCAGGGGGTGCTGTGCCTTGGTGGTTTCGGTGGAGTGGGCCGGGTCGCCGTCGACGTAGTTGAGAATCCAGTTCTGCAGCCAGCGCTGCATGTCGTCCTTTTCCTTGAACGAGCCGATCTTGTCGCGAACGATGCACTTCAGGTAGTGGGCGAAACGGCAGGTGGCGAACAGGTAGGGCAGGCGCGCCGCCAGGTTGGCGTTGGCGGTGGCATCCGGGTCGTCGTACTCGGCCGGCTTCTGCAGCGATTGGGCACCGATAAAGGCGGCCAGGTCGGTGTTCTTCTTGTGCAGCAGCGGCATAAAGCCGTTTTTCGCCAGCTCCGCCTCGCGGCGGTCGGATATGGCGATCTCGGTTGGGCATTTCATGTCCACGCCGCCATCATCGGTGGGGAAGGTGTGCGCCGGCAGGTTCTGCACCTCACCGCCGGACTCCACGCCGCGGATGCGCGAGCACCAGCCATAGAGCTTGAACGAGCGGTTGATATTGACCGCCATGGCATAGGCCGAGTTGGCCCAGGTGTACTTGGCGCTGTCGGCACCGGTGGTTTCCTCTTCGAAGGCGAAGGCATCCACCGGGTCGGTCTTGGCCCCGTAAGGCAGGCGGGCGAGAAAGCGCGGCATGGTCAGGCCGATATAGCGCGAATCGTCGGATTCGCGCAGCGAGCGCCAGGCCGCATATTCCGGGGTGGTGAAGATCTTGGTCAGGTCGCGGGGGTTGGACAGCTCCTGCCAGGAGCCCATGCCCATCACCGTCGGCGAAGCTGCCGCGATAAAGGGCGCGTGCATGGCTGCACAGACCTTGGCCAGCTCGCCGAGCAGTTCGACATCCGGCGGCGACTGGTCGAAGTAGTAGTCACCGACCAGGCAGCCGTAGGGCTCGCCGCCGAACTGGCCGTATTCCTCCTCGTACATCTTCTTGAAGATCGGACTCTGGTCCCAGGCGGTGCCCTTGAACTTCTTCAGGGTCTTGTGCAGGTCGGTTTTGGACACGCTCAGCACACGGATTTTCAGCTGCTCGTCGGTTTCGGTGTTGTTGACCAGGTAGCTCAGGCCGCGCCAGGCGCTTTCCAGTTGCTGGAAGTCCTGGTGATGCATGATCAGGTTGATCTGCGCGGTAAGCTTGGCGTCGATGGCCGCGATGATCGACTCGATGGACTTGATCGCATCGTTGGAAATCAGCTCGGTCTTGGCCAGGGCCTGTTCGGCCAGGGTGCGCACGGCGCTTTCCACCGCCTCGCGGGCACGCTCGGTCTTGGGTTTGAACTCCTGCAGGAGCAGGGCGGCGAAGTCGCTCGGCTGCTCCGTGGCGGCCTCTGCCTGGGCCTGCTCGTCTTTCATCAATTCGGCCATGGTTTGCCTCCTCTATCAGGCTTGCGACTCGGGGTCGGTTGGTTTCGGCGCGCTGGCCAAGGCCTGCAGCAGGGCCGGGTCCTGGATCGCCTTCATGATCATGTCCTCGGCTCCGGTCTTGCCGTCCATATAGGTCAGCAGGTTGGCCAACTGGGTGCGGGCCTCGAGCAACTGGTTGAGGGCGTCGACCTTGCGTGCCACGGCGGCCGGGCTGAAGTCGTCCATGCTCTCGAAGGTGATATCGAGGCTTAGGTTGCCTTCGCCGGTCAGGGCATTGGGCACGTTGAAGGCCACCCGCGGCTTCATTGCCTTGAGCCGCGAGTCGAAGTTATCGACATCGATCTCCAGAAACTTGCGGTCGGCCACTGCCGGCAAAGGGTCGGCAGGCTTGCCGGCGAGATCCGCCATGACCCCCATGACGAAGGGCAGCTGCACCTTCTTCTCGGCACCGTAGAGCTCCACGTCGTACTCGATCTGCACCCGTGGAGCGCGGTTGCGGGCGATGAATTTCTGACTGCTGGTGCTGGCCATGTATTTCCTCCTTCGCTGCCTGTGCGGCTGTATTTGGCGTATTCGTCGGTCAAACGGTGTACTCGGTACGGGCCGGCACCCGAGCTACTCGCCCTCGGGGCCGCGCAATTTCTCGAACTGGGAAATCCCTTCCGGAATCAGGTTGCGCACGATGGTGGCGAAATCCGCGCTGACCAGGCTTCTGGCCCGGTTGAGCAATACCGGTACGGGACTGGAGGGCTCGTGCCGGGCGTAGTAACCGAGAATGCGGTCGAGGGTGCGCAGCACGTCGTCGCGGTTGCCGATCTCCTCGCGCGGCCGCGGCGTGCTGGCGCTACCCGGTACCGCGACCGCGTCGTCCAGCGCCGTGCTCGCAGTCGCGGTATCGTCGGCTTGGCCGGGGGCGTGGTCGTTGAGTATCTGCACGGCATGGCGCAGCAACTGTTTGATGCTGTCGAGGTTGGCCCCGCGCTCGGAACCGATGCGCTGATTGACCTCGGCCTCGATCGCCAACAGGTTGGCCTGGGCCGCCGCCAGGGTGCTGCGACAGCTATCGAGCTGCTCGCTGGCACTGTCCTGGAAGGCCGCGCCGACCTGCTCGGGGGTCAGGCTTTCGCTGGCGAAACGTTGCAGGCCTGCGCCATTCAATGCGGCCTTGAGGCTGACACTGCCGAAGACCCGCGATTTGATCAGCGGCATGTCCTGCAGCAGGCGGATCACCGGCTCCGCGCCGATCCCGGCGAGGGCGTTGATGCGGAAGGTCGGGTCGTTGTTGTCGCTGGCATCCAGGCCCGGGTGCAGGCCGTCCCAGTAGCGCCGCAGCAGCTCGAGTATCAGTTGCAGGCCTTGCGCCAGGCCGGGCAGCCCCTCCAGGGCAATGGCACTTTGCAGGTAATAGTTGGCGATGCGCAGGTCTTTGCTGCGGCCGAGCAGTGCACCGGCCTGGTCGCGCACCTGACGCCACTCGGGGGGCTCGGCGGCCAGTACGGCATCGCCCATCTGCCGTTCGGGCTGGCCTTGGGCCGCACGCTCGAGTTCGAAGAATGCAGCATCGTATTCCAGGTCGTCGCCACAGGCTGACTCAGGGGAAATCGGTTCCAATAGTCGTTGAACGTCCATCACTCTGGGTGATCTCCATATCGGGCCGAGCAATTCGGCTCGCAGTCATTTCGAACGTATGACTTCATCCACTTCCCTGGGACTAACGTTCTGCTCAGGACTCTTTTTGTTGGCCGCTGGACTTAACTAGGCATAGCACAGTTTTGGCGCTGTTCTAGGGTTGTCAAGAAATTGACCGGATAACTGGATGAAGTGTGCGGCGGTTAAAAACGCCGGGCCCTGTATGCTCTATTTATTATCTTTCGCTATAACCTAAATTCCTAAATGGAAAATACAAGCTGGCGGTCTTCGACAACACTAAGCGGCATTGTCTAACCTATACTCGCCTGCACGGGTTTAGATACTCACGCAGTTGCTGAGCAAATACCTTACAAGGAGTTTGAATGCCGCTGCGTTTGATAATCACCAGTTATCACAAGCTCACGCCGGGACAACGTGCGGACTTCGAGCTTGACCGTGGCGAGCTGAAAATCGGTCGCAACCCCGAGAACGACTGGGTGCTGCCCGATCCGGAGCGCCTGGTGTCCGGACAGCATTGCCTGATCCAGTTGCGCGAGGGCGTCTACTACCTGACCGACACCAGCACCAATGGCGTGCAACTGGTCAATGCCGGCGTACGCATGCACCGTGGCAACAGTGAAGCCCTGCAGGATGGCGAGCTGTTGCGCCTGGGCGAATACGAGATTCTGGTGCAGATCAGTGCTCCGGCCGTCAGTGCCATGCCGAGCGCGGAGAACAGCGACCCGTTCGCCAACCTGGGCCTGCCGAGTCAACCTGCGGCCAGTGCCGTGCCAGTAGCGCCTGCGCCGCCTCCCGCCACCGCCCAGCTGCGCGCTGGCGGCTCGCCGCTGGATACCAAGCCGGACCTGTTCGATTTTCTCGCCACCCCGGCGGTGCCCGCGCCGTCCCTGGCCGACCACGTACCCGCCGAACGCCACGATTTCCGCCCGCCGCAGCCCGTTGCAGCGCCTGTGCCTGCACCGCCGGTGTCGCCATCCCCGGCCATTCCGGCCGACTGGGACCCCTTTGCCGAACCGGGCAACCCCCCTGCGTCTGCATCCGAGCCGGTACCTGCATCTGTACCGCCACCGGTCAGCGCCGCAGTTGCGCCCAGTCCGGCAGACGCCCCCGCGCCGCCGGCATTTGCGCCCCCGGCGGCGCAGCCGAGCGGTCAGGGCGATGCGGCCCTGGAGGCCTTCCTAAGAGGCGCGGGACTGACCCAGCTGCGCATCGATCAGGGCGAGGCCCTGGCCCAGATGGAGACCATCGGTCGCAGTTACCGGCGCATGGTCGAGGGGCTGATCGAGGTGTTGCGCGCCCGGGCCAGCCTCAAGGGCGAGTTTCGCATGGCGCAAACCATGATCCGCCCGGTGGAGAACAACCCGCTGAAATTTGCCCCCAATGTCGAGGAAGCTCTGGTGTTGCTGTTGCGCTCAGGCAATCAGGCCTTTATGCCGGCAGACCTGGCCATCAGCGAAAGTTTCGACGATTTGAAAGCCCACCAGCTGGCCGTGATGGCCGGGGTGCAGGCGTCGATCAAGCACCTGCTCAAACGTTTCGAACCCGCCGTGCTGGAAGCGCGCTTAACTAAACCTGCGGGCATAAGTGCATTGTTGCCGGGCGGTCGCCAGGCGCAGTACTGGGCGCTGTTTACGCAACTCTACGCGAGCATTTCCAGGGAGGCCGAGGATGATTTCGAAGAGTTGTTCGGCCGCGAGTTCGGTCGTGCCTATGAAGAACACAGTGCGAAGTTGCACAAGGGCTAATAGTTATTAGCTCTTGGCTGGCAGTTGTTAGTTCCAAATTAGAATAAGTTGCTCTTGTCGAGGACGAAGAAATGCCAAGGACAGTGTTGCTGGCCCTAGTTTTATTGTTGAACGCCTGTGCGTCCGATCCTGCTCCGCCGGCCCCCACTGTGGTGGTGTTGAATATTCAGGCCGCGGCCGACCTCAATCCCTCGGCCAATGGCCAGGCAACCCCGGTGCGGGTGCGCCTGTATGAGTTGAAGAGCGGGGCAGCCTTCACTCGGGCCGACTACTTCTCCCTGGTGGAGGCCGCCAACGCGACCCTGTCCACGGACTTGTTGGAGCATGACGAGCTGCTGATCCAGCCGGGCCAGCAACTGACCATGGAGCGGGTGCTCGACGAGCAGAGCCGCCTGCTCGGCCTGGTGGTGGCCTACCGTGAGCTGGACCGCGCGGTGTGGCGGCAGTTGCTGAGTATCCAGAGCCATCAGACCAACCATATGAATGTCACCCTGGGTGCCAGAGCAGTCAGTGCCACACCCACACCTGAGAACTAGTTCTGCCGAGGGGGCCTGTCGATGTCCTGGAATAACCGCGTGGTGTGGTCCGAAGGCATGTTTCTACGACCGCAGCATTTTCAGCAGCACGATCGCTATGTGGAAACCCTGGTCGATGGCCGCTGCCGCTCGATGTGCGCCGGGGGCTGGGGCTTTTCCGAACTGCGTATCGACGAGTCGCTGCTGGGCCAGGGCCGCTTGGCGATCCTCAGCGCCCGTGGGGTGCTGCCCGATGGCACGCCATTCGACATTCCCGGCGATGACCCGGCACCGCCAACCCTGACGGTGGACGGCAGCCTGCGTGATGCCCTGATCTATCTGGCCTTGCCGCTCAAGCGCGCCGGCTCCCGCGACACCGTGGAGGAGGGTGAGGCTCCCGGCGGCGCACGCTATATCAGCCAGGTG
>JBFJZW010000030.1:0-24911 GCA_041621875.1 Pseudomonas sp. | reverse complement strand
TCGCCTCGGGCCTGCTTGGTGGCATGGCTGGCTGCGCGATGATCGGCCAGTCGGTGATCAACGTGAAATCCGGCGGCCGCGGCCGTCTGTCCTGCCTGGTGGCCGGCAGCGTGCTGCTGCTGATGGTGGTATTCCTCAGCGACTGGGTCAGCCAGATCCCCATGGCCGCCCTGGTGGCGGTGATGATCATGGTGTCGATCGGTACCTTCAGCTGGGATTCGATCCGCAACCTGAAGACCTTCCCGCTCTCCACCAATATCGTCATGCTCGCCACCGTGGCGGTGACCGTCTACACCCACAACCTGGCCTACGGCGTGTTCGTCGGCGTGCTGCTGGCGGCGCTGTTCTTCGCCAACAAGATCGGTCACTTCCTCTATATCAACTCGGAAACCGACGCCGATGGCCGCCAGCGCAGCTACAAGGTGGTCGGCCAGGTGTTCTTCAGCTCCGCCGACAAGTTCGTCGCCGCCTTTGATTTCAAGGAAGCCGCTGCTAAGGTGGTGATCGACCTGTCCCGCGCGCACTTCTGGGACATCACCGCGGTGGCCGCCCTGGACAAGGTGGTGATCAAGCTGCGCCGCGAAGGCACCGAAGTCGAAGTGCTGGGCCTGAACGAAGCCAGCGCCACCATCGTCGACCGCTTCGGCATGCACGACAAGGACAACGCCAGCGACCTGCTGTCGGGCCACTAATAAGATGGAGAACAGCATGTCTCAGGTAATGGCTTGCATCGATGGTTCCCTGTCCTCCCCGGCGGTGAGCGATTACGCCGCCTGGGCCAGCCTGCGCCTCGACGCGCCGCTGACCCTGCTGCACGTACTGGATCACAAGCAGTACCCGCCGCTGAGCAACCTCTCCGGCAATATCGCCCTGGGCAGCCGCGAGCAGCTGCTCCAGGAACTGGCCGACCTCGACCAGCAGCGCAGCACTCTGGCCCTCGAACAGGGCCGCCTGGCGCTGGAGGCGGCCAAGCAGCGCGCCCAGCGCGACGGCGTCAGCAACCCGCAGCTGCGCCAGCGTCACGGCGACCTGGTGACCTGCCTCGGCGAACTGGAGCAGGACATCCGCCTGCTGGTGATCGGTCGCCAGGGCGAAACCAGCGACAACCTCAGCCAGCTGGTGGGCAGCCATCTGGAGAGCGTAATCCGCACCCTGCACCGGCCGATCCTGGTCACCCCGGGCCAGTTCCAGGCCCCGCGGAGCCTGATGCTGGCCTTCGATGGCAGCCCGACCTGCCACAAGGGCATCGACATGCTCGCCGCCAGCCCGCTGTTCAAGGGACTGCCGATCCACGTGCTGATGGTCGGCGCGGACACCGGCCCGGCCTGGGAGCAGCTCAAGGAGGCGGAGCAGCGCCTGGTCAAGGGCGGCCATGAGGTGCACCTGGCGATTCGCGCCGGCGAGGTCGAACCGACCCTGCACGCCTACCAGCTCGAACAGGGCATCGACCTGCTGGTGATGGGGGCCTACGGCCATTCGCGGATCCGTCAGTTCCTGGTGGGCAGCACCACCAGCCACCTGCTGCGCACCAGCACCAGCCCCCTGCTGATCCTGCGCTAGACCAGGCTGGCCGAGGCGGGGCAGCACGCCCTCACATGCAGATGCCTATGCCGTCGGTCCGCACTGGCAATTTGACAGTGCGTTTCATGCCGTAGCAGTTATGCTCAGGCTACAGCCTATCTGTGATCACAGGCCATGACTGACTCCGCCGCACCTCGCCAGCCCCAGGCCTTTGCCATCTGGCGCGAAGCCCAGGACACCCGCAGCCGCTCGACCCTGGGCGGCATCTATTACCTGCTAGCCTGGCTCCTGACCTGGCTGTTCAGCACCAGCCCCATGACCCAGCTCGGCCTGGGCCTGGCCATTGCCGCCCTGTTCGCCCTGCTACTGGTGCTGCGCCTGCTCCACCACCTGCCCAGCGAACAGAGCCCGGAGGCCATGCAGCACTGGCTCAACCGCCAGTGGGGGCTAATTCTGCTCACCGCCCTGAGCTGGGGCCTGATCTACGCCCTGGTGCTGAGCCACCCCCTGCTGAGCAGCGCCACCACCATCGCCACCCTCAGCACCGTCGCCTTCAGCACGGCCATGAGCTTCAACTTCGCGATGCGCAGAGGCCGCGCCACCTTGGCCCTACTGCTGCTCTACCTGCCGGGCCTGCTGATCATGGCCCTGGCCTGGGGCGAGCAATCGGCCACCCTGATCACCCTCGCGGCCTACCTCAGCTACCTGCTCCTAGCCCTCAACCGCAGCCACCGCGAGTACCACGCCACCCTGGCCCTGGAACTCAAGCTGCTGGAGCAACAGGAATCGCTGGAGGTGCTCAGCCGCACCGACAGCCTGACCCAGCTGGGCAACCGCCATCAGTTCAACAGCCTGTTTCCGGTGATGGTCGCCAACGCCCAGCGACAGCACGACCCTCTGTCGCTGGTGCTGCTGGATATCGACTTCTTCAAACAGGTCAACGACCGCCATGGCCACGCCTGCGGCGATGCCTGCCTCAGCGCCTTTGCCGAACGCATGCGCCAGGTGTTCCGCCGCGACAGCGATGCCCTGCTGCGCCTGGGTGGCGAAGAGTTTGGTGTACTGATGCCCAATACCCCCCTGGAGCAAGCCTGTCAGCTCGCCGAAAGCTTCCGCCAGGCCCTGGCTCACCAGGGTTTCGACATCGACGACAACAGCCTGCCGCTGACCGCCAGCCTCGGCGTCGGCTGCTTTGACCGGCAACGCGACCACGACGCCGCCGCCTTTTTCAAGCGTGTCGACGACGCCCTCTACCTGGCCAAGGGCATGGGCCGCAACCGCCTGCAACTGGCCTGAAACCGCGCAAGGCAAATAGCCATCACCCGACTAGACTCACAGGGTGACCGTGCGAGTAGCTGCCGATGAAGTCGATGTCCGCGGCAACCGGCCCCCGCCTGAGACTGTGGCGAGAGGCGAGCGATACCCATATCCGTTCCAGGTTCGGCGGTTATTACTACCTGCTCGCCTGGGCCATGCTCTGGCTGACCAGCCACGATCCCGAGCAGAATCTCTGGCTCTGGAGCGGCGGCGGCCTGCTGTTACTGGGGTTCTTTATCCTGCGCAGCCGCCAGCGCCCTGCCGAACACCTGTCGCCGGCGCAACTGCAACGCTGGCTGGACCGCCGCTGGACCCTCCTGCTGCTGCAGTCGCTGGCCTGGGGCCTGATGCTGGCGGGCATCCAGCTGCACCCCGGAATCATCGCCTCGCACCTGGTGACCATGCTGTGCGTGGTGGTGTTCGGCACCGCCCTGGCGTTCACCTACCCGATGCGCATGGCGCGCTGCGCCCTGGCCATCCTGCTGACCTACCTGCCCAGTACCGCGATCAAGATCCATCTGGGCATCGGCGATATCGGCGAGTCGGTGGCCCTGGTGCTCTACCTGGGCTACCTGGGCCTGCTGCTGTATCGCTGGAACCGCGAGTACCGTATCGGCCTCGAGCGCGAGTTGCGCCTACTGCACCAGGGCGAGCAGCTGGACCGCCTCAGCCGTACCGACGCCCTCACCGGCCTGAACAACCGTTATCAGTTCAACGCCCTGCTGCCCAACTGGCTGGCCACTGCGCGCCGGCAGAACGGCGCGCTGGCGCTGGTGCTGCTGGATATCGATTTCTTCAAGATGATCAACGACCAGTTCGGCCATCGCGCCGGCGACCTCTACCTGCAGGCCTTCGCCGAGCGCATGCGCCAGGTGTTCCGCCGCGACAGCGATATCCTCCTGCGCCTGGGCGGCGAGGAATTTGCCGTGCTGATGCCCGACACCAGCCTGGAGCAAGCCATGGCCCTGGCCGAGCGCTTTCGCGCCGAGCTGACCGAGCAGCCCCTGCAGGTCCAGACGCAGAGCCAGGAGGAGCATCCGCCACTGACCTGCAGCCTCGGCGTCGGCACTTTCCAGCCACTCTGCGACGACTCCGCCGAAGCCTTCTATACCCGGGTCGACAACGCCCTCTATCGGGCCAAGGCCGCAGGGCGCAACCGCCTGGAGCTGGCCTGAGACCGGCGGCAGCCGATTCGGCTATAGCCAGACTTATAGGCGGAAACTGCCCATCTGCGTGGCCAGGTCATCGGCCAGGCCACGCAGGGTCTGGCAATCCTCGCGACAGGTGCGCACCTCGTCGGCATTGGCGTGAGCCAGGTCGGCGATGCCCTGCACGTTGCGGTTGATTTCCTCGGTCACCGACGACTGCTCTTCGGTGGCGGCCGCCACCTGGGTGTTCATGTCGCTGATGCGCTCCACCTGCTCGGTGATGGCGCTGAGCGACTGTCCGGTGCGCTGGCTGGCCTCGACCCCGGTGCCGGTGGCCGCCTGGCCGGCATGCATGGAGCTGACGGCGGTCTCCGCGCCCTGTTTCAGGCGGGCGATCATCTGCTGGATCTCATCGGTGGACGCCTGGGTCCGCTGGGCCAGGGTGCGCACCTCGTCCGCCACCACGGCAAAGCCGCGGCCCTGCTCGCCGGCACGGGCAGCCTCGATCGCGGCATTCAGCGCGAGCAGATTGGTCTGCTCGGACACCCCGCGAATCACTGCCAGCACCTGGTCGATGGAGGCCACCTGGGTGGCCAGCTGGCCGACCGCGGTGGCGGCGTCGCCAATTTCCGCCGACATGTTCTCGATATGGCCAATCGATTGCCCCACCACTTCGCGGGCCTGCTGCGCCTCGTTGCGGGCACTGTGCGAAGCCTGGGCGGCGTTGCTGGCGTTGCGCGCGATTTCCTGCACGGTCAGGCCCATCTCATGCACGGCGGTGGCGACCATATCGGTCATTTCCTGCTGCTGCCCGGAACGTCCGGCGGTGTTTTCCACCACCTGGCTGACCTGGGCCACGGCGCTGCGCAGACGTTCGCTGGTGGTCAGCACGGCCGCGATCAGCGTGCGCTGACCACCGATAAAGGCATTGAAGCCACGGGCCAGGTCGCCCAGCTCATCGGCCCGCGACTCGTCCAGACGGCGGGTCAGGTCGCCGCCGCCGCCGCCGATTTCCACCAGGGCACCAGTGACCTGACGAATCGGCCGCACCAGGCCGCGCGCCAGCAACACCACCAGGCCGAGGAACAGCAGCGCCACGCCCAGACCGATGGCACTGGTCATCAACAGGGCCTGGCGCGCCTCGGCATAGATCTCGGCCTCCGGCACCTCGCTGACCAGCAGCCAGTCCAGGCTGCTCAGCTTCTGCGCCACCGCCAGGTAGGTTTCACCGTCGCGCTCGAAACGCACAGCCTTGCCGTCGCCGCCCAGCAACGCCTGGGCCGCGGCGCTGCCGAACAGCTCGGCCAAGCGCCCGCTGCCGCTCAGTTCCGCCCGGGGGTGAACCTTGATCTCGCCGCCGGCATCGATCAGAAACACCTGGCCGCGCTCGCCAAAACGGAAGTCGCTGATCATCTGCGACATCGCTTTGAGGCTGAAACCCAGGCCGGAAACGCCGAGGGTCTGGCCGTCACGCTTGATCCGCTGGTTGATAAACAGGGTGGGCAGGCGGGTGCCCTTGTCGATGTCGATTTCCAGCACGCGGTCGCGGCTGCTGTCGACCAGGTTGTAGAACCACTGGTTCTCCGGCTGATCGCGACTGATGACCCGCGCCAGCCCCTCGCCGGTGGTGTAGTTGCCGCTGGCCAGCACGGCAATCGAGGTGGTCATGGCGTTCTGTTGCGCGCGCACCCCTTCCAGATAACGGGCCATGGCATCGCGCTGCTCGGGATCCTCGCCTGCGGCCAGCCAGTCCTGCACCAGGCTGTTCTCGGCGATGCCGGCATTAGCGGTAATGGGACCGCTCAGCACCCGTTCCAGATCGTTGCGGATCGCCAGAACCCGGGCCGGCAGCGCTTCCTCGACCAGGTAGCGCTCGGTCAGACGATTGACCACCGCCGAGTACACCCCCACCACGATCAGAATGCTGGCCAGCAGGGCCGCGCCCATGCTGAGAATCAGTTGCCACTGGATACTGCGCCGCCAGAACTGCATGGTGGGTTACCCCTAATTGTTATTGGAAACGTCGCGCATTGGACACATAACTGTATACAAAACACAAGTCACGGCCCCGCAAGCAACCTATCGGCCGCAGCGCGCGAAGCCTTAGCCACCGCCGGAGAATCCGCTAGGGTCTGTTGCCGCGTAACGAAACGGCAACAGCCCCTAGCCCAACAGCGCTGCGAACCAGGTCCTATGGCGACGCGGCAACCGCTTGCGGCAGCCACTGCTGCCGAATGCGGGCCAGGCTGCCGTCGTCGACCATCTGTTCCAGGGCCTGCTGCCAGCGCTGCACCAGCTGCACATCGGTGGCCTTGGAAAAGACGATATAGCTGCTGCTCTGCATAAAGCTGTAGAGGCGCTGAAGGTCGTCCATGGAAGCCCCCAACTCGGCCACCAGGCTCGGCAGCAGCTGGTCCTCATAGACCATCACAGGCACCCGGCCATGCAGGGTCATGCGCAACACCTCGTGGGGCTTGGGCTGCAGAACCAGGTTGGTAAACCCCTCCTTCCGCAGAAACTGGTGCGAATACCAGTCCCGCGGCACGGCGATGCCGGCAGCCCGCTTGGCATCAGCCAGGCTGGCGATGCGCAGGCCGCTGCCACGGCGGACATAGAAGCTGCTGGTGGTCGAGATCAGCGGGCCGACCCAGTGAAACAACGGCTCGCGCTCGGGGGTGCGCACGGCGACGAACAGGCCGACATTGGCCTCGCCCTGGACCAGCTTGTAACCCCGCGCCCAGGGCACCACGCGAATGCTCGCGCTGTCGCCGGTACGCCGCAACAGCTCGCGCACCACCGCACTGGCCAGACCATCGGCCTGGCCGTCGCGGCTGAAGTTGAGCGGTGGGTTTTCCTCGGTGTACAGCCGCAACTCGGCCGCCATGGCCAAGGGGCAGCCCAGCAACCAGAGGCACAACAGGCGCAAGGCCCAGCAAACCATAATGACCACTCCGCCGTTATATGTCGGCCCCGCTACGCACTACACCCGCGCCTGCGCAGTCCAGCCAACAACAGTGCCGCAGGACTGCACCGGACAGATAGCCGGCGGCGCGCTGCGGCGGACCAGCGGCCACGGATACAGGACGATTCGATTGGCCTCAGTGTAGTCGAACAGGCCAGCCCGCCCGGACGGCATTGCCCAGGGCCGCGGCGCGCGCTCAATCCAGCAGGCGAAACAGCAGCCGCGCGGTCTGTCCGCTTTCATCCAGCACGCTCAACTGATAATCGCCGGGGCGACTGAAGCGCTGGTTGATGGCAGCGCCGGCCAGGCTCTGGGCCACCGGCCGACCATCGACAAACCACCAATGTCGGCCACTGCCGCCCAGGGCCGTGAGGCGCAAACGCAGGGGCTCGGTGCTGCCGGCCGGGCGGCGCAGACGATCGCCTTCGCGCACCCCGACTATGGAAAGCGGCGCGACCGCCGGCGCACTCTGCGGCGGGCAGGCCGGATCGACGGCCGGCAGCCGCGCACTGCGCCGCTCGCGCCGAGGCAGCCAGGGCTCCAGAGGCGCGGGCCATAGGGCCAGGCTGTGGCGCGTGGCACCCGGACAGGCGGCATCGACGCGCAAGCCCTCTGAGTTAAGCCAGAGATGCTCCTGCAGACCCAGTCCCAGGGGCTGATCCTGCGCCTGCAAGGTCGGCGGCACGGTGCCGGCCAGGGTCCAGGCGAAGCGCTGACGCCGGCAGTTGGGGTCGCTGCGCGGCAGGGCCTGGCCCAGTGGCCAGCAGATCGCCGCCACCCCCACGCTGGCGGGCTGCGCCTCCTGCGCCGGGGCAATGCCACGCTGGCTGTCGCGGTTGGCCAGCAGATCGTGCACCTGCAACAGCAGGGGCGCGGCCGAGGCCAGGCCGAACTGGCCGGGCACCGGGGTGCCATCCGGGCGGCCGATCCACACGCCGATCACATGACGCGGGGCCACGCCAATCGCCCAGGCATCGCGAAAGCCGTAACTGGTGCCGGTCTTCCAGGCGAGGGTCGGGCGCTGCACCAGCTGCGCCCGCGGGTCGCGGTCCGGGCGCGCCTGGCCGCTGAGGATGCGCCGCACGATCCAGGCCGCCCCCGGCGACAGCAGACGGCGCTCCAGCAGTTCGTCCTGGGGCTGAAAGCGCAGACGCGCCGCCTTGCCGCCGCGGGCGAAGGCGCTGTAACCGCTGACCAGTTCTTCCAGTCGGCTGCCGGCACCGCCGAGAATCAACGCCAGATTCGGTTCGGCCAACGGCGGCAACAACAGCGGCACGCCGGCGCTGCGCAACTCACCGGCAAAGCGCTTCGGTCCATAGGCTTCCAGCAGCTGCACCGCGGGCAGGTTAAGGGAGCTGGCCAGGGCCTCGCTGGCCGACACCGCGCCACTGAACCCGGCGGCGAAGTTGCCTGGGCGGTAATCGCCATACCGCCGCGGCACATCCTGCAGCAGCGATTCGGAATGGATCAGCCCCTCGTCCAGGGCCATGCCGTAGAGAAAGGGTTTCAGGGTCGAACCGGGCGAGCGCACCGCGCTGACCATATCGACATGGCCGAAGCGCCTGGCATCGCCGATATCCACCGAGCCCAGGTAGGCGCGCACCGCCATGCTCGGCTGCTCGACCACCAGAATCGCCGCCGAGGTGCGCTCCGGCAGTCGCGCCCGCCAACCCAGCAGCAGGTCTTCCAAACGGCGCTGCAGGGCGGCGTCCAGGGTGGTGCGGATCAACGGCGGGCTACCGGCCGTATTCAATCGGCGCGCCAGCAAGGGGGCCAGCCGGGGTTCCTGGCGCGGCGCGAGGAGCACTGGCTCCTCCAGCGCGTCGTTGATCGCCCCTTGCGGCCACACCGCGAAACTGGACAACCGCTTGAGCACCTTATCCCGCGCCGCCTGGGCGCGCTCCGGGTGACGATCCGGGCGCAAGCGGCTGGGGGCTTGCGGCAGCACCGCGAGCAGCGCCGCCTCGGCCCGGGTCAGCTGGCGCGGCGACTTGCCCAGATAGGCCCAGCTGGCCGCCGCCACGCCCTGCAGGGTGCCGCCGAAGGGCGCGCGGTTGAGGTACAGGGTGAGGATTTCATCCTTGGACAGATGCCACTCCAGCTGCGCGGTGCGCCACAGCTGCTTGAGCTTGCCGGCGTAGCTGCGCGCATGGGGATCGAGCAGCCGCGCCACCTGCATCGACAAGGTGCTGCCGCCGGACAGCACCCGGCCGCCGCGCAGGTTCTGCCAGGCCGCGCGGCCCAGGGCCAGTGGATTGACCCCTGGATGGCGATAGAACCAGCGGTCCTCGTAGGTCAGCAGCGCGTCCAGGTAATAAGGCGACACCTCGGCCGGGCTGACCGGGTAGCGCCATACACCGTCATGGTCGGCAAAGCGCCACAAGGGCGTACCGTCCTCGGCCAGCACCACCCGGGCCAGATCGTCTGCCGGCAGGGGCAAGGGGAACAGACGGTCGGCGCTCCACAGCAGCACCGGCAACAACACCAACCACCCGCCACGCCACGCCCTCGACCGCGGGGGCCTGTCGCCTATCACCGCGCCCGTACGCAAACGCTCACCCAGCCATCCTTTCCAGGTTTTCCGCATGAAAGCCAACACCTCGCCAGACAGTCGCCGCCAATAAACCACCACAAAACAACCACTTATCGGCCAATCGTCAAATTTACATGTTTCAGCCCTGAAGCAGCTTTACAAGGCCCCGACTCAGAACTAAATCAATATCACCGTGATATCAAAAGCATGGCGCGTCCTAGGTCAATGACGCGCAAAAGATCGGCCTTAACCTCAGCCGTAGCACCTGAAACCAGAGGGTAGCGCGCAAGGTGAAAACTCACCTGGACCTCATCCTGCGCACTATAGGCAGGCCCTCCCGGGAAAATCATCGACAGATTGATTGCTCACGGCTGAGGGCGGGGTGCTCTTACTCCCACAGCAGGGCATTGATCATGAACCGCAACGTCTCAGGTAATGCACAACATCCAGTACAAGGACCGCACTTATCCGCAACAGCCGTGGCTATTGCAGCCGCGCGCTGGCGCAGCCTGGCAATTCTCGCACCTACAGCCCTGCTATCGACGGCGCTACTCGGGATAAGCGCACCGGTGCTGGCGGATCATGACCCCGAGCACAGCATAGCCAACCTAAAAGGCGGCCTCGGTGCCCTTGAGCAGCGGGTATGGGACTGCGAGCGCGGCGTGAATGGCAAATGCCCGGGAACCAAGGGCGATACTGGAGAAACAGGTCCACAAGGGCCGCAGGGTGACACCGGCGCAACTGGAGCTCAGGGCCCGCAAGGCGAGGTCGGACCCAGCGGACCGCAGGGCGAAACCGGCGCTCAAGGACCACAGGGTGAGGCCGGGCCAACCGGTGCCCAGGGCCCGCAAGGCGAGGTCGGACCCAGCGGACCGCAGGGCGAAACCGGCGCTCAAGGACCACAGGGTGAGGCCGGCCCAACCGGTACCCAGGGCCCGCAAGGCGAGGTCGGACCCAGCGGACCGCAGGGCGAAACCGGCGCTCAAGGGCCACAGGGTGAAACCGGGCCAACCGGTGCCCAGGGCCCGCAAGGCGAGGTCGGACCCAGCGGACCGCAAGGCGATACCGGCGCTCAAGGGCCACAGGGTGAAACCGGGCCAGCCGGTGCCCAGGGCCCGCAAGGCGATACCGGCGCTACCGGTTTGACCGACTGGGAACGCAAAACTGAAGCCTGCACCCAGAACACAACCGCTATTACCTGCACGGTGACCTGCAGCGACGGCAAGAAGGTGCTAGGCGGCGGGGCGAGCTATTCCTCGACTCAGACTTGGCAGACCACTCTGAGCTACCCGCCAACCGACTCGAGCTGGACCGCATCGCTGATCAAGACAACGGGCGGAGGGTCCGCGGTCCAGATCACCGCAACCACCTACGCCTTGTGCGCCTTTACCAACTAGCAAAGTAGATTCGGGAGATTAGT
Source organism: Pseudomonas sp. (assembly GCA_041621875.1). Lineage (GTDB taxonomy): Bacteria > Pseudomonadota > Gammaproteobacteria > Pseudomonadales > Pseudomonadaceae > Aquipseudomonas. The sequence goes on along the minus strand of JBFJZW010000030.1, from coordinate 14,010 downwards.
CATGAGTTTCTATTCGATTCCCATCTGGGCAATAGCGGCCATGCTGCTGGCCGGCCCTGCGCTGGCTAGCCACTGCGACGCGGAGATGGCCGAGGCACAGGCCGCAGCCAACTATGCAACCTACCTTGAACCTAATGTGGAAGATGCGGCAGGAGCGCTCTTCCAAAGCGCACTCGAGGCTTGTCGGCTGGAGGAAATACAGATGGCCAATGCCGAGTTCGACTCGCCAATGCTGGCACCGGACTATGTCTCGGTAGGCCAGTCCATGCTGATCAATGTCACCCAGTTGGTTAGCGGCCAGTAACTGTTGACGAGGCAATGGCCTCACACGCGGCAAAGGTGCAAGCGTCGTTACAGCCTTGCACCTTTCCCTCCGTTCGGCATGCCGGCAAAGAAGACTGCCTGAATATCCGGACCCACTCACCTCATCTACTGAATTCGATCATCCCCCCCCTTGCTTGAACACATTTAGCCCGAACCTTATCCAGACCGGCATCAGCAATACCCCTGCGAGCACTGCCAAGGAATGGCACACTAGCGGCCCTTGGCGCAGGTGCTGGCTAACCTCCAGCGCCGCGCTCGGCTGACAGGAACCATGCAAATGCGCGTAGAAGGCTTTTTTGAATCCCTTGGCGAGGCCGTTGGGTCGGTAATCCGCTTTATCGTCGAGGGCCTGAGCGGCTTTTTCGGCATCTTCAGCGGAGCGATCAGCAGTTTTATTACCGGCATGTCCAAGGCCTTGGGGGTGACGCCGTCATTACTCAGCATCGTGGTTCTGGTCGCCGGCCTGTGGCTGCTGTACCTGGCGGTACGCGCCTTTATTCGCCGCTCGATTGTCGCCGGGGTGATATGGCTGGTGCTGGGGTTGTGGTTGCTCAGCGGTTTAATCGGTTAAGCCAAACAACAAGGCCCGCCAATTTGGCGGGCCTTGTGCGTTCTAGCGCTCTTTAACGATCAAACGCCCCGGCGTCTCGCCCAGGGCCTGCCAGTTGGGCCGGTACATCGACTCCACCTGCGGTGGCGGCACGCGGTAGCTGCCGGGGGTGACGGCGCGGGCCAGGTACAGCAGGTGGGTGGTGCCGTAGCTGTTGACATCCAGCGCCGCGACATAGCGATCGCCACGGAACTCCTGGTGCTTGATCGCGGCATTCTGCATTGCCTTGTGCCATTCCTTCACCGCGCTGCTGGCGTCGTCCAGGCTGGCCGAGCTTTGCGCCAGGTTCTGGTTTTCCAGCTCCAGGCCCGCCGGCAGCAGATCGACCACCAGGGCATCCGGCACCCGCTGGTCAGCCGCTACGGCCAGGTGCACCAGCACCAGCTCGCCGCTCTGCAGGTTGTTCAGATCCAGCGCCCGGCCATCCATGCCCAGGTATTCGCGGTAGATGCTGAGGTTTTCACCGCCCGCCGCCGGGGCCTGGCTCGGATAACCGGACAGGGTCAGCTGCTGATACAGCGGCGTATCGCCCGGCTTGCTCGCCGAATTGCTGATGCTCAAAGGCGCAGCCAGATCGCTGCCGTCGAGCTTGAGGCCCGGCTGGGCATTGTTCAGCTCGAAGGCCAGGCTGCCGCTTTGCAGCGCCGCGCTCCAGCTCGGCTCCGGCTTGCTCAGCAGGTTGCGCCCGGCCAGGTACAGCGAGTTGCGCTCCTGGGTCGACAACCACCGTTGCCCGGCCACCTCATCGGCCAGGTTGAACAGCCGTTCCTCACGGCGGCTGCCGGCCAGGTCGTGTTCTTCCAGCAGCGCCAGAATCAGCGCCTGGTCGCGCAGCGGGCTGCCGTAGTCGGCCAACCAGCTTCTGCTCTTACGGTTACGCGCCAGCCCCGCGGCCAACAGCTCATCGGCACGCGGCTGGTCGCCCATTTTCTCCAGCGCCACGGCCAGGTGCACCAGCGGCAAGCCGGACAACGAATCGCTGCTCCGCTCGTACAGGCTGCGCAGGGCACCCAACGGAGCCTGCTGACTACGCGCCAGCACGTAACCGGCGTAGGCCTGCACGGCAAAACGGCTGTGGTTGATGTTTTCGCTGTAGTTGACCTCGATCAGCTGACGCTCCTGCAGGTAACGCAGCAGACGCTCGTTGGCCTTTTTCAGCGCCTCTTCCGGCACACCGAAGCCCTGCTCACGGGCGCGCAGAAGGAAGTCGCTGACGTAGGCGGTCAGCCAGTATTCCTCATCGCTGTCCGCGCCCCATAGGCCGAAGCCACCGTTGTAGCGCTGCATGCTCAGCAGCCGCTCGATGCCCAGTTCGATGGAACGCTTGCGCTGCTCATCGGGCTCGGCTGCCACGCCCAGGCGTTTCAGCGTTGCCGCATCGGCATAGAGCGACGGATACAGGCCGCTGGTGGTCTGCTCCAGGCAGCCATAGGGGTAGGCCTTGAGTGCGCGGATCTGCTCGCCGAGGTTGAGCGGCGGCCGGCTGGAAATCGCCAGTCGCGCCTCCAGGCCTGCAGCTTCGAAGGCACTGAGGGCATTGGCCGGCAGGCTCCATGGCTGGTCTTTAAGCACCGCGCGGAAGTGCTGCAGCTGCGCCGGATAGGCCGGGCGAATGCCCAGGGCCCACTCACGGCTGAAGGGCTGCAGCTCTTCACCGGGCAGGGCCAGGCCATTGACGCTGACCTTGAAACGACCTTGGCCGTAACCACCCAGGGCGGTCACCGGAATGCGCAGAATGCTGCGCTGACCATCGGCCAGGGTGATCGGCACAACGCTGGCAGCGCCTCCCGGAGCCAGACGCAGCTGGCCTTCGGCGCTGAACTGCACATCCAGCTGCTGCTCGCGCCCGGACAGGTTGCTCAGGTCCAGGGCCAGGGTGGTTTCATCGCCACCGGCGAGAAAGCGCGGGGCCGACAGCTCGGCAATCAGCGGCGCGGCGACCACCGTCTTGCCTTCGCCCATGCCGTAGTGCTCATCGGTCCAGGCTTGCGCCATCAGGCGCAGCTCACCGTTGAAGTCGGGGATAGCCAGGCTGACTTCGCCCTCGCCCTGCTCGTTCAGCAGCAGCGGCTGGCTCTGCAGGGCGACGATCAGCACACTGGTGTCCGGGCGCTTGCCGCCACCGGCCAGCGCCGCGTCACCACCAAAGGCCAGCTTGGCCACCCGGCCTTGCCCGGCCTCGATCAGCTGGCCGTAGATATCCAGCTGGTCCGCACCATAAGCCTTGCGGCCGAAGAAGTTGGCGAAGGGATCGGGGGTGGCGTAGCCGGTGATATTGAGGATGCCAACATCCACCGCGGCCACCAGCACCTGGGCCTGTTTCGGGATGCTGCCGTCGGCGTTGCGCGCCTGCACCTTGACCGTGAGCGGCTGGTTGGGGCGCATCTTTTCCGCAGCGCTGAGGGTCAGCGCCAGCTTGCGTGGCGCGCGCTCCAGCGGCAGATGCAGCAGGCCCACCGCGCGCTTGGGCGTGGCATTGCTCTTGCGCTCGCCGGGGCGGATCACCAGGGCGCTGAGGTACAGGTCATGCCGTGCCCAGTCCTTGGCGATCGGGATATCGAAGGTCTTGCCCTCGGCCGGCACCTCGACTTCCTGCCACCACAGCGGTCCTTCGCTGGACTCCACCATCAGGTAGCCCTTGCCCGCAGCGGGCGGGGTGACGGTGACCCGGGCGGTGTCGCCATCGACATAGGCCGGTTTATCCAGCGCCAGCTTGACCTGATCGGGGCGCACCGCGCCGCCATCTGCGTTGTCCTGCCAGCGATAACCGGCCCAGAACCGCAGGCTGCTGAGCATGCCGGTCTGGGTATCTACGACTTCGACGCGGTACGGGCCCCACTCCACCGGGAAGCTGATCTTGGCCGTGCCGCCGGCGTCGACCTCGAGGCTTTCCTCGCCCAGGGTAAGGAATTTTTCGTTGTAGTTATGGCTCCAGCCATCGCTCTCGGAGAAGTTCCAGAAGTAGTCGCGGCGCTCGCGCACCAGGCGCACGGTCAACTGTTCGGCGGCCAGCTTGTTGCCGGCGGCATCGGCCACCAGCACTTCGAACTCGGCCAGGCTGTCGGCGTCCAACTGCTCACCATCGAACAGGCCGCGCACCCCGGGCAGGCGCTCGGCCGGCCATACCGGCTGGATGATGCGCCGGGTAATCGCCCGGCCGCCGGACTCCTGCAGGCTGGCCTGAAGAATCAGACGCAGCGGCGATTTGGCACTGGCCCAGCGGCTGTCGATACTCAGTTGGGCCTTGCCCTGCTCGTCCAGGCTGGTGTCTTCCAGCTCGATATCCTGGCTCAGTTCCGTCTCGGTGACCGAGCCGAACTGATAGCCCGGCAAGCTCTCCACCGCCTCACGCAGCGGCCGCACATAAAGCTGGCCGCTAAGGCGGTTGCCCGCGGCCGGCGCGCCGTACAGGTAGCGCCCACTGACCTCGAAGTCGGCGGCCTGCGCCGGCTTATAAGGCGCATCGCTGCCCTTGAGTTCCAGGGCCAGGCGTTCGGGAAGAAAGTCCTCCACGGAAAATTCGTAGAGTTGCGGCTTGCCATCGCCGAGGTCGAACAGCAGCTGCCAGCGCCCGGTCGGGGCTTCCTCGGCCAGCTGCAGCTGGTACTGATAGAGCCCGCTGGCATCGGCCTGCCAGACGAACTTGCGGCTGACCTGCTCGTCCGGCCGGCGCACCTCGACATTCACCGGCTGGGCGTTGACCGCGCGGCCATCGGCATCGCGCAGCAGGCCGTTGAGCAGCACGCTTTCGCCCGGGCGATAGAGATCCCGCGGGCCGAACACGAAGAACTGCAGCGGATGGGCCTGGGGCCCGGCGATATCGAACTCGGCCAGATCCAGGGCGGGGCCGTTCAGGCGCAACAGGCTGGTCTGCTCACCGAGATGGGCCAGCAGCACCTCGGCCTTGGCGGCCAGCGGCAATTCGGCGTGGCCGGCCTTGTCGGTCTTGCCCTCGGCCAGCAGCTGGCCCTTGCCATCGAGCAACTCCAGGGCGACACCGGCCATCGCCTCACCACCGGCCAGGGCCTGGGTGAACACATCCAGACGGTTGCGGTAGCGGTGGGCGGACAGGCCGATATCGCTCAGGGTAAACAGCGTGGCGGGCTGCGAATAACTGTAGCTGCCGGCCTCGCGCATCACCGCCAGGTACACACCCGGCTGCTTGAACGGCTCCAGGCCGGCAATCGGCAGCAGCAGGGTTTCGCGGGTATTGCGCGCGGGGTTGAGGTCGAAACGGCCGCCATACACCAGATCGGCCATGGGCAGCAGCGAGCGCGCCTCCCAGGTGTCCAGGTTGCTGCTGCGCCCCCATTGAGCGAGAAACTTCGGCAGGGCTTCGGCCTTGATTCGGAAGAATTCGACATTGACCTTGTCGACGTTCAGCGCGATCACCGGCAGGCCCTCGGCCAGGCGGGTCGGCAACAGCGAGCCGCGGCTGGCGAAGCCGACGCTGGCCTGCAGGTCACGGGTCTGCAGACGGCTGACGTGTTCGGCGGCCAAGGTCGCGCCGGTCAGGGCCTGCAGCCCGGCATCCACGGTCAGCACCAGCTTGCGCTGCGGCTCCAGGTGGCGCAGGCGCACTTCCATCAGGTTATCGGCAAGCTCCCAGGCTCCATCGACCTTGCCGCTCTTGCTGTCGACCAGGTGCAGGCGCGAGGCGAGCTTCTGCTCGGGATCCAGAGGCACCGAGAAGCTGACCGACAGCGTGCTGGCTCCCTCCAGCTGCACTTCGGAAACATCCACCACCGTCAGTTCACGGCCGGCGTAGCGCTCGGCCAGGGCCGCCTTGTCCAGTGGCGGCGCAGCCTCACGGCTGGCGGCGGGAGCGCTGACGCTGACCTTGGCAGGCTCAGGGGTGGAAGAATCACAGGCGCTGAGCAGGCTCAGGGCAAGTGCCAGAAGCAGTCCTTTCTTCGGCATTGCGGGCTCCAACAGGGTGGTGGGTGCAGCCACACACTATAGTCGAGGCCCCGGCGGCCGACGAGTGGTCCACCGGCAAAGTCGCGAGCGGCGCACAACTGGCCGCCGCCCGCAGCGCCGGCTCAGGTCTCAGGTCTCAGGTCTCAGGCGCAGAGCTCGCGGATCTCGGCGTTGGGCACCAGCCTGAAGAACTCGTCGACCGGCATATGCACCAGGCTTTCATGGTCGCCGGCCTCCAGGTAGATGTCCTGCTGGCCGACCAGCATGGGGTCGATCAGCATGTCCAGGCCATAGAGCTCACCCAGGGCCGGCACCGCACCGCGCTGACAATCCTTGAACAGCTTGGCCAGCGCCTGCTCGCCGCTCAGCTGCCAACGCTGCGGGCCCTTGCGTACCTTGTCCAGGTCCAGCTGGCGATTGGCCGGCAGCACGGCCATCAGATAATGCCCGCGGCGATCATCGAGGATCACCGACTTGGCCATGCGTGCGGCCGGAATACCCGCCTTGCGGGCCGACTCCAGACTGGTCGCCGTCATATCATGCTCGAGCAGCTCGTACTGACAGCGCGCGCGCTGCAGGTTGCGCTCAAGGGTTTGTGCCATCTGCATAACCACCTCCTCGACCACGCGGCGCGCAGTCATTACCCCCTGAATTCAGTTTAGCCAGCCCAGCCCTAGGCTGCGGCCGACCGCTGCAACCCTTGCTGCTATAACCAGGCCTGCATAGGCGAAAACGCACTATCAGCCCGCTGAAAAACTACCTGCGTTGCCAATACTGCGTTAAAAATGGCCTCACAGCCGAAGGCTGAACGTGCTTTAGACCGGCCCCGAAGGGGTGAGCGCAGCGAATCAAATGCTCACTTACAACAGTAAACTGCGCTTTCTCGGCCATTTTTGCCTTGTCTTGGCTGCCTCGCCTACATTTTTCAACGGGCTGCTATCAACCGGGCTGCGCCTATAATCGGCCTTTTTCCGGAGCGCCCATGTCCGCACTGCTCGACGCCTGGCAGCACCAGCCAACCCAGCGCAAGGTCTGGGCCCTGGCCGCGCCGATGATCCTGAGCAACCTGTCGGTGCCGCTGGTGGCCCTGGTCGACAGTGCCGTGGTCGGCCATCTGCCCCACGCCCATCAGCTGGCCGCCGTGGCCGTGGGCGGCAGCCTCTATACCCTGCTGACCTGGGCGGTGGGCTTTCTGCGCATGGGCACCACGGGGTTCAGCGCCCAGGCTGCCGGACGGGGCGACGGCAGCGCGCTGCGCCAGGTGCTGCTGCAGGGCCTGCTGCTTGGCGGCGGGCTGGCGCTGCTGCTGATCGGCCTGGCGCTGCCCTTGAGCAACGCCGCCCTCGGCCTGATGCAACCCTCCGCCAACCTCGATGCCCTGGCCCGTGACTACCTGCATATCCGCCTGTTCGGCCTGCCGGCAGCCCTGACGACCTACGCCCTGATCGGCTGGTTGCTCGGCACCCAGAACGCCCGCGGGCCGCTGGCGATTCTGCTGACCACCAACCTGCTCAATGTGGCCCTCGACCTGCTGTTTGTCCTCGGCCTGCACTGGGGCGTGGCAGGCGCGGCCTGGGCCTCGGTGATTGCCGAATGGAGTGGAGCATTGCTCGGCCTGTACCTGGCGCGGCGCGCCCTGCGCGGCTATGCCGGGCGGCTCGACTGGGCAGCACTGGGGCGTTGGCTGAACTGGCGACCGCTGCTGGCGGTCAACCGCGACATCTTTATCCGCACCCTGGCACTGCAGGCGGTGTTCTTTCTGATCACCGTGCAGGGCACGCGCCTGGGCGACGCCACGGTGGCGGCCAACGCCCTGCTGCTCAACGGCCTGCTGCTCACCGCCCACGCCCTGGATGGCCTGGCCCATGCGGTGGAAGCGCTGTGCGGGCATGCCCTCGGCGCGCGCGACCGCAACGCCCTGCGGCGCAGCCTGATCGTCGCCGGCGGCTGGTCGCTGCTGGCCAGCCTGGGCTTTGCCCTGTTCTTCCTGCTCGGCGGCCATTGGTTTATCGGCCTGCAGACCAATATCGCCGTGGTCCGCGACCAGGCCCTCGACTACCTGCCCTACCTCGCCCTGCTGCCGCTGATTGCAGTCTGGAGTTACCTGCTCGACGGCCTGTTTATCGGGGCCACCCGCGCCCGCGAAATGCGCGATGCCATGCTGCTGGCGCTTGCGCTCGCCCTGCCACTGGCCTGGGTCCTGCAACCGCTGGGCAATCACGGCCTGTGGCTGGCGTTTCTCGCCTTTATGGGGCTGCGCAGCCTGTGCCTGGGTGGCTATGCTTACCGGCTGACCCGGCTCGACCAATGGTTTGCAGCCCCCCCCAGCGCCGCCTCCGCAACCAAGGAAACAGCATGACCAGCGCCCTTATCGCCTATATCCATTACCTGTCGATCTTCGTCCTGTTCGCCCTGCTCGCCATCGAGCACGTGCAGTTCAAGCTGCCGCTGGACCTGCAACGCGCACGCAGCCTGATCGTCACCGACCTGGCCTACGGTATCTTCGCCGGGCTGGTGCTGTTCAGCGGCCTGGCCCGGGTGATCTGGTACGGCAAGGGGCTGGACTACTACCTGGGCAACGGCCTGTTCCATGCCAAGGTCGGCCTGTTTATTTTGGTCGGGCTGATTTCGGCAGGGCCCACCTTTGTCTTTATCAACTGGCGCAATAGCCTCAAGGCCGGCCAGATCCCCCAGGTCAGTGCACGCCAGGCACGCTGGGTGATCATGGCGATCCGGGTGGAACTGTTGCTGCTGCTGGCCATCCCATTGTTAGCGGTGCTGATGGCCCGCGGCCATGGCCTGATCGGCTGACAGCCAAGCAGAGCTCCAGCCCTGTGGGCGGCGCTTTAGCGGCGAGCTTTCCAGGGTGACTGCAGCCCGCCCCAAGCCCCGCTGATTTGCCCGCACGCGCCTGCTCTGCTAGTGTCGCGCCGGTTCCACTTCCCCGATCTGCCCCGAGATATCCGCCATGGCCGCCCGCAAAAAAGCCGCGCTCGACTTCGAGCAATCCCTGACCGATCTGCAGAACCTGGTCGAGCGTCTGGAAAACGGCGAGCTGTCGCTGGAAGACTCGCTGACCGCCTTCGAGCAGGGCGTGCGCCTGACCCGCGACTGCCAGGCCGCCCTGGCCCAGGCCGAACAGAAAGTGCAAATCCTGATGGAGCGCGACGGCGCGCTGGAGGAAGCCCCCTTCGACGCGGATCGACAGGCATGATCGCGGCCTACCAGGCGCACTGCCAAAGCCGTGTCGACGCCGCCCTGGACAGCCTGTTCGGCCAGGAGCAGCCACAGCTGGCGCGGCTCTACCAGGCCATGCGCTACAGCCTGTTCAACGGTGGCAAGCGGGTCCGCCCGCTGTTGGTGTATGCCGCCTGCGAAGCCCTCGGCGGTGACCCCGAGCGAGCCGACGGCGCGGCCTGCGCGGTGGAGCTGATCCACGCCTATTCCCTGGTCCACGACGACCTGCCGGCAATGGACGACGACGACCTGCGCCGCGGCCAGCCGACCACCCACAAGGCCTTCGACGAGGCCTGCGCCATACTCGCCGGCGACGGCCTGCAGACCCTGGCCTTCGAGGTACTGGCCGACGCCCGACGCAACCCGCAGAACACCCAGCTACGCCTGAGCATGGTCAGCACCCTGGCCCGCGCCGCCGGTCCGGCCGGGATGGTCGGCGGTCAGGCCATCGACCTCGGCTCGGTGGGCCGCCAGCTCGACCAGAACGCCCTGGAAATCATGCACCGACACAAGACCGGTGCCCTGATCGAAGCCAGCGTGCAGCTCGGGGCCCTGGCCAGCGAGCGCGCCGACGAGCATGCCTTGAAAGCCCTGCACAGCTACGCCCGCGCCATCGGCCTGGCCTTCCAGGTGCAGGACGATATCCTCGACGTGGAAAGCGACACCGCCACCCTGGGCAAGACCCAGGGCAAGGACCAGGCCCACGACAAACCCACCTACCCGGCCCTGCTCGGCCTCGACGCAGCCAAGGCCTATGCCCTGGAACTGCGCGACCAGGCCCTGCACGCCCTGCGCCCCTTCGACTCGGCCGCCGAGCCGCTGCGCGAACTGGCCCGCTATATCGTCGAACGGCGCAGCTAAGCCAGCGAAATGCCCATCGCGGGCAAGCCCGCTCCTACAACCATCCACGCCCCTGTAGGAGCGGCGGGGACGCCTAGTCCACCCCGCGATCACTCCGCCTCTTATCACCCGCATCAATAGCTCAACACTTACCCGCTAAGGCTTGGTTTACCTCACCCAGCGAGCGCCTAAGATGGCTGCAGAATAACAATCTGGAGCCACCATGCCCGTTACCACCGCACCCTTCGCCGCCCTGCTGATCGCCAACCGTGGCGAAATCGCCATCCGTATCGCCCGCGCCGCCAGTGAACTGGGCATCCGCTCGGTGGCGGTGTACGCCGAGGACGACGCCGCCTCCCTACACGTGCGTCAGGCCGATAGCGCCGTAGCACTCAAGGGCCGTGGTGTGCCGGCCTATCTGGATATGGATCAGCTGATCGAGATTGCCAAGGCCGAGGGCTGCGACGCCGTGCATCCGGGCTATGGCTTTCTCGCCGAAAACGCCGAGTTCGCGCGGCGCTGCCAGGCCGTCGGGCTGTGCTTTGTCGGCCCCAGTGCCGAGGTGCTGCAACTGTTTGGCGACAAGGCCGCAGCGCGAGAGCTTGCCGAGCGCTGCGCGGTGCCGCTGGTGGCCGGGATCAACCGGGCGATCAGCCTGGATGAAGCCCATGGCTTTCTCGCCAAGCATGGCGCGGTCATGCTCAAGGCCCTGGCCGGTGGCGGCGGCCGCGGCATGCGCCCGGTATTCAGCGCCGCCGAGCTGGACGAGGCCTTTGCCCGCTGCCAATCCGAGGCACACAGCGCCTTTGGCAATAACGCGCTGTATATCGAACAGCTGGTCAGCCAGGCCCGTCATATCGAGATCCAGGTGCTGGGCGATGCCACGGGCGCGGTCAACCATCTGTGGGAACGCGACTGCAGCCTGCAACGTCGCCAGCAGAAGCTGGTGGAAATCGCTCCCAGCCCGGATCTGCCGCCCGCCACCCGCGAACGCATGATCGCTGCCGCGCTTAAGCTGGCCGGCGCGGCGCACTATCAGGGCCTGGGCACTTTCGAATTCCTGCTGGATGCCGAGCAGCCCGAGCGCTTCTACTTTATGGAAGCCAACCCGCGCATCCAGGTCGAGCACACCGTGACCGAACAGGTCACCGGGGTCGATCTGCTGCACACCCAACTCAAACTCGCCGCGGGCATCTCCCTGCGCGAGTTGGGCTTGCTCACGCCACCGGCGCTTAATGGCTGCGCCGTGCAACTGCGCATCAATCTGGAAAGCATGAGCAGCGACGGCAGCACCCGCCCGGCCGCCGGCACCCTGACTGCCTACCAACCGCCCAGCGGTCCGGGCCTGCGGGTGGATGGCTACGGCTACGCCGGCTACCCGGTCAGCCCCAGCTACGATTCGCTGCTGGCCAAGCTGATCGCCCATGCGCCGGACTACCCCAGCGCCCTGCGCCGCGCCTACCGTGCGCTGTGCGAGTTCCGCCTGGAAGGCGTAGCGAGCAATCTGCACCTGTTACAGAACCTGCTGCGCCTGCCCCAGGTGGCGAGCTATCAGCTGACCACACGCTTTGTCGAAAGCCAGCTAAGCGAGCTGCTGGCCGCGCAAACCCAGGCCCACCCGCATCACTTCTTTGCCGTTGCGCAGACCGCCAGCCAAAGCGCTGAACAGGTCGCAGACGCACCAGCGGGTTGTCTGCCGCTGCTGACCCATAGCACCGGGGTGGTGGTCAGCCTGGAAGTGGCCGAGGGTGACGCGGTGGCCGTCGGCCAAAGCATCGCCGTGCTGGAAGCGATGAAGATGGAGTTTGTGGTCAGCGCCAGCCACAGCGGCATCGTCCGCCAACTGGCGGTGCAGGTCGGCAGCGCGCTCAATGAAGGCCAGCCGCTGCTGTTTATCGAACCTGCCGAGGTCGACGCCGCCGCCAGCCAGAGCGAACACAGCCTGGACCTGGCGCATATCCGCGCGGATCTGGCCGAAGTGCTCGAACGCCATGCGCTGACCCGCGACGAGCGCCGCCCCCAGGCCGTGGCCAAACGGCGCAAGACCGGCCAGCGCACGGTGCGGGAAAACCTGGCGGACCTGCTGGATGAAGGCAGTTTCAGCGAATACGGCGCACTGGCGATCGCCGCGCAACGGCGTCGGCGTTCGCTGGAGGAACTGATCGAACAGAGCCCGGCCGATGGCCTGGTGGCCGGTATCGGCACGGTCAACGCCGAAGCGTTTGGCAGCCAGGCCGCGCGCTGCATGGCCATCGCCTACGACTACACGGTATTCGCCGGCACCCAAGGGGTAATGAACCACAAGAAGACCGACCGCATGCTCGGCCTCGCCGCCCAGTGGCGCTTGCCCCTGGTGCTGTTTGCCGAGGGCGGCGGCGGCCGCCCGGGCGATAGCGATTTCGTCGGCGTGGCCGGGCTGGACTGCCATACCTTTGTCGGCATGGCCAAGCTCTCCGGCCTGGTGCCGCTGGTCGGGGTGGTGTCCGGGCGCTGCTTTGCCGGTAACGCCGCCCTGCTCGGCTGCTGCGATGTGATTATCGCCACCGACAACGCGACCATCGGCATGGCCGGCCCGGCGATGATCGAAGGCGGTGGCCTGGGCAGCTTTACTCCAGAGCAAGTCGGTCCGGTCAGCGTGCAGGGACCGAACGGGGTGATCGATGTGCAGGTGGCCGACGAGGTCGAGGCAGTTCGAGTCGCCAAGCAATACCTGAGCTACTTCCAGGGCGCGCTAAGCGAGTGGGACTGCGCCGATCAACGCGAGCTGCGCCACTTGATCCCGGAAAACCGCCTGCGGGTGTATGACATCCGCCAGGTGATCGACACCCTGGCCGACCGCGACTCGGTGCTGGAACTGCGCCGCCAGTTCGCGCCGGGGTTGATCACCGCCTTTATCCGTATCGAGGGCCAGCCGTTCGGCCTGCTGGCCAATAACCCCGCGCACCTGGGCGGGGCCATCGACGCGGTATCCGGCGACAAGGCCGCACGCTTTATGCAGCTGTGCGACGCCTTCGATATCCCGCTGCTGTCGCTGTGCGATACGCCCGGCTTTATGGTCGGCCCCGAGGCGGAAAAACAGGCCACGGTGCGCCATGTGTCGCGCATGTTCGTCGCCGCCGCCAGCCTGACGGTGCCGTTTTTCACCGTGGTGCTGCGCAAGGGTTACGGCCTCGGGGCCCAGGCCATGGCCGCCGGCAGCTTCCACTCGCCGCTGTTTACCATCGCCTGGCCCAGCGCCGAGTTTGGTGCCATGGGCCTGGAAGGCGCAGTGCGCCTGGGCTTTGCCAAGGAACTGGCGGCTATCGAAGAGCCCGCCGCGCGCCAGCAGCTGTTCGACAAGCTGGTGGCCAAGGCCTACCAGAACGGCAAGGGCATCAATATGGCCAGCGTTCTCGAGATCGATGCGGTGATCGACCCCGTGGAAACCCGCGCCTGGCTGCTGCGCGGGCTCAATGCAACGCCAAAGCAGGCAGCGCGTGAAGGCAAAAAGCGCTCAATTGACACCTGGTAATCCGCAGGATGCCGGCCGAACCGAACCATGTTTGGGCAGTTTCCGGCGCTTCGGGTAAACTGCCGCATCTTTTACACCTATAACGATCTGCCTGATGCCGACGACCTTCCACGAGATTCCCCGTGAGCGCCCGCTGACGCCCCTTCTAGACCGCGCCAACACGCCGGACGAGCTACGCCGCCTGGGCGAGGCCGAGCTGGAAACCCTGGCCGACGAGTTGCGCCAGTACCTGCTGTATACGGTCGGGCAGACCGGTGGGCATTTCGGCGCGGGCCTCGGCGTGATCGAGCTGACCGTGGCTCTGCATTACGTCTTCGACACCCCGGATGATCGCCTGGTGTGGGATGTGGGCCATCAGGCCTATCCGCACAAGATTCTCACCGGCCGCCGCGAGCAGATGGGCAGCCTGCGCCAGAAGGACGGCATCGCCGCCTTCCCGCGCCGTAGCGAGAGCGAATACGACACCTTTGGCGTCGGCCACTCCAGCACCAGCATCAGCGCCGCCCTGGGCATGGCCATCGCCGCGCGCCTGCAGAACAGCTCGCGCAAAAGCGTGGCGGTGATCGGC